>JAYGDB010000017.1:0-34246 GCA_046583095.1 Myxococcota bacterium | reverse complement strand
GGGGCCACGAAGGACCAGATCTGCCAGAAGATGACCGGGAGCGAGATGATGAAGCCCGCGAGCAGCGCGGATTTCACGTAGGTGAAGAAGATCTCGGTGGGGGCGATCGCCTGGAGCTTTCCCTGCTCGGGGCTGAGAGCTTCGACGGCGGGTGCCATCAGGTAGCCGAATATCTGCTGCTTGAATCCCCACGCCACGCCGAAGCCGGCCCCCCAGGCGATCAGGATCTTGAAGATGCGATTGCGGAGTTCACGGAGGTGCTCGGTGAGAGGAACCGCCTCGTCAACGGCCACTTGACTCATCCGGTGTCGGCTTGGTGTCGGTCTCGGGCTTGGCGTCGGTCTCGGGCTTGGCGTCGGTTTCGGGCTTGGCGTCGGTTTCGGGTGCTGCTGGCGACCCGGCCTGGGCGGGTGGCTGGCTCTCGGGCTCCGGGGCCGAGAGCTTCTCGAGGTCGAAATCCAGATCGATGTTGCGCCGGAGATCGCTCGACGCGCGTCGGAACTCCGCCAAGCCCTTGCCCAGGGTGCGGGCCAACTCGGGGAGGCGCTTGGGCCCGAAGACCAGCAGCGCCACGACGCCGATGAGGAGCATCTCCCAGCCGCCGATTCCGAACATGACCGTGAACTTAGCAGTCGGATCGGGTTCGGGACGGGAGCCGGCGGACCCCCCCGGTTTCACGCCGACTCCCGCCCGATGTCCCGACCCGCAACAGCTCCCCGACGGCCTCGCGTGTCGGTGTGGCGAGTTCGAAACCGATTCCACCACGCACGTTGCGGGTGTCGCCGCGGTGAACGTCGTGGCTGCGCTCGACGCGCGGGTGCACGCCGGAGCGCGCGATCCGCAGCTTGCCCTCTGCCGCCGAGCCTGAGTCGGTGGGGGAGGAAGGCGCGAACATTGCCGGGGTCGTCGAGGTCAACGGATCGTTCCGCTGGCTTCGAGCTCGAAGCTGCCGTTCTCGACCAGGCCAACGAAGAGGGCCACGATTGCCGGGTCGAAGCGCGACCCGGAATGCTTCTGCAGCTCGGCTGTCGCCTGTTCGGCGGAGAGTGTCCGGTTGCCGGTTCGTTCGGACGTGAGCCGGTCGAAGCTGTCGACGACGGCGATTACCCGCGCGGCCAGCGGGATGTTCTCACCCCGGAGAGCACCGGGACGGCCGTCGCCGTTCCAGTGTTCGTGATGGTGTCGAATCGCGCTGGCCACCGGTTCTTCGAACCCCAGGCGCTGGGCGAGCGTCGCGCCGAGCTGCGGATGCTCTTCGTCGGGAGTTCCTTCGGCAACGCCGTGGAAGTGCGCGAGCCGCTTGTCTTCGGTGCTCAGGGCGAGCTTGCCGATGTCGTGCAGGACCGCCGAGGTACGGATGCACGTGCGGGTGTCTTCGTCGACACCGAGTTGCTCGGCGATCAGGTCGGCATAGAATTCCACCTGCTGTGCGTGTCTTCGCAGGTCCGCGTCACGGCTCTCGAGGGCCTGGGCGACGACGTCGAGGAACTCGAGCGTGGGGCTGTCCGCGTCGTGGGTCGTGTGGGGTCGTTCGCGAGCGGGGCGCTCCTGCTCGGTGTTCGCACCACCGAACTCGCCGTGTCGCTCGACGTTCCTCTGCAAGTCTTCGAGCACCTCGCCGCTATCCCGGTCTCCGCCGATGGCAGTGCCCACGCATTCGAGGAAGTGGACGAGTCGTGCGCGACTCTGCTTGCGGGCGAGGGCGAGGCTGACTGCGTTGCGCACCCCGACCCCGTCGAAGGGCTTCGAGATGTAGTCGCTGATGCCGAGACGAAGTCCCTCGACGGCGGTCTCCACGGAGCTGTTTCTCGTGATGACGATGATTTCGACCGACGGCGACTCGGTCCGGATCGTTCGCATGAGATCCGCACCCGTCATGCCGGGCAGGTTGAGGTCGATCGTGACCAACGCGACCTCGCGGGAGCCGAGGATGTCGAGAGCCTGGTGGCCCGAGTCGGTACAAATCACCTCGTGGGCGGGCGAGAGGATCCGCTTCAGAGATTTGCGGGAGCCGGCTTCGTCATCGACGACGAGGATCGTGTTCTTCGAGAGCCCCGATTTGCTGGGGCTGGGCTGCGTCTGGGGCTTGGGGTCCATGTCGTCTGATCACGCAAGTCCCGTGCCAGATACGGGTCGCCCTCCTCTATTCAGAGGCAAGTCCGCGAGTCCACATCGATTTGCGCCATCGGCGCGCAGCCAGTCACGGGTCATCGATGTCGCCTTGTCGTTCGGGGCGGAACAGGGCGAGCCCGGCCGGCGGCGAGCGGTCGCGCAAGCGCCTGGATTCGCGACGGAACGGCAGGATGTTCCGATTCGAACACTCGGCTGCGATGGCGGTACGTTCGCGCCAGGGCGTGCGCCGGTCGGGGTCAGGCGCGTGGGAGCGGTTCGTCCTTGTCGCTTGGATCGAGACCGAAACGGTCGAGCTTCAGCTTCAGGACCCTGCGCGTGATTCCGAGATCAGACGCGGCGCGCGTCTGGTTACCGTTTGAGCGCGCGAGGGCCTCTCTCAGGAGTTCGCGCTCGAAGCGTCCGACCGTTTCCTCGAAGCTCACCCGTCCTGCCCGCCAGTCGTCACGCAGGGATTCGGTCAGGCCGCTGCGCACGATGTCCTCCGGAAGGTCCGTCACCTCGATCGTGTCGTGGTTGCAGAGCGCGAGGCCGTGCTCGATCGCATTCTCGAGCTCTCTGACATTGCCCGGCCACGAGTAGGTCTCCATCGCGGTCAGGGTGGCGGGTGCCAGCTGCGCTCGGCGCCCTGCCTTCTCGACAGCTCGAGCCAGGTAGCGATCCGCGAGCAAGCGGATGTCCTCCCGCCGCTCCCGCAAGGCCGGCATCCGGATGGGCACGACATTGATGCGGTAGTAGAGATCTGCACGGAAGCGGCCACTCTTGACATCTGCGGCGAGGTCGCGGTTCGTGGACGCCAGAATGCGAATGTCCACATCGATCGGCACCGAGCTGCCAAGCCGGTCGATACGGTGCTCCTGCAGGACCCGCAACAGCTTTACCTGCACGGCCGGGGCGAGCTCGCCGATCTCGTCGAGCAGGAGGGTGCCGCCGGATGCGGTTTCGAATCGTCCGATCCGCTGGTCGACGGCGTCCGTGAAGGCGCCGCGCTCGTGGCCGAAGAGCTCATTCTCGATCAGGGTGTGGGGAATCGCGCCGCAGTTGACCGCCACGAACGGGCCTTCGTGACGCGGACTCAGCTCGTGGATCGCCCGGGCTGCCAGCTCCTTCCCGGTTCCGCTCTCGCCCGAGATCAGGACGCTCGCCAGGGACGGTGCCACCCGCTCGATCCCCCGAAAGATCTCTCTCATGGCCGGGCTGTTGCCCACGAGCCCGCGAAGCTGCTGGCGGTCGCGAACTTCTTCTCGCAGCCGCGCGACCTCTTCCTCGAGCGCGCCGTGGGCCAGTAGCTGGCGGACCTTCATCCGCAGGGCGTCGAGTTCGAAGGGCTTGGTGATGAAATCGACGGCGCCGCTCTTCATGGCTTCGACGGCCGTGGCCACGGTCTTCGTGGCGGTCAGCACGATCACGGGGATCTGCAGACCCCGGTCCGCCAGTTCGGCCAGCAGTTCGATGCCGTTGCGTCCCGGCATCAACAGGTCGAGCAGGATCAGCTGCGGAAGCTCTGCGTCGATCACCCGGAGTGCGGCATCGACGTCGCCCGCGGTCACGACATCGCAGTCCTGCCTGAGGAGCATGCGGAGTGATTCCTGGACGCCGGGTTCGTCGTCGACGACCAGGACGCGAGGCATGGGGGCAGGATATCAGTTCGACGGCGGCGCGGGCAGGTCGATGACGATCAGGGTCTCGGTGGCCTGCGTGGTGTCGATCGTCAGGCTGCCGCCCTGGCTCCGGATGGCGCTCTCTGCTCGAACGTGGTCGAGCACGGTCTCGCGCAAGCTGGGCCTGGCGGGATCGCCGCGGCCGGGTTCCGAGCCCGCAGCCACCCGGTAGCGGATCAGGATCCGCATGCTTGCACGTCCTTCGGTGGCCGTGTGATGGCGCGAGGTCAGATACAGGTCGCCCCGCTCCGGCGCCTCGTCGACAGCGTGGGCGAGCAGGCCGGAGAGTGCGGGACGCAATACCTCGGGGTTGCCGAGCGCCTCGGGATGCGCGCGATCGAGTTCTTTCAAGACGAGTAGGCGTTTCGACTGGATGTTCGGACGCTGCTCGTCGAGCAATCCCTCCAGCAGGGCCGTCATGTCGATTGCGGTTTCGGTCGTCGAGCCTGTCGAGGCAGAGGGTTCGCCCATCTGCTCGAGTCGATCCACCACGTCTTCGATGCGGCGGATGTCCTCGGCAACGAGTTGCCCGAAGCGCGTGCGGAACTCCTCGTCCGCGTAGTTGTCATCGAGTAGTTGCGAGAAGGTCCGGATCGAGACCAGGGGATTGCGAACCTCGTGTGCGACTGCCGCGGCGAGTCGTGCGACCCGGTCGTCGTCGGCGAAGGAGGGAGAGGCCGGGGGCGGCGGGCTCGGCGCTGCAGGGGGTGCGGGGGGTGCATCCAGGCTCGTGCCCGGCGGCAGCCCCGGCTCGAAGCGCAGGTCCAGGATCCGGATCGTCTCGGCGTCGGGGGGTGCGTGGGCGAGGGTTCTGACGACCAGGGCCTCGAGTTCGGCCAGGTTCCCGGACCAGGGCTCGCCCCGGAGCAGTTCGAGGGCGGGGGCGTCGAAGGGCTTGGCGGCTTCGTGCCGCGTCGCCGCCCAGGCCTGGGCGGTGTCGGCGACGAACGTCTCGATGATCTGCGGCCGGTCGCGCAGGGGCAGCGTCTGGATTGTCAGCTCCGCGAAGGCGAGGGCCAGCCTGGGATCCAGTGCGTCCGGGTCGCTGCCGGCACTGGCCAGCCAACGAACGCCCACTCGAGCGGACGGGGGTAGTACCGACGGCAGGCCGAACTCGATCCAATCGAGAACCCGCGTCTGCCCGCTCTCGCTCAGGCGATCGACGTCCTCGAGCCACAGCCCGAGCCGGGCTCCTGCGCGCCGCGCGTAGGAGCCCGCCGCCCGAACCCCGTCGTCGATCTGCGCGAGCAATTGGTCGGATCGCGTCGTCTCCGCGCACGACACGCGCACAAAGGGGCCGGTCTCGGGCGTGGAGACGGCGTGGGCGTAGCGGAGCAGGAGGCCCCGCCCGGTTCCCCGCTCGCCGCGAGCGAGCAGCGGCTCGGCTGCGAGCCGCGGGCCGAGGACGAGGGCAAGCTCGGAGGGCTCGCTCTGGCTGAACCAGCGGGCGAAGCGCTCCAACAGGCGATCCCGTCCGATCCGACGAGACAGGGGCAGCGGCTGGAGGGCTTCCAGCGCCGTGGCCACCGCAGCCTGCAGGGCCCGAGCGTCCGGCGGGTAGGCGATCGTCTGGGCGTCGAGGGCGTCGAAGAGCAGCGCGGCTGCGTCGAGAGACACCGGCTCGGTAACCAGAATCCACGCGCAGCCCGGGTGACGCTGGCTGATCCGTCGTGCGAAGTCGAGTTCGGGCTCCGGGTCGAGGGCGGCGGACGAGACGTCCAGGACGACGACGTGCGGCGGAGCTGCGGATTCGAAGCTGGGGTCCGAAGGCGTTCCCAGAAGCATCCCGTGCCGACCGCGCAGCCCACCCGCCATCCGCGCGAGGGCGCTGCGGGGTCCGGGTTCCCGGTGGACGATCCAGATGCTGGCTTCGAAGAGCGGCATGTCCTGCCTTCCGGTTGCGCATGCACGTCGAGCGCTAGGCGCAGAGGCCCGCCTTGAAGGGGGCAAGCTACGTGCCAAGCTGGAAAGGGGTTTCGCGACCGCGCAGGCTGCTCCGCAACTCACCGCCGTACGGAGGCTTCTGTCACGGCATCGGTGGGGCCGCTTGGAACTGTGTACGAGTGCGAGTCCCCTCGCTCCCGGTAAATGGGGAAAAATCTTTCCACATCTGTCACTTTCTCGGGATGGGAGCCCGACCCGGATGCGGCCGCAGTGACGACCTGAGACTGAAGGGGGTTTTCTTCGTATGCGCGCTGGCTGCCGCCGGGCTGCCGTCGGGTGGGCTCGCCAGTGGGGTCGAGGGCGGTGCGGTCGATCTGATCGGGACCTGGCACGTGACGGTGCACTACCGAGACGAGGCCAGCGCCAACCCCGACGCCGAGCGCTGGGACGACAAGCTGTGGCGCTTCGAGACACGCGGGAGCCGCTTGCAGTGGACCGAGTATCCAATCGTGGTGTTCGAGAATCGCACGGGCCGCTTTGATGCGAGTGAACACGGGCGACCGGTGCGAGTGCTCCACTTCTGGCAGCCCAATCAGGAGCAACTCGCGGAGATCGAGAAGGGACTGTTCGTAAATCCGCGGGGCGCGAAGTCGAAAGGCCTGCGCGGGTCGCCTTCGCGGGGCTATCGCTCGGCGGGGGGATTGCGTTCCGAGTCGGCTTCGGTGATCGGGTATAGCGAGTCGTGGAGCGTGGCGGGCCTGCCCGGGAAGCCCGTCTTCACCCAGGACGTGGTGATGGGATCCGGGCGCACCGAGGACATGCAGGGTCGCACCCGATTCACCGCGGATGTCGTGAGCCCGGAAGGGAACGAGGTTCGTGGGCGCTTCGTTCGCGATGGGACCCGGCGCGGAACCTTCGCGCTGCGTCGTGCCGGCGCCGCGATCTTGATCGGGAGCAAGCGGGACACCCGCAGGGGGTCCCGATGAGCCTCGGCGACCAACGGAAGGCCGGCGTGGTCCGCCCGGCGCGCAGCCAGGATCTCGATTGCATCGCGGAATTGTGGAGCGCGATCACGCTCCACCACGCTCACCTCGACCCCCTCTTCAGGATGCGCAGGGATTCCGACGGTGAGCTGCGCGAGCTGCTTCGGGCCGTGATGCGGGACCGGGATGCGGAGATCTTCGTCTACGACGTGGCCGGTGACCTCCCGGGTATGTGCATCGTCAGGATCGATCGCACCTCGCCGATCCTCGAGGAGGTGGAGCGCGCCGAGATCACGGATCTCGGGGTCCGCGAGAGCTCGAGGCGCCGGGGGATTGGCCGGGTGCTGGTTGCCGAGGCGCTTCGTTGGGTGGCGGACAGCGGCGTGGAGCGAGTGGAGGTACAGGTCGTTCGCGGAAACGAAGAAGGGCAGGCCTTCTGGCGGGCGGCCGGATTCGGTGACTTCATGGACGTGCTTCAGAAGCGCCTGTAATCTCCTCGCTCGCGCGCGTCACACCACCTCAAGGACTCCCCAATGGTCGCCCTCAACCCACTCGCTGAGGCTCTCAACGAAGAGCTCGAAGCCGCGGCGCCCGAGATCCTCGCGATGCTCTCGGCGCTGGGGAAGCGCGCCTACTTTCCGAGGGGAATTCTGTCGCAGACCGCGGAGGCGAAGGAGAAGGCGAATCGCTTCAACGCCACTATCGGTGTTGCAACCGAGGGCGAGGGTCCGATGTTTCTGAACGCCATCCGGCAACAGGTGCCCGGGCTCGATCCGGAGGACGTGGTGGGATACGCGCCGCCGGCGGGTCGCCCGCGGCTGCGTGAGCGCTGGCGTGCGAAGCTGCTCGCAGAGAACCCCGCCCTCGCGGGCAAGGCCTTCGGCGTGCCGGTCGTTACGCACGCGATCACGCACGGGATCTCGCTCGTCGGCGATCTCTTTATCGACGAGGGAGACGTGGTGCTCCTGCCCGACAAATTCTGGGGCAACTACCGGCTTCGCTTCGAGATGCAACTCGGTGCGCGGATCGAAACCTTTCCGTTCTACGCCGGGCAGGGATTCAACACCGAGGGCTTCGCCGCGGCGCTGGCGCAGCACGCCGAAGGGCGGGAAAAGCTGGTCGTCCTGTTGAACTTCCCCAACAACCCGACCGGCTACATGCCCACTCCCGACGAGGGGAATGCGATCGCCGAGGCCCTGGCCGCCCAGGCTGAGAAGGGAACGAAAATCGTCGCCGTCACCGACGACGCCTACTTCGGTCTCTTCTACCACCTGGGCAAGACCTCGATGACCGAGTCGCTCTTCGGCCTGATTACGAATCGCCATCCGAACCTGCTGGCGGTGAAGCTCGATGGTGCCACCAAGGAGCTGTTCGTCTGGGGGCTGCGTTGTGGTTTCGTGACGGTCGGACCCGGACGCGCGGAGGGCGCCGAGCGGGCCTGCGCGGTACTCGATGACAAGCTACGGGGAGCCATTCGCGCCACGATCTCGAACGTCTCGCAGCTGTCTCAGAGCCTGGTGGAGACGGCCCTGGGCTCGTCGACCATCGACAGCGAGCGCGAGCAAAAGCTCCAGATTCTGCAGAAGCGCGCCACGAAGGTCTACGAGGTGGCGAACGCGCCCCGCTTCGCGGAGAGCTGGCAGGTGTATCCGTTCAACAGCGGATACTTCATGCTCGTCCAGGTGCAGGGCGTCGACGCCGAGGAGCTACGGGTCCACCTGCTCGACGCCTACGGGACGGGCCTGATCGCGACCAGCCCCACGGACATCCGTGTCGCGTTCTCGTGCCTCGAGGCCGAAGAGGTGGAGCCGCTCTTCGAAACTCTCCACGAGGCGGTCCAGAAGCTCCGAAGCCGCTAGCCAACGGCAGTCTCGGACGCGGTCGGCAGGGTTGAATCTTCCCTTCGGGGGCGATCGGGGCTCCGCGACGTCCTTTTTCGATCTCGCGTTTCGGCTTTGCAGTGGCTAACTATACGGCCGGACGAGAACGGCCGGAGGGGCCGAATGCCCGAGCCGCAGAGTCAGAGTGCGCCTGACACGAGTGCGACGACGCCCCCGGCGGGCCCGTCTCGCCGCTGGGTCGTACTGTCGCTGCTGGTGGCACTCGGCTTCGTCTCGGGCGTCGGCTCTTCGCAAGATGAGGCGACCGGGGCCGGCGAAGACGTCACGACCCTCGCCACGGTCGCAGTCGAAGAGCTTCCGCTGTCTGTCGAGGAGCCCTTGGCCGATGCTGCAGTCAGGGCTGCCGCTGAGTCGATCATCGTCACGAAGGGCGAGTTGGAAGCCGGCGAGAGCCTGGGAACTGAGTTGCGCAAGCGCGGCATCGCGTCCGCCGTCGTCCACCAGGTCACACGTCAGCTCCGCCCCTATTTCGATTTCCGTCGCTCCCGCCCGGGCCACCGCTACCGGATTGCACTCGACGAAGAGGGAAGTGTTGTCGACTTCCGCTACTCGACGAGCATCGAGGAGAGCATCCATCTCTATCGCGACGGTGAGACCTTTGCGGTCCGGGAGGAGCGGGCCGAACTTGAGAGCCGGGTGGAGGCCCTGTCGGGGTATATCGAGACCTCGCTTTCCGAAGCCGTCCGCAGCCTCGGTGAGGATCCGCAGCTGGCCGACGACTTCGCGCAGATCTTCGCCTGGGACATCGACTTCACCCGCAACGTCAAGTCCGGAGACGTGTTCCGCATCTTGTACGAGCGGCTGTATCTCAGCGACGACGATGATCAGGAGGTCTACATCCGGCCGGGACGGATCCTTGCGGCCCGCTACCAGGGCGCGGTCGGCGAGCACTCGGCGGTGTACTTCGAGTTCGATGAGGGGCACGGTGGCTATTTCCGCCCCGACGGGACGAGTATCGAAGGCGCGTTCCTGGTCGCTCCGCTCCGCTACAGCCGCATCACGTCGCGCTATGCGAGCGCTCGCTTGCATCCGGTCCTGAACGTCACCCGCCGGCATCCGGGCATCGACTACGCGGCCGCCGAGGGCACGCAGCTGTGGTCCGTCGCCGACGGGACCGTGATCTACCGCGGCTGGGCGGGCGCGTCGGGTAAGCTCGTGAAGGTGCGTCATGCCAACGGCTACGTGTCCCACTACGCGCATCTCTCCCGCTTTGCGGACAGTCTCCGGGTCGGTGGCAAGGTCCACCAGAAAGAGGTGATCGGGTACGTGGGCCGTACCGGTCTCGCAACGGGCTCGCACGTGTGCTTCCGAGTGACCAAGAACGGCCGCTACGTGAATCCGATCTCGATCCGTAATCCGGTCAGCAAGGAGATCGCACCCGAGCACGAGGCGGAGTTCGACGTTGCGCGCGACCAGCTCCTCGCGGGGCTGAACTTCGGCGCCATCGCGGCGTCCGATGAGGCGCTGTAGCGCCGACTCTGCACGACGCAGCCGGCATCGAACTCCGGTCCGCTTCGTCTGGCGGAAGGGAAGGAGCGCAGACGTGGGGCTCGCAGAACGGCTCGAAGCGTTGGGGCGGCAGTTGGGGCAGCGCGAAGCCGCCTTTGTCGAGGAACTCCAGCTGGCGCGTGCACGTGCCGAGGAGCTGCGGGCCGACGTGGCCGAGGCCCTGGGTCGCTTCCATGTTGCCGCCGAGAACGCAGGCGCGGTACATCTGAGCCTGGAGATATCAGCGGTTCGTGTCGACGACAAGCACGTCCGCTCCTGCGAGTTCGAACTGATCCGGGGCCGTCACCGCGCCATCGTGACGGTCAAGAGCCGCGGCGAGGTGACCCTGGTGGGGCCCTTTCAGGCCGGCAAGGAGGAGGGCCCCTGCCGCAGCTTCCCGCTCGCCCCGAGTGACGAGTTCGCCGCCGCCTTCGAGGACTTTCTGGCTTCTTTCGTCGAGGACGCGGCGACGCCGTGACTCCGCTCTCCCGGGTCGAACTCGTACGGGTGGGCAGCCGGAACCCTCCCAAGCTCGAAGCCGTGCGCGCGGCCGTGGGCGCCTATGCGAGCGGCGTTCGTGTCGAGGGTGTGTTGGTTGCGACGGGTGTTTCCGAGCAGCCTGTTGGTTGGGACGAGATCGTCGTCGGTGCCCGCAACCGCGCGCGAGGCGCACTGGCCGGTGGTGCCTGTGACCTGGCAGTCGGGATCGAGGACGGACTCGTGGAGATGACGTTCGAAGATCGCCGCGAGGTGCTGAACGTGGGATGCGCGTTCATCACCGATGGCGTGCGCGAGTCCGTCGGGTTCTCCTCCGCGTTTGCTTATCCGCCGCAATGCGTTGCCCCGGCCCTGGACGAGCGTGCCCCGATTGGCGATGTCTTCGACCGGGTCTTCTCCGCCTACGCACGAGAGACGGGAGAGCCGCCTTCCGGCACGACCACGGGCAACATCGGAAAGCTGAGCCGGGGCGTGCTGCCCCGGAGCGACTATGCGAGGCAGGCCGTACTATGTGCCCTCGTGCGCTTCCTGCATCCCGAACTGTACGACGCGGAGCCCGCGTCTTGAACCCCGAGCAGCCGGTCGAGGCCGTCGAAGATCTGCTCGACTACTTCCGTGCAGCGGAAACTCCTGTCTCGGACTTTCGCATCGGCACCGAGCACGAGAAGATTGGAATCTACGCGGACGATGGCGCGCGCGTACCCTATGCGGGGGAGCGGGGGATCTCGGCGCTCCTCGAGCGCATCGCCGGCCGGGATGACTGGAGACGCATCTACGAGGGTGAGAATCTGATCGCGCTCGAGAAGCAGGGTGCTTCGATCACCCTCGAGCCCGGAGGGCAGATCGAGCTCTCTGGCGCTCCCCTCGCGACGATCCGTGAGACCTGTCGTGAGTTCAACCGCCACGTGGATCTCGTCAAGGACGTGTCGTCGGACATGGGGATCGTCTGGCTCGCGCTCGGGGCGGACCCGATCCACGCGGTCGCCGAGATCCCTCGTATGCCCAAGGCGCGGTACGACATCATGCGCGACTACCTGCCGAACCGCGGTGCACTCTCCCTCGACATGATGCACTCGACCGCCACAGTGCAGGCGAACTTCGATTACGCGAGCGAAGCCGATATGGCGACGAAGCTGCGGATGGCGATGGGCTGCTCGCCGCTGGCGTCGGCGCTGTTCGCCAATTCGCCCATCCATGCGGGCCGGGAGAGCGGCTTCATGACCCGCCGGGTCGAGATCTGGCGACACATGGATCCCGACCGCTGCGGGCTACTGCCCTTCGTCTTCGAGCCCGACTTCGGCTACCGAGACTACGCCGAGTGGGCCCTGGATGTTCCCATGTTCTTCCTGGTCCGCGACCATGAGTATATCCAAGCGACCTCCGTCACGTTCCGACGCTTCCTCGAGGCAGGGTTCGAGGGGCACCGGCCGACCCTCGGAGACTGGGATCTTCACCTGACGACCCTTTTTCCGGAGGTCCGACTCAAGCGCGTCATCGAAGTGCGCGGCTCGGACGCTGTTCCGCGCGACATGATCTGCGCGCTCCCGGCTCTCTGGAAGGGAGTGCTGTATGACGTCCAGGCCGGGGAGGCTGCCTGGAAGCTCGTCGAGCACCTGACCGCGGATCAGCGGCAGACACTGCTGGTCGATGTTGCCCGACTTGGACTCGCTGCCGAGGTCGCGGGCCGGCCGCTCCTCGAACTGGCGCGCGAGTTCACGGACATCGCGTCCGAAGGCCTGCGCCGCATCGGTGCTCCGGGAGAGACCGAGCTGGACGAGTGTTCGTTCCTTGACCCGATCCGCGAGTACCTCGAGCGGGGCATGAGTCCGGCAGAGGTGATGCTCGAGTCCTGGCGGGGCGAGTGGCAGGGATCGATGGATCGGCTGATCGAGGCATCGCGCTACTAGGAGCCTGACTCGAGCGTGGTCGTCCGCTCCGCGGCGAGCGAATCGCGAAACTCGGCGACGCAGGCCGTGCCGTCCGCGGGGTGCGGCTGTTGGCGTGTGATAGAGTCCTATCCCCGACCGGTAAGGCTGGAGTCCCCTCATGAGTGTCACTTCGTTCAAGGTCAGCTTCGAACTCGACGAACACGACGCGAGGTACTTCCGCTCACTCTTCCGAAAGACCAAGAAGGCGGCCGCGGCGCAGGACCCGGAGGAGATCCTCTCGGCCGCCCGGGCCCTCGTCGAGAGCGTACGACGCGACAAGAAGACGCCTGGCTTCGTGCTCGACTCGATCGAGACTCTCCAGCATCTCACCGAGATCATCGAGGACAAGCACTACGCCGCCCCCGACAAGGTTCGCAACGAGGTGGTCGCGGCCCTTGCCTACTTCGCGAACCCCGAAGATCTCATCCCGGACGACATTCCGGTGCTGGGCTTTCTCGACGACGCGATCATGATCAAGTTCGTCGAGGAGCAGTTCAAACACGAGCTGAACGCCTTCCGGAAGTTCCGCAAGTTCCAACGCGGTGCCGAGCAGCGCCCCTGGACGAAGGTGGCTTCCGAGCGCCTGCCCAAGCGGCTGGCAGCGATGAGGGTGAAGTTGCGTGCCGACGTCGAGCGTAAGACCCGGGCCGACGCGGACCGCGGTGTCGTCCGCTTCTGACCGGCTTCTGAGATAGGAACGAGGCGCTGCAGTGACGATGGGCACCGCTCCCAACCCTCCCCGGCTCCTGATCGTCGATGACGAGGAAGCGATCCTCGAGACCATGTACTTCACGTTCATGGATCTCTACGAGACCTTTACTTCGACGGATGCAAGCAAGGCGTTGGAAATCCTCGACGATAATTCGCCGATCGCCTGCGTGATCACCGATCAGCGGATGCCTGGCATGACGGGGGTCGATTTCCTGGCGGAAGCATCGCGCCGACATCCGGAGACCGTCCGCATCATGCTGACGGGTTTCGCGGACGTCGAGGCGACCATCCAGGCCATCAACGACGGCCATGTCTACGCCTACGTCACCAAGCCGTGGGAGCCCGACGAGCTGAAGCAGACCGTGAAGCGCGCGGTCGAGCACAATCAACTCGCTGCGGAGAACAGTCGGCTGGTCGCGCAGCTGCGCGACACCAACTACTTCCTCGAAGCAGTGATGGATCGGCTCGACACGGGCGCCCTTGCCCTCGACGTCGAAGGCATCGTCCGCGCAGCGAATCGGCCCGCCCGTGAGCATCTCGATCTCGGCGAGGATCCGCGTGGGACGTCGATGGGCTCGGTGCTCGAAAAACTGGGAATGGAGAGCCTCGGCGACACCGTGATGCGGCTGCTCGACGAATCGGAGGCGGCCTATGAGGACGTCCAGACGACGGCGGGAGGAAGGCCGATCCGCTTGCGGATCAGCGCCCAGCGTCTCGAAGAGGTCGGTAGCGTCGTCCTCTTCAAGGAGATCTCTCACGAGCCGCTGCGCCGCCGGTTCGAGGAGATCCTGGTCGGCATCGCGCAAGCGGACGGCGAGCTGCGTCCCGGTCTCGAAGCAGCGATCGAGGATCTGGGCGAGTTGGCCGGCAAGGCGCAGCAGCTGGGCGTCAGCTCGCCGCGCATGGCCGAACTGAACGAGTGCGTGTCGCGCACCCAGACGGCGATCCAGAACTGGCTCGACGTCGACGACGTCATCGCCGGCGAGGAGTATCCGGACGCGCAGATCCTGCTCGATCGAATGCGTGTCGCGTCCCAGCGCTGGCCCGATGCCGACGGGCTGCCCGGCCGAGTGCTGCAGCTCCAGAAGACCGTCGAGGCGTACTACGAGTCCGGTGAAAACCCGAGGAAGAGGGCCCTCTGAGCGCTCCGGACGCGACGCTCGGCGAGAGCGGTCGGGGAGGACTCGAGCGGCTCGAGCTGCGCGTCGAGCGGCTGGACGTCACGCTCCGATTCACCTTCGCGTTCCACGCCAGGCAGGTCCGCTTCGAGCGCGATGACGGCGGCGGATTCACGTCGGTCTTTCCCGAGATCTTCTCGTTCCATCGGGCGCGGCACGATCCCACCGAACTCTCGCTCCAGCTCGACGATTTGTTCCGAAAGCCGGGACTCATCTCTCCCCAGGCCCACGGGCGTGACTCGGCCCGGTTGATGGAGCGCTTGCTCGCCCAGGCGCCCCGCTACATCGAAAGCATCTGCACCCGGCTCGAGACCCAAGCTGATCTCGGCCCGGCGCTTCGCGTCCGGATCCACCAGGACGTGGCGCTGTTGTGCCAGCTCCTGCTGCGGTGCATCGAGACGAACGAGCTGCAGAACGCCCGCTCACTTCGGGTCGCCACCTTCCTGTTGCGCAAGCAGATCTACCGTTCGCTTCGAATCCTGGTCGCTGAGCGTGTGCGGCCCGAGTACCTCGAGAAGTGGGCCGCCGGAGAGGTGAGCGCCGTCGATCCGAGTGACGACTCGAGCGAGTCGGGGTTCTTTCATGTTCTCGAGGCCGGCGACCCCGAAGTGGTGGATCGCATGATCGTGCGCCTGGCGGAGCGCTCCTTCTACCTGTGGTTGGAAGGTGTCTGCCTCGACGAGGAGAACCAGGCCTTCGAGAAGGAGGACTCGCCGTTCGCGAACCGGGAAGACGAGGTTCTGCGCGCGATCATCCGTCCCGGAGCGGATCGCTTGGATCGCAGCGCCGATCTCGTCGTCTTCCTGCGGCGACGCTCCCGAGATTGCCTGCGCCTGCTCAAGAAGCTCGAGGCCTGGTTCCTGCACCAGTACGACATCCGCCACTCGTCGGCCGTGATTCATCACGCCGCGGCGCTGGACCAGGGATGGGTCAATGAACGCGCCGTGCTCTCGTGGCACACGCCGCGGATCCACGCCCTCGCCATTGGTCTGATCGTCTTGCCCTTTGTCGCGGCGGCCCTGGCCTACGACCTCAACCCGCGCTTCTTCGATCTCGTCTGCGCCGCCGAGATCCTCCTGATCGACGCGGTCGCGATCTGGTTCCTGCTCTACCGCTTCTGCTGGAAACGGGATCTGTCGTTCTTCCACGCCTCGGTGCCTCGAATCGGCGCGGGCATCGTGGTCGGCTACCTGCCGGTGCTCTTCATCGACGAGGTGTGGGATCTGGCGAGTCGCTCCGTGACGACACTCGCGACCCTCGAGGTGCTGCTGGGCCTGGTCACGCTCCTCTACATCTACGTCGAAGTGCAGCGGCGGCTGGGTGACACCGCGCTGGCATTTCGCAGGGCCCGGGCGCTCTTCTTGCTCGGTGTGCTTCAGGCCCTCGGCACGGGGATGGTGATCATCAGCCTCGTGGGCCGCATCATGGTCGGCCGCAACTGGTCGCCGACGGACGCCGAGATTCCGGTGGACCAGCTGCGGGAGGGCCTCGAGCCGATGATCGGCCAGCTTCCGTACATCATTGGTCTCGATCCCTTTTTCGTGTTTCCGTCGGCCGTCGTCATGATGACCTTCCTGTCGTTCTTCATCGGCGTCTTCCTGCAGCTGCTGTGGGAGGAGCTGCCGATTACGGAGCCACTGTAGGCGGCTACCTTGTCGGGGTCCGCGTGGCCGCGGATCCTTGGGCCGAAGGTTCTCGAGAGCCCTGGAGGCGAGCGAAGAGTGATGCAGAGCGAGCACGTCCGGGTGCTCATCATCGGAAGTGGGCCAGCCGGATACACCGCAGCCATCTACAGCGCGCGGGCGGGTCTCGAGCCGGTTGTGCTGGCGGGGCTCCTCGCCGGCGGCCAGCTGATGATCACGACGGATGTCGAGAACTACCCCGGCTATCCGGAGGCTGTCACGGGCCCGGCAATGATGGAGGATTTCCAGAAGCAGGCGGAGCGCTTCGGCGCGAAGCTCTTCTTCGAGGATGTGACGCGCATCGACTTCTCTCAGCGCCCCTTCACGGTGGAGACCGACGATCGTCGCTTCACGGCCGACGCGGTGCTCGTGGCGACCGGGGCCTCGGCGACATGGCTCGGCCTGGACTCCGAGACGCGCCTGCAGAACCGGGGGGTTTCAGCGTGCGCGACCTGTGACGGAGCCCTCTTCAAGGACAAGCCGATGGCCGTCGTCGGCGGTGGCGACACGGCGATGGAGGAGGCGCTCTTCCTGACGCGCTTCGCCACGAAGGTGAACGTCATCCATCGCCGGAGCGAGCTGCGTGCGTCGAAGATCATGCAGCAGCGCGCGCTGTCCCACGACAAGATCGAATTCGTGTGGAACTCGGTGGTCGAAGAGGTGCTGGGCGACGAGTTCGTGACCGGGATCCGGATCGCCGACGTCAACTCGGGAGCCACGCGAGAGCTGCCTGTCGATGCGCTCTTCGTGGCGATCGGCCACCAGCCAAATACCGAGCTCTTCCACGACCAACTCGACCTCGACGAGCAAGCCTACGTGCGGGTCGCACCCGGGACGACGCGGACCTCGGTAGAAGGCGTGTTTGCTTGTGGAGACTGTTCCGACAAGGTTTACCGGCAGGCGGTTACGGCCGCGGGGACGGGCTGCATGGCCGCAATCGACGCCGAGCGCTGGCTGGCCGAGCAGGGAATCGCGTAGACGACCGTATGGCGCTGTCCAGGAAACACCTCGAAAGGCTCACCGACAGCTCGATCGACATCGTCGTCGCGACGGATCGCAAGGGCACCGTGATCTTCTACAGCGACGACGCGTCCGGGAGCCTCGGCTATGCGAGGGACGAGATCACCGGCGGCTTCGTGGGCAAGCTCTACCCCGAGGTGGCGGAG
The DNA here is from genome assembly GCA_046583095.1 of Myxococcota bacterium. GTDB lineage: Bacteria > Myxococcota_A > UBA9160 > UBA9160 > UBA4427 > JAJDAN01. Next base: position 17,036 of record JAYGDB010000017.1, on the reverse strand, counting down.
GCCAAGAAGGTGATGGCCGCGATGCGCTCCCCCGAACACGGGGGTAAGGGGATCTGCGAGAACTTTCAGACGCGCCTGCGTTCGAGGCACGGCGAGGAGTTTCCCGCCGCCATGTCGGCGGCGATCATCTACGACGACGACGGTGAAGAAGACGGAACGATCGGTTTCGCGAAGGATCTGCGCGAGATCCTCGAGAAGGACCAGCTCGCGACCCTGGGCGAAGTTGCGGTCGGGCTCTCCCACGAGATCAACAACCCCCTCGCGGTGATCCTCAACCAGGTGTCGTTGCTCGAGGCCGATGTACTGCGGCTGTGCGGCGAGGGCGATTCATCGGTCGAGGGGGAACGACTCGACGCCATTCGCCGAGAGATCGCCCGGATTGCCGAGATCCTGGAGCGACTCAGCGAGATTGCGTCCGGCGACCAGTACGAGACCGTCAACTACATCGGTCCGACCCGCATGGTCGACCTGCGCCGGCGGATCGAGGAGGTTGGATCGGATCCGCGCCTGGAGGGTCTCTCCATCCTCGTCGTCGACGACGACCTTGGTATCTGCGCGAGCATGCAGGAGTTGCTCGAGGCCTCGGGTTGCAATGTGGAGACCGCGAATGACGGTCTCGAGGCCTTGAAGCTCCTCGAAGCGCGGCACTTCGACCTGATGCTCTCGGACGTCGTGATGCCGAACATGGACGGCCACGAGCTCTATCTAGCCTGCCAGGAGAGCCATCCCGAACTGCCCGTCCTGATGATGACTGCCTTCCACTACGACAAGGACCACATCATCAAGCGGTCGCGAATGGAGGGACTCGAAGGCGTGATCTTCAAGAAGCCGGTCGACCCGGAGCGCCTACGGGAAGTGATTGCCGAAACCGTCGCACGTCATTCCTGACCCGGATCGGAGACCCCGAGGCCCCAGCGACGCGGCGTCCTCGCCACGCAGACTGCGACGATGCGGCGAGCACCGTGGTGGCGCAAGCTGCGGGCGCACTCGGAGAGCGTGGCGCCGGTCGTGACGATGTCGTCCACGAGCCAAACCGTGCGGGGCGGCTGAAGGCTGCAGATGAATGCGCCGGCGACGTTCCGGCGCCTCGCGGCACGATCGAGACCCGTCTGGCTCGGGGTGCTCCGGATGCGGCGAAGCGCACGAGGAGCTGAGCGCGATGCTGTGGCCTTCGCGACGCTGCGAGTCAGCAGTGCGGCTGGGTTGAATCCGCGTGTCCGCAGGCGCCCTGCGTGAAGAGGAACGGGAACGACGAGTTCGGGTGGCGGGCCCGGCGCGCGCCGCGCTGCCTCGACGATCAATCCTTGTAGGATCCCGATGGGAATCGGATCGAGGTTCGAGAAGCCGGTGCGCGGGTACTTGAACCTCTGTATCCACTCTCGGACCTCGCCCGCGTACGCGACCGCGGCCAGGCAGGCGTCGAGGTGTGGGATTGGCGTGTCGTCGAGATCCGGTTCGAGAGCGTTTCGACACTGCGTGCAGAGCGGTTCACTCGACCACGCGAGGCAGCCACCACAGCGGGGCGGCACGAGCAGGTCGGCGAGTCCACGAAGGAGGGCGTGCAGCGGGAGTCCCCGGGACCGGGGGACCCGAGGTTAGCAGCCGATCGGCCGCCGCCGAGGGACGAATGTGGGAGCCAGAACCCGGCCAAAGCTCGGGAGGTGGATCAGGGGACGATGAGCGATCGCCCGGTCATGTCGTCGGGCGCTTCCATGCCCAACAAGTCGAGGATCGTCGGGGCGAGATCGGCCAGGCTACCGTCCCGCAGCGAGCGGCCGGAGGCGTCCCGGGTGATCCAGTGGATCGGTACCGGGTTCGTGGTGTGGGCGGTATGTGGCTTGCCGGTCTCGGGGTCGAGCATCAGTTCGCAGTTGCCGTGGTCCGCAGTGATGAGCATCTGGCCGCCGCGCTCGAGCACCAGCGCCGCCAGCTTTTCGAGACAGCTGTCGATCGTCTCGATGGCCTTGACGGTCGCATCCATCACCCCCGTGTGGCCGACCATGTCGGGGTTCGCGTAGTTGACGAGCACGAACGCGTAATCGCCCTCCTCGATTCGGCTCATCAGTCTCTGGGTGACCTGCAGGGCGTTCATCTCCGGGCGGTGCTCATACGTCGCGACGTCGCGCGGTGACGGAATCAGCACCCGGTCCTCGTCGGGGAAGGGGTGCTCGGTCCCGCTGTTGAAGAAAAATGTCACGTGGGCGTACTTCTCGGTCTCGGCGATCCGCAGCTGTGACAGCCCCGCCGCCGAGACGACCTCGCCCAGGACCTGGCTCGGGATCTCGGATGGGAAGGCGACCGGGAGATCGAAGGCGGCGTCGTACTCGGTCATACAGAGGTAGCCGGCGAGCCGGGGTACCTTCCTGCGTTCGAGCTCTCCCGCGAAGAGTTCGGCGCGGACTCCCGTGATCGCGTTCGTGAGCTGCCGGGCGCGGTCCGCCCGAAAGTTGAAGAAGAAGACGGCGTCGCCGTCTTGCAGGGCGCGACCGCCTTCGATCGTCGTGGGCTTCACGAACTCATCGCTTTCGTCACGCGCATAGGCGGCTTCGACGGCCGAGACTGCGTCCACCGCGACGATGCCCTCGCGGCATACGATTGCGTGGTACGCCTCGGAGATGCGCTCCCATCGCGAGTCCCGGTCCATCGCGTAGTAGCGCCCAGAGACGGTTGCGATCTGGGCGTCGGCGGCCTCGACGTGGGGCATCAGGGCCTTCACGTAGCCGAGCCCGGAGCGCGGCGGCGTGTCGCGCCCGTCGAGGAAGACGTGCACGGCGACCGGGATCTTCGCGCGCCCGGCTGCCTGCAGGATCGCCTCGAGGTGATCCGCGTGGGAGTGGACGCCACCGTCCGAAACGAGGCCCATGAGATGCAAGGTCCCCCCGCTCTGTTTCAGAGCCTCGAAGAGCGTTCGAATGGCCCGCCGGTCGTCCGCGGGCCCGTTGCGGAAGGTATGGCCGATACGGGTGAGATCCTGCTCGATGGTTCGGCCTGCGCCCATCGTCATGTGGCCGACTTCCGAGCTGCCCATCTGGCCGGGGGGCAGCCCCACGGCCTCGCCGGACGTCTCGAGCCTCGCCGTCGGATAGGAGACCGCGGCATCGGCTAGGAAGGGAGCGTGCGCGGCCTCGGTCGCATCGGCCGGTCCCCCATCGCCGACCCCGTATCCGTCGAGTACCACGAGGACGACGGGACGACTCACCGGACGAACTCCGGGCTGCGGCCCGGGAGGCCGCTGCTGGGCGAGCCCGCGTCCTCGAGGGCGGCCGGGTCGAATCCAAGCTCCAGCAGGTTGATGTTCGGGGCATCGCTCCACAGCCGTTCGAGCCCGTAGAGGTCGCGTATCTCCGGCTCGAAGACGTGGACGATTACGTCGTTGCAATCGATCAGCACCCAGCGCCCCTCGTTCAGGCCCTCGATGCCGAGCGGGGAATCGCCCGCCTTGCGCAGCGCGTCGATGATCGACTCCCCGATCGCTCGCACCTGTCGGTCCGAGCGGCCTGAGAGCAGCACGAAGGTGTCTGCGAACGAGGTCACCTCGCGGATGTCCATGACGACGGGTCGCTGGGCGTTGCGCTCGAGCGCCGCCCCCAGAATCCGGGTGACCTTGGCGAGGTTGCTGCGCGCTTCCGTGGATTGGCTCATGCGTAGTGTTGGCTCCCGACGACCGCATCGTGGATCGCCTCAGGCAACAGGTAGCGAACGGACGCCCCAGTGCGAATCCGCTCTCGGATCGAGGACGCCGAAACGTCGATCGCGTCGATCTCGAGCAGCCGGATCCAGGTCGAGGCTGCCCGGTGCCGCGCCGAGAGGCCGTCCTCGGCTATCTCGAAGTCCGCCCCCAGGCCCTCCGGGATCCACTCCGGCAGGCTGCCTCGGCGAAGCGGCGGGCGGCTCGTCACCGCGAAATGGGCGAGGGTGAAGAGGGTCCGGGGCTCGCGCCAGGTGTCCATCTCGCGGAAGGCGTCTGCGCCCAGGACGAAGACGAGCTGGCCGGGAGCCAGTCGCTTGCCCAACGTCCGGAGCGTGTCGACCAGGTAGCTCTTGCCTTCGCGGTCGACCTCGATGGGATCGACCTCGCAGCGCGGGTCTGCCTCGACGGCGGCCTGCGCCCAGGCGAACCGCTCGCCGGCCGGTGCGATGGGGTCGCCATTCTCGGCGTTCTTGTGGGGAGGGCGTGCGCTGGGGACAAAGATCATCCGTTCGAGCCCGAGCTGCGCCATCACCTCCTCGGCGGCACGGAGGTGCCCCGCGTGAATCGGGTTGAAGGTGCCGCCATAGATTCCGATCAGCGGCGCGCTAGCCACGGTCCTGCCGGTCCAGCACGACGAGGTCGTCCCGATGGATCACCTCATTGCCGTTCGAGTAGCCGAGTACGGCTGCGATCTTCCCGGTGCCAAGGCCTTTGATGCGCTCGACTTCGTCGGACGCGTAGGCGGTGAGACCGCGGGCGAGCTCGATTCCGGCCGTAGTCACACAGGAGACCGGGTCGCCGACGCCGAAACGATCGTGCACCTCGACGATGCCGGCCGGAAGCAGGCTACGCCCGCGATCGAGGAGAGCCGAGGCGGCCCCGTCGTCGACGACCAGCTCGCCCTGGGTGCGGGACGTGTAGGCGAGCCAGTGCTTCTTGCCCGCGAGGCGCTCGCCGGGCAACACCATCGTTCCATTCAGCTCGCCTGCAGCGAGCCTGGTGAGGATGTCCTTCGGTGCGCCGTTGCACAGCACCGTGGCTGCACCGGAACGGGCTGCGGATCGCGCAGCCTCGAGCTTCGTGATCATGCCGCCGCGTCCGAAGGCGCTCGAAGACCCGAGGGCCGCTGCCTCGATCTCCGGTGTGATGTCCTCGATCACGCCGAAGAGGGGCGGCTTCGGCTTGCCCGCTACGGGCTTCTCGTGGTGGAGCCCATCGACGTCGGTCAGGATGACCAGCAGGTCCGCGCTCGTCAGGCTGACGATCTGAGCCGACAGGTTGTCGTTGTCGCCGAAGCGGATCTCGTCGGTGGCGACCGTGTCGTTCTCGTTCACGATCGGCACGACGCCGAGCCGAAGCAGCTCGTTCAACGTATGCCTTGCGTTCAGGAAACGCTCCCGATCCTCGAGGCCCGCCCGTGTGAGGAGCACCTGCGCGACCTGGATCCCCCTGCGGGCGAAACGGCGCTGGTAGAGTTCGACGAGGCCGATCTGACCGACGGCGGCCGCGGCCTGCATGGCGGGGATCGACCTGCCGGGTGTCGTCCACGAAAGACGATGACTGCCCACCGCGATCGCGCCGGACGAGACGAGCACGACCTGGCGGCCGTCTTCGACAAGTGTGGCGACCTGATTGCTGAGGTCGCTGAACTTCCGAGTGCGCACCTTGCCGTTCCGGGTCAGGGTGCTCGAGCCTACCTTGACGACGATCCGCCGGGCGCGCTTCAGGATTTTGCGGGCGGTGTCTTCGCTCACGACGGAGCCTCCTCGAGCATCCGGACGAGCGCCACTAGCAGTTCGTCCGTTCCCTGACCCGTTGCCCCAGATCCCCGCAGCACCGTGCACCCCATCGATACCAGGTTGGCTGCGAGTCCGTTCACGTCTCTCTCGCGATCCTTCGGAACCAGATCGAGCTTGTTGAGCAGCACGATCTCGCGGCGTTCGAGTAGCGCGGGACGGTAGCGACCGAGTTCCTTGCGGAGCGCCTCGTAGTCGGCCATCGCATCGCGTCCTTCGAGAAGCATCGCACCCAGATCCAGGAGGTGCACGAACACCCGGGTGCGCTCCACGTGCCGCAGGAAGCGGTCGCCGAGTCCCACGCCGTCGCTCGCGCCCTCGATGAGTCCGGGAATGTCGGCGATGACGAATCGGAAGTCGTCGTATTCGACGACGCCGAGTGACGGAACCAGCGTGGTGAACGGATACGAGGCCACCTTCGGCCTGGCAGCGGAGAGCTGCCGGATCAGGGTCGACTTTCCGGCGTTCGGAAATCCCACCAGCCCGACGTCGGCGAGAAGCTTCAGGGAGAGTCGCAGGCTGCGGCCCTCTCCGGGCAGGCCGTCCTGGGCGAAGTCGGGCGTCTGTCTCGTCGACGTCTTGAAGTGCGCATTGCCCCGGCCGCCTCTGCCGCCCCGGGCGACGACAAAGCGCTGACCGTCTTCCGCGAGATCGGCGAGCGCTTCGGCTCCCTCGCCGGCTTCGGCGTCGAGTACCAGCGTGCCGACGGGCACCCGGATCTCTACCTTGCTGCCGTCCGCCCCGGTCGACTGCGAGCCGCCACCGGGCTGCCCATCCTTCGCCTGGAAGTGGCGGTGAGATCGGAACGACAGCAGGGTGTTCTGGTTGCGGTCTGCAACGAGAAACGCGCTGCCGCCGTGCCCCCCGTCGCCTCCATCGGGACCGCCCCGCGGTACGAACTTCTCGCGCCGGAAGCTCACGCAGCCGGCGCCGCCCGCCCCGGAGGCGACGGTGATCTCCGCTTCATCGACGAAGGTTTCGGTAGCCACACGGACCCCATCACTTGCCGCACTGAGCGCGCGGACGGAGAGGCTCGCGGTTGCTCAGCGCGAAAAGGGCTAGCTGGACGGCGAGTCGATGTGGGCCACGTTGCGGTCCCTCGACTTTCCGTAGCTTACGACGCCATCGACCTTGGAGAAGAGCGTGTAGTCGCTCCCGATGCCGCAGTTTCGCCCTGGGTGGATCTTGCTGCCCACCTGGCGGACGAGGATCGAACCGGCCGTGACCGTCTGCCCACTGAATACCTTGATGCCGCGACGTTGACCGTTGCTGTCGCGTCCATTCCGAGAGCTTCCCTGACCCTTCTTGTGCGACATTCGTGTGTTCCTTCCTAGCTCTCGATCCGGTCGACCAGGATCTCTGTGTAGTCTTGGCGATGACCGAGCTTCCGGCGGTAGCCCTTCCGACGCTTCATCTTGAAGACTATGATCTTCGGGCCGCGTCCCTGTGCGGTGATCGTCCCGATCACCCGGGCTCCCTCGACCGTCGGCGTCCCGATCTTGAATTCGCTGTCGGCGTCCACGAGGAGTACGTCGTCGAGTTCGACCGCATCGCCGACACCGCCGGCGAGCTTCTCGACCCGCACCGATTCGCCGGGTTGCATGCGCACCTGTTTGCCGCCCGTGCGGACTACCGCGTACATCAGGTTCCTTCCTTCTCGGTCTCGCCTTCCCGGTCCCCTTCGAGATCGCCGTTCTCGAGCACGGGTTCCACCGTGTCGAGGGGCGTCAGGGAGGGCGGGAGTATCCGTGATTCCTCTTCCGCGTCAACTGCTTCCGGTGTTTCGAGGGCTGCCGGAGTGGGCTCTCCGGCAACCTCGGCGGCGGGCTCCCCGGCAACCTCGGGAGCGGGCTCTTCGAGGGTAGCTCCACCCTCGGGGGAGTCCTGGGCAGACGCCGCGGGTTCGCGGACGTCCTGACCGTCTCCACGACCCCGGCGACCGCCCCGACGGCGTCGCGAGCGGCCGTTCCCGCTCTGGGACTCCTCGCTGTCACTTCGCAGCTTGGGGTCCTCCAGCCATCGGAGAGCGATGTCGACGGGGGGTCCGTCGTTGAGAGCCGTCACCTCGAACTGCTCCTGGTGGAGCCCTGGCCGCGCCCGCACCTCGATCTCGCGGCCCAGCTCCTCTCCCAGCTCGGCCAGTAGAGGTGCGCCCTCGCGCAGTAACTCCTCCGCGACCGAAGGGGCCACGGTCAGTGCCAGGCGGCGACCGCAGAAGCGAGGCAGGTCGCAGCGGATCTCGCGCACGACGCGCAGGGCCACGCTCTTGTTCGAGAGCACGTAGCCCTTTCCCTCGCAGTACGAGCACGGGTCGCACAGGGTCTGGACGAGGTTCTCGCGGGTCCGCTTCCGGGTCATCTCGACGAGACCCAGCTCGGAGATCTTCAGGATGTTGGTCCGCGCCTTGTCGGCCCGCAGGGCCTCGCTGAGCGCCCGATAGACCTTGTCGCGGTTCGCTGCGGACTCCATGTCGATCAGGTCGATGATGATCAGCCCGCCGATGTTGCGGAAGCGGAGCTGGTCGACGACCTCCTTCACGGCCTCGAGGTTCGTCTTGAAGACCGTCTCCTCCAGGTCTCGCTTGCCCACGTAGCGGCCGGTGTTTACATCGATGGCCGTCAATGCCTCGCTCTGGTCGATGACCAGCGAGCCACCGGACTTTAGGAACACCTTGCGGCCGAGATTCGCGTGGATCTGGGCCTCGAGGTTGAAGGACGAGAAAATGGGCTCCTGGCCCGTGTAGAGCTCGATGCGGGGCTTGGGATCCGCCATGTAGCCTTCGACGAAGCTCTGGATCGCCTGGTGTGATTGCTCGGAGTCGACGACGATGCGCTTCGTGTCACTGGTTGCGAAGTCGCGGATCATGCGCAGGGGCAGGTCGGGCTCCGAGTGGAGCACCGCCGGCGCGTGGGTCTCGGCGTGGCGTGCCTGGATGTTCTCCCAGATGGCCGCCAGGTAGCGGATGTCCGCCTCGAGGTCGGCGTCTCGCACGCCGTCGCCCGCAGTGCGGATGATGAAGCCGAGATGCTTCGGGCGCAGGCGGTCGACGATCTCCCGCAGGCGCCGGCGCTCCTTGTCGGAACCGATGCGGCGGGAGACTCCCACTCGCGGACTCGAGGGCGTGAGCACGAGATGCCGGCCGGGGATCGAGATGTGGGAGATGATCCGTGCGCCCTTGCTGCCGATGGGCTGCTTGGCGATCTGGACGACGATCTCCTGGTCCTCCTTCAGGAGTGTGTCGATGCGCGGGGGCTGACGGGACCTGCGACGTCCACGGTTCGGCGGCGCGGTCGGGACCCCGCTCTCTTCGTCGGTGCCGCTTGAAAGCCCGTTCGCAAAGTAGTCGCCCGCATACAGGAAGGCGGCCTTCTCGAGGCCGATATCCACGAAGGCGGCTTGCATGCCGGGCAGGACCCGGCCGACTCGCCCCTTCACCACCGAGCCGACGACGTTCGTGTCCCCGTCTCGCTCGATGTAGAGCTCGCTGAAGCTGGATCGTTCTAGCACCGCGACGCGGGTTTCCCCGCGCTCGGCGTTGATGATGATCTCGTTCTGCATTCTGAACCCATCGCCTTCGCGCAGGCCGGTGGAGGGCCTGCGGGGTCGGCGTTGGCGAGCCGCCTCGGGTTCAGGAAGGGTCGAGCGCAGCCCGGCTCGGGCCACACTGGCGGGGTGCCTCACAGCGGGATCCCACGGACACACGCGATCCCGTGGAATGGACGGAGACTCTCTCTAAATCCCCGAAATAACAGTATTTTTCTGTTTTATTTGCGACTCGCACAGGAAAATCCAAGTCTACGGCTAGCTGGCTACCTCGCCTCGACGAGTCCCGATTTCAGCAGCACCCCGCCGCTGTCCTCTCGTCGAGATCCCGGAGAGTGGATTTTGAGGTTGTTGCACCCCGGGAGGCGGACTTGCTAGACCGCTTTAAACTGCGTGGACAATGGTGGATTCCCCGAGCGGCGTCAACCCGGACCCTAGAAGGCGTCTCCCGTCTGTCGGCAAGCTGAGTGCAAGGCTGACCGCGATTCGCCCGGACCTGCCTGCCTGGGCGGTCACGGAGGCCGCGCGTCAGGTGGTCGGTGTGGCCCGGGAGCAGCTCGAAGCCGCCAGGTCCCCGCAGGAGGTGTCTGAGCTCGACTGGCAGCAGCGTGTCTGCGAGCTGGCCGAGCAGCTCTCCCGACGGCATCCACGCCCGGTAGTCAACGCCACGGGCGTTGTGCTGCACACCAACCTCGGCCGCTCTCCGCTTGCGGACGGGGCAGCCGAGGCCGTCCGGGAGGTGGCCGCGGGCTACTCGGACCTCGAGCTCGATCTCACCAGCGGGACGCGCGGTAGCCGGCTCGGCACCCTCGAACCGAAGCTGCGGGAGCTGTCCGGTGCCGAGGCCGCCTACGCGTGCAACAACAATGCGGCGGCGGTGCTGCTTGCGCTCAATACCTTGGCGCAGGGGCGGGAAGTGGTGGTCTCGCGCGGCGAGCTAGTGGAGATCGGTGGCTCGTTCCGGGTGCCCGACATCATGGCCCGGGCGGGCGTACGGCTCGTCGAGGTCGGCACGACGAACCGCACCCATCCGCGCGACTACCAGCGCGCGATCGGTGCGGACACGGCGCTCCTCCTCAAGGTGCATCGAAGCAACTTCAGCCACCAGGGCTTCGTCACCGAGGTGGGCCTGGACGAACTCGTCGAAATCGGCCGCGCGGCCGGGATTCCGGTCATGGAAGACCTGGGCAGTGGCAGCTTCGTCGATCTGACGGATCGGGGCTTTCCCGCCGAGGCCTTTGCCCCTTCGCGGGTGGCACTCGGCGCGGACGTCGTCTGCTTCTCCGGCGACAAGCTGCTCGGCGGGCCGCAAGCCGGAATCCTGCTGGGGACCGACGGCGCCATCGACGCCATGCGCATCAATCCCCTCGCTCGCGCACTTCGGCTCGACAAGATGAGCCTCGCAGCCCTCGACTGGACCCTCACCGCCTATCTCGAGGGCCGCGCGGAGAGCGAAATCCCCGTCGTGGGTCAGCTGCTCGCATCGCCGGAAGACCTCGAGCGCCGGGCGCGGCTGCTTGCGGAGCGCGTTGCAGAGCGGGTGAAGGACGGCGCGAGGGTGGATGTCGAGGCCGATTCTGCCCCGGTGGGTGGTGGATCGTTGCCGGGATTCGAGCTCGAGACGTGGGTCGTTTCGCTGCGGTCGCCTCGCGGCGCCGCTCGGATGGCCGCAGGCCTGCGCGCGGCGGCGACTCCCGTGCTCACGAGGATTCGCGATGACGCGGTCCTGTTCGATCTGCGCACCGTGCGCGATGCGGACGTGGCGTCGATCGAAGCCGCCGTCGCGGAGATCTCGGTCTGATGGGCCGTGGGTGTTGTCGGGCCGGCCAACGGGGATCGTTGGACCCCTTGATTTCATTCGGTAACTTGCGAACCCGTCGAAGATGTTGAATTCCAGCGTCCTGGTTTTGAATCGTTCCTTCTTGCCGATCCACGTTGCTTCGGTGAGACGCTCCTTCTCGCTCGTGTATCAAGGCGGCGCGAAGGTGGTGAACGATCGATACGAGACGTTCGACTTCGACAACTGGAAGGCGCAGGCAGGTGCTGCGGGCCTCCCGTGCATCGGCACCACGTCGGGGCCGGTACCAATACCCAAGGTCATCGTTCTGACACTGTACGATCGCATGCCTCGCCGGATGGTTCGCTTCTCACGCAGCAACATCTTCTCGCGTGATGCCTTCACGTGTCAGTACTGCGGTGAGCGGCCGCCACGCGCCGAACTCAACCTCGACCACGTGGTTCCGCGCACCCAGAAGGGTCGCACCACCTGGGAGAACGTCGTGTGCTGCTGCGTCTCCTGCAATCGGAGGAAGGGCGGCCGAACGCCCGAGCAGGCGGGCCTACGGCTGCGCAGGAAGCCGAAGCGGCCGCGCTGGACGCCGCTCATGAGCTTGCCGACCGCTTCGGTTCGTCACCGGGAGTGGCGTCCGTATCTGGCCATCGATGAGCCCGCCAGCGTCTCGACCGATGGGAATCGTGCGGCCATGTAGAGGCATCGCGCGGCCAGCTTCGGGCGGCCCACAAGGGCCCGCACCGCTGCCAATCGCGACAATGGCGAAAGGGGGGAGCCATTTCGAGGTCACGCAACAAGCAAACCGCCGGCCCGGTGGCCGATGAAGCTCGCGTCCTGTCGATCGGGGGCGGCAAGGGCGGAGTCGGCAAGACCTTTATAGCCGCGAACCTGGGCGTCGCCCTGTCGCGACTCGGAAAGCGGGTGGTGGCGGTCGACTGCGACCTCGAGGGCGCGAACCTTCACACCACTCTCGGTGTGTCGATACCGCCGAGGAGCCTGGCCGACTTCGTCGCTCAGCGCGAAGACGATCTCGGCAAGCTCCTCGTCGATACGCCCTTCCCCGGTCTCCAGTTGATCGCTGGGACCCACGCGCATCTCGGTGACGCCCAGCCCAACCATCTGCGCCGGGTGCGGTTGATGCGGGCTCTCCGCCGTCTCGACGCGGACTTCGTCGTCGCCGACCTCGGGGCGGGCACCCACCCGTCGGTGCTCGACTACTTCCTTGTAGGCGGTGAGGGCCTGGTCGTGGTGCAGCCCGAGCCGACTTCCGTCGAGAATGCGTACACGTTCCTGCGTGCGGCCTTCTATCGGCGGATGCGCCTGGCGATGGTGGGCCACGGGGTGCGCAAACTCGTCACGCAGGCAATGGACCAGCGCAACGAGCGTGGCATTCGCAACCCCATCGATCTGCTGCGCGAGATCGAGTCCCTCGACCCGGAAGAAGGAGCCCGTTTCGTCGAGACGATGAGGGCCTTTCGGCCTCGTATCGTCGTAAACGCCGTGCGCACCGCGGAGGACGTGAAGCTCGGCTTCGCGGTCTGCTCGGTGTGCCGCAAGTACTTCGGAATCGACGCCGAGTACCTCGGTTACGTGAACTACGACGAGGCGGTGCGGCGCAGCGTCTCGGCCCGACGTCCCGTCGTGGACGGCGAGGCCGACTCGGACGCAGCCATCTATCTGCAACGAATCGCGAGAAAGCTGGTGGGCTCCTAGGCTCCCGCGGGCAACCGGAGAGGGATCGGCGTGAAGGCTTTGGATACGCAGAACCACTACGAGGTGTTGGAGGTGTCGCCCAGGGCGCGACCCGAAGAGATCGAGCGGGCCTACCGGCTCGCGAAGGCGACCTGGGCGCAGGGCTCGCTGGCGCTGTACTCGGTCTTCGATGATGCGGACGCGGAAGTGGTGCGCGAACGGATTCGCCATGCCTACGGGGTGCTCTCGGACGAGAGAACCCGGCGCGCCTACGATCGGGAGGCCTTCGATCTGCCGCTGGAGCCCCAGCCCGTGGAGGTCGCTGAGCTCGCTGCCGACGAGTGCCTGGAAGAGGACTGCGACGACATGGAAATTTCCCTCGACCGCGCGCTCGACGGCACGATCGAGGGCTCCGGCGAGAGCGGGAATGCGGTCTATGACGGTCCGTGCCTGCGCCGCGCTCGCATGCAGCGTGGCTTCGAGTTCGAGGACATCAGTGGGGTCACGAAGATCGGGGTAGCCTACCTGCAGGGGATCGAGGACGAGGCCTTCGATAGCCTTCCGGCGGCGGTCTACGTGCGAGGGTTCGTGACCGCCTACGCGCGGGCGATCGGACTGGATCCGAAGCGGGTCGCGGCGAGCTACATGCCGCGCCTCGAAGCGGCTCGCAAGGGGAAGGGCCGTGGTCGTCTCCTCGGACATTGATGAAGCAGCTGGGGAAAAAGCAGGAGACGGGCAGACTCTCGTCTACGAGGTGAGCCAAGGCGAGGCCGGCGAACGCCTCGACGTGGCTCTTTCTCGTCTCGGGGCTGCGTCCCGTTCGCAGGTGCAGCGTTGGATCGATGCCGGACGGGTGCTCGTGGACGGCGAGACAGCGCGACGGGCCTCGAAGGTGTCGCTCGGCATGATCCTCGAGGCCACGCCCCCACCGCGGCAGGCTTCCGAGGTCGTCGCCGAGGCTCTCCCACTCGCGGTTCTCCACGAGGACGACGACCTGCTCGTTCTCGACAAGGCGGCCGGCATGGTGGTGCATCCGGCGCCCGGTCACGCCACGGGTACGCTCGTGAACGCTCTCCTGCACCACTGCCAGGGCTTGGCGACGATCGGAGGTGTCGAGCGGCCTGGCATCGTGCATCGGCTCGATCGGGGTACGTCGGGCGTCATGGTGGTCGCGAAGAACGATGCGGCTCACGCTGCGCTGGCTGAGCAGTTCCATGATCACAGCATCGAACGCGTCTACCATGCGATTGTCCGCGCAACGCCGGGGCAGGACGCGGGTCGTCTCGACCGGCCGATTGGGCGTCATCCACGCGATCGGAAGCGAATGTCCGTGCGTACGCGCTCCGGGCGAGAAGCGGTTACGAACTGGCGTGTCGAAGAGCGTTTTCCCCGCAGCGGGGCGGCGCTTCTCGAGCTGCGCCCCGAGACCGGACGCACCCATCAGATCCGTGTGCATCTCGCCGCCGCGGGTCTGCCCATCTGGGGCGACGCGGTCTACGGCAAGGCAAAGTCGACCGCGACAGGGGCTCCCACAATCGAGCGTCCGGCTCTGCACGCCGTAGTGCTGGGCTTCCGCCACCCGACCCGCGGCGAGACGTTGCGATTCGAGACCCCGCTGCCCGCCGATCTCGAAGCGCTCGTTCACTGGCTTCGAGAGCGCGAGGGATGAGTACCGCTGGCTTGCGTCATCCGCTGCTCGATGCGCTTGGCGTGCGTCATGGCTTCGGGCTGCGTGACGTCCCGCCGCCGTCGGACGTGATCCGGCCGCGGCAGGTCCACGGCATCCGGGTAGCGGTTCCGCAGGACGGCTGCGCCGAGCCGGATGAGGCGGATGCGATCGTGAGCACGGAGCGATCGCACCCCGTGGGGATCGTGACCGCCGACTGTGTGCCGGTGCTCGCCGCGAGCCGCAACGGGGAAGCGGTTGCCGCGATTCATGCTGGCTGGCGGGGGCTGGCGGCGGGGGTGGTCGAACAGGGCATCGACGCGCTGCGCCGGGTTGCGGGAGCGGAGTCCGCACCGGTAGTGGTGCTCGGTCCCCACATCGGGCCGTGCTGCTATGAGGTCGACGAGCCGGTTCTGGACCCGCTGCGTGCGCGTTTCGGAGACGCACTGGACGCGGCGACCCGGCCCGCCGGGCCGCAACGGCCCGGGCGTCGGATGCTCGATCTGGCCTTTCTGGTAGCCGTGGACCTCGAGCGGGCGGGTATCCGGGAGTCGCATCAGGGCCGGATCCAGGACGCCTGTACGTTCTGCAATCCCGAGCGGTTCCACTCATTTCGCCGGGATGCCGACCGGGCCGGCAGGCTGCTCCACTACGTCCAGCCGAAACGCAGTTCTTGACAGCCAGAAACCCCGGCTCTAAGGTGCCTCTAATCCTTCTCTGACCCGCCAGCGAGAAAATCCGGAGCGCGTCGGCCCGGCGCGAACGTCACCTTCCGAGACCCGCTGACCACCCACCAAGGCCGGAACCGGCCCAGATCTCCCCCCGATAGCTTTTCTGTCAACTTTCCGATTTGAACCTCCGAACCAGAGAGAGCCCAACAGAGCAGATCCCAGCCGTAGACATTGAGTCCGGGCCCCGTCCCGATCGACTCGGGAGCCCGACGAGGCTTTCCGCACTCGCTTCTCGGCATCGAGCTTCCCCTCAGACTGCCCCCATCCAATCGCCCGGTTCCGGGCATCCCCCCGACGACTTTCAGAGCTGAGCCAAACCGAACCCAACCTGCCAGTCAACGAGAGAGAGACCGACACGTGACCACTCAGCGCGCGAGCGATTCGAACGGAAGCGGAGGGAATCGAGGCCGACGTGGCCGGGGGCGGCGCCGCAGCTCCGGAGGGCGGGGTGGGAACACCCAGGCAAAGGGCGACTCGCGCCAGAGCGTCAAACGCGAGTACCTACCCTCGGAAGAGGATCTCCTCGAAGACGCGGCCCTCGCGGACGAATACGACGACGCGGAGCGCATCCACGTCTCCGACCTCAAGGCGAACACGATGCAGGAGCTGACTGCGCTCGCAGAGACAATGCAGGTCGAGAACGCCGGGGGTATGCGGAAGCAGGATCTGCTCTTTGCGATCCTGCAGGCACAGACCGCCAAGCACGGCAAGATCTTCGCCGAAGGCGTGCTCGAGATCCTCCAGGATGGATTCGGTTTCCTGCGGGCCCCCGATCAGAACTACCTGGCCGGGCCGGATGACATCTACGTCTCGCCGTCGCAGATCCGGCGCTTCAACCTTCGCACGGGTGACAGTGTCGAAGGCCAGATCCGCTCGCCGAAGGAAGGTGAGCGCTACTTCGCGCTCCTCAAGGTCGAGTCGATCAACTTCGAGCCGCCGGAGAAGGCGAAGCACAAGATCCTCTTCGACAACCTGACGCCCCTGTATCCAGAGGAGAAGTTCCAACTCGAGTCGGAGGCCGGCGACCTGACCACCCGCATCATCGATCTGATCGCACCGATCGGGAAGGGCCAGCGCGGCCTGATCACGTCACCGCCGAAGGCTGGCAAGACGATGATCCTGAAGGATATTGCGAACGCGATCGCAGCGACGCACCCGGAGGCCTACCTGATCGTGCTGCTGATCGACGAGCGGCCCGAAGAGGTGACCGATATGCAGCGCACCGTGCAGGCCGAGGTGATTTCCTCGACCTTCGACGAACCCGCGACCCGCCACGTGCAGGTCGCCGACATGGTGATCAACAAGGCGAAGCGACTCGTCGAGCACGGCCGCGACGTGGTGATCCTGCTCGACTCCATCACCCGCCTGGCTCGTGCCCACAACACGGTGGTGCCCCACTCGGGCAAGATCCTCTCCGGGGGTGTCGACTCGAACGCGCTCCACAAGCCGAAGCGCTTCTTCGGCGCGGCCAGGAACATCGAGGACGGGGGCTCGCTGACGATCATCGCGACCGCCCTGATCGAAACCGGTAGCCGGATGGACGAGGTCATCTTCGAGGAGTTCAAGGGCACCGGGAACATGGAGCTCCTGCTCGATCGCTCCATTTCCGACAAGCGGATCTTTCCGGCGATCGACCTGAACCGGTCGAGCACGCGGAAGGAGGAACTGCTCCTCACCCCGATTGAGCTCAACCGCGTGTACCTGCTGCGGAACTTCCTCGCCGACATGCCGGCGACGGAGGCGATCGAGTTTCTGCTCGCGCGTATGGAGCGGACGGAGAACAACCAAGAGTTCCTCGAAAGCATGACGCGCGGGGAGTAGCCACCGCGGGGCGCCCGCTGCCCCCTTTCTGTACTAGTCGTTGTTCTAATTCGGGGGGCGACTTAGCGGATCTTCTTCGTGGTCGCGCGGGCGTAACACCGTGGCCCTTCCCTTTGCTTAGGCACTCCCCGCCCCGGGCACCCCTCCTGTGCAATGGCGCGCAGGGAAGGGCCACGGCATTACGCCCTCCTACCTCCTGGGTCCGCGGGGCGCCCGAGCGATTGCTTCTAGGGAGTCGGGGGCAGCGCGCGCCGGGGGGCGACGCTTGGGGGACACGGGCCGGGTAGGTAGGCCACCATGCGGG
>JAYGDB010000156.1:0-15052 GCA_046583095.1 Myxococcota bacterium | reverse complement strand
CGTGCGCGTGGAGGAGCCGGAGCTTGCACCGCGGGACACCGCGGAGCCAGCAGAGGTCGTCGAGACGCCCGCCCCGGCCCACTCGCCGCCCGTTGCCGTGAAGGTCCCCCGACCTGCAGCTGTCCCGGAGCCGCCCGTCGCGGTGATCCAGCAGGCGCGCACGTCGGGGATCTCTGTGAAGGAGATCTTCTGGCATCCGACGCCCGTCCGTCGCGTCGCCGTCTTCGAAATCGACGGTGCCCGGCCGCAACGGGCCGGCGAAGGCGATGAGATCGCCGGCTTTACGATCGGCGAGATCGGCCTCTCGGACGTCGAACTCGTCCGCGACGGCATTGCCCTCAAGCGGCGCATCGGGTCGAACTGACCCCGAACGCCGGGCAGGTGGCCCGCTCCGAGGCTGTCTGCCGAGTGCCGTTCGCGCTCGCAGCTAACGCAGAGAAATAGTTCCGTTGGACGTTCGGAGCTTGATCGGGATGCCACCTCGACCGAGGCGCCCCTGCAGCCGGCCGTTGCGTTCGTCCGCGGCCGTCTGCTCGATCTCGAGGGAGTTCCGAATTACGCCGTTATCGACCCGGACGTCGATGTCGCCGTCGACGTCCTCCGGTAGCTCCAATATGACGCGCCCATTGCTGGTGGCGAGGGCGACGCCGTCCGTTCCGACCTCACTCAACAGCGCATGGATGACGCCGTTGGAAGTCGAGGCATCGATGGACCCGCTGTGCTGCTCGAGGAGGATCTTGCCGTTGCTGGAACGCGCCTTCAGCCGACCGCAGGTGCAGTTGCAGCTCACCTTGGCGTTCGACGTGAATACCTCCACGTCGCCGAGGATGTCCGAGATCGTAATGGGGCCATTGCTCGAGCGAGCGTGGGCAGCGCTCCGCAGGCCCTCGATCCAGATGCGGCCGTTCGCGGAGACGACCGCCACCTCGATGTCCTGGGGCACGTGGATGATGAGATTGGTGCTTCCGTGACGCTTCCAGCGGCGCGGCGCCTCTACATCGATCTCGAGAGCCCCGGCCACCTCCTCGCAGAGCAACTCGATTTCGTCGAGCATCTGGTTCGCGGCTTCGCTCGTTTCAGCCCGGGCACGCTTCTCGACGAAGACCTCGATGTCATCGCGTTCCTCGCCGATCACCCGGGTCTTGCCGTTGGCGTTGTGGATCGTCATGTGCCGAGCCTCGGGTGGATCGAGGCCGAAGCTGTATTCGGTGTGAGCGCTCTCGCTCCACGGAATGCCCTGCAGCAGGTTGCGGAGAAAACCACCGAACCCGCGCGCGTCTTTCGAGCCGTCGCGGTCTTCGTCGGTTCGCTTGTCCATGTCGTCTCTCCGGCGGGCGCGCTAGAGACGGAGGACCGGCTAGTGGAAGGTCCGGTCGTTGTCTCTTCGGTCGCGGTCCCGGCGCGCTTCGTCGTGAACGGAACGAAGCTTCTTGCGCATCGTGTAACGCTGATAGCGGAGCTTGAGTGTCTTCAACGTCGGGGCACCTGGCGTCTTGCCCTCGTTGAGGAGATACATCCAGCCTACGACGGCACCCCCCAGGTGTCCGAGATGGCTCACGTTCGAAGGTTGGCCGAAGATCTCGAAGAAGAGCAGCATCGGGATCAGCCAGATCGCCTTCAAGGGAATCGGCGGGAAGAGGAGCTGGATCGTGCGGTCCGGCCACGTGAACGAGAAGGCGAGCAGAACACCGAAGACCGCGCCCGATGCGCCGAGGGTCGGGATCCCGATCGGGCCGAACAGCTCGCCCCAGCCGCCGATCAAGGGAAGCATCGGGACTGTGGCGATCAGGGCGCCGGCGCCGACTCCGCACGTGAGGTAGTAGCGGAGGAAGCGTTGCTCTCCCCAGTGGAGGGCGAGTGCCGAACCGAACATCCACAGCGCGAACATGTTGAGCGCCAGGTGCATGACACCGCCGTGAAGCCACATGTACGTGAAGGGGCGCCAGACCTCGAGTGCAGGCGGCCAGACCAGCGCAGGAATGACGGTCCCGTAGTAAGAGGCGGCGGGCACCAGGGCCTGCACCACAAACACCACCGCATTGGCGATCATCAGGTTCTTGACGATCTGCGGGGTGACGGGAGGACCGAAGCTCGTCCTGTAGCCGCGATTCAAGCGGGAAACTCCATGATCGACCGGTGGGTGGGCGGCGCGCGAAGGCGCAGAATCTCGAAAAGCCTACGGATCCCAGGGACTTCCGTCAACGCAGGGGGCTGCAGGCAGGCATGGCCGGCCGTTCCACGGTCCGACCGCTCCCGCCTGGGGCCCCAGGGTCAGGGGCTTGCCCGGCGAGTTTCAGCGTGACGCGAATCCCGCCTCCGGCTACTCCAGCTTCCGGACGAGATGCGCGGCCTTCAGGAGGGCGAGCTGGCTCTTGGCGTCACTGACCTCGCCCGACCAGACCATCTCGAGCGCGCGCTGGAAGGGCATCCGTTCGAGTTCGATCACCTCATCGGCCTCGAGGCGTTGAGGGACCTCCTCGAGGTCGAAGGCGGCGAACAGGTGGATCTTCTCGTCGGTAAAACCCGGACTGGCCCACATGGGCCCGAGGGATTCGAGACGCCCCGCCCGACACCCCGCCTCTTCCTCCAGCTCCCGGCGCGCGCAGGCGATCGGCTCCTCGCCGGCTTCGAGCTTGCCGGCAGGGATCTCCCACAGCTCGCCCCCAGTGGCGTAGCGGTACTGTCGGATGAGCAGCACCTCGTCGTCCGAAACGAAGGGCACGACCGCCGAGGCCCCCGGGTGGCGGACGATGTCGAGATCGATGGTATTGCCGTTGGGAAGCTCGACGGCCTCGGTGACCACCTCGAGCCAGGCCCCACGCCACTGTCGTTCGGACAAGATGTCTCCCGGTTAGGGGGCGGCAGGGTAGCAGGCTAACGTCTCCCGATGGCCCCGCGAGTGTTCGAACGACCCGCCACGATCGCGCTGCCCGAAGGCCCCGATCCGAGCCTGGCACTCGAGGGGCTCCACGTCCCGGCCCGGGAGGACCCGCTGGGCGGGGCGGTGATCGCTCCTCCGCACCCGCTCTACGGAGGCAGCATGGACTCTCCGGTCGTCACCGAGATCGCCCATGCTTGCGAGCACGCCCATCTCGAATCACTGCGCTTCAACTGGCGCGGGGTCGGTGCCAGTGCTGGCGAGGTGAGCGGGGATCTCGCCGCCGGAGTGGCCGACTATGCGGCGGCTCTCGACTGGATCGAGGAGACTGTCGAGGGACCGATCATTGCGTGCGGCTACTCGTTCGGTGCTGCGGCTGCGGTAAGTGCGTCCATTGGACGCCCACGCGTGCAGCGCTTGCTGCTCGTGGCCCCGCCGCCTGTCATGATCGATCCGGAGATGCTCGGGAGTTTTCCTGGAGCCGTCGACGTGATGGTTGGCGACCGGGACGAGTTTGCGCCACGGGGCGACGTCGAAACGCTCCTCGAGGCGCTGCCGAGCGGTCGGCTCGAGGTCCTCCCCGAATGCGACCACTTCTTCATGACCGCATGCCCAGACGTGGGACGAATTGCCCGGTCCTTTCTGGTACGGGGAGAATCGCCGTGAGAAGCCCCCTCGCGATGCCGGGTTGCCTCGCCTGCGCGGCCGCCGCTTGCGTCGCTGCGACTGCTTTCAGCGCGCCCGCCGCCTCGGCGGACGACACCTGGAGGCTCCCGGCGCCCAACGCCTGCCAGCCCGATCCGAGCTCCGAGACGGCGCTCATCGATGCGCCGCCGTTCCCCTTCAAGACCGGCGACGTGATCGGTGCCGAGCAGCTCTCGTTGCTGCGTGAGTTCATCCCCTCTCTTCTGTGGGAGAACCGCGACCAGTTCTTCTTCGAGGGCATGCGGCTCGAGGTGGGGGCTTGCTTCGCCGACTACTCGCCGCCTGCGTTTTTCGCGGAAGCGACGGAGAAGTTCGCAGGGCAGGCGAAGCTGCTCCCGAATGGCGGAATCGAGAACTACACGGCGGGACTTCCGTTTCCGCCGTCCATGATCGATCGCGGCGATGCGCTGGCGGGACTCCGGTGGGCGTGGAACTACGAGCACCGCTACCAGGGCGCGGGCTTCGAGGCGGACTTCCGTGTCTCCGACATCGTGGGCGCGTACGGCCGGGCCGAACCCTTCATCGGACACATCTACAAGGCGCAGATCGCGTACCGCGCGGATCGTGCCAGCCAGGGGTATCGGGCGAAGGGTAAGAAGTCGATCTGGTGGGTCGCCGGTGGCAAGATGACCGAGCCGTTCAACGCGCGCGGTCATGCCTGGCGACAGTTCCGCGATGTGGAGAGCGCGACGAACGAAGGCCGCACCGACGATCTCCACGCCTACCTCGCCGCCGCTCGCCGGGTGCGTCGCATGTCGGCCGCCTATGTCGAGGGTCTGTATCTGCCGTCGTTCAGCGTCGGGGTCAGCACCATCGGCGGTTTCGCGGACGGTGCAGACGCCGGCGGTGCCGCCTCCAGCCGTCCCGACGCTGTCACGCCGAAGCGGAGCGGCTGGGAGGGGCTCGAGATCCGGCCCCTGCGTGCGGACTGGAAGGTCATCGGCGTACAGGACGTGCTCACCCCGATCAATTCCACGAACCCGATGTACCCGCAAGAGAAGGGCCGTGACTTTGGCGTCTGGGGCGTTTCGTTCGCGAGCGATCGCTGGGATCTGCGCCGCGCCGTCGTCCTGGAGGCCAAGTACAAGGCGCCGGACGAGGAGCGAGAACGACTCGCTCGCACGGTGATGCACTTCGACGTGCAGACCCTGGCGCCTCTCTACTACCAGAGTTGGGACAAGCGGGGTGAGACCGTAGACGTGGGCATGTACGTCGGTCGCTTCAGCGAAGATCGCGATGACTACGCTCGCTGGCCCGACGACGACGAGCGCGCCGTTCGCGTGATCGACCCCGTCGGCGCGGCCTTCGCGAATGTCTCAGAGCGGGCGGGATGGCGGCGCGAGTCCTGGAACGCCGCTTCCACTCCGTCGAGCAGCAAGGACGAGCGCAACAAGATATCCGTCCAGGGGCTGACGAAGGGCCACTGATGGGCCGCTGCAGTTCTTGGATGCGAGTGGCGCAACGGGTCTAGAAATAGCCGAGGGCTTCGAGGGCTGCGCGCTCGTCCGGGTTCACGCGGTAGCGCACGCGCGGCTCGGGTCGGTTGGCACGCGCGTCCTCGATCGCGTGCAACTCGCTCAGCAGCTGGGCGAAGATCTCGGGTCGTTGGTTGCGGAGATCTCGGGTCTCGCCCGGATCCGCCTCGAGGTCATACAGGAAGCTCGCGTTCTCGAGGCCCTCGTAGTTGCGCTCGATGACGAGCAGGCGATGTCGTCCGTGTCGCAAGGCGCGCGCCTGGCAGCGGCCGGGGTTGTGCACACTCGAGACGAGGGGTCGGTTTCTGAGGAGCTCGGGTACGGGTGCGTCGGTCAGGAACGGCGCCAGCGAACGGCCGTCCGTATCGCCCGCGGCCAGGCCGAGGAGTTCGAGGATCGTGGGATGCAGGTCGGTCAGCGACACCGGCTCGTGGATCACGCCCGTCCTGCCCGGGCTCGGCAACTTCACGAAGAGCGGGACGTGCACGACCTCTCGGTGGAGCGAGTAGCGGTGTGAGAAGCCGCCGTGGTCGAACAGTTCTTCGCCGTGGTCGGCCGTCAGGACGACCAGGCTCGAGTCCCACAGGCCCGACGACTCGAGTGAATGGAAGAAGGCCGCCAGCTCCCCCGCGGTGTGTCGGACGGCCGTGTCGTATTGCTCCTCGAGGCTCTGACGGGTCTGGGCAGATACCTCCTTTCGGAGTTCGATCCGCCCCTCGTGGAGGAGCCCTTTCATCAGGGGGCCGAAGAACTCGAAACCCTCCACGGGTGGGCGACCGAGCAGCAGTGAGCGGGCGTCTTCGGGCACCCGGTAGGGTCCGTGCGCGTTCATCGGCTGCAGGTAGAGAAAGAAGGGCCGGCGCGCCTCGGTTGCGATCCAGCGCCACGCCTCCCGCAGCATGTCCCGAATGTCGGGCGCTCGTTGCGCCCGTCCGCGATAGCTCACGAACTCGTCGAAGCCCTGATCGAAGTGCGCGCGCCTCGTGATATGCGGATTGAAGGTGAAGGCGGCCGTATTCCAACCGGCGCGCTGCAGTGATTCCGCCAGTGTCTCGATCCCGGGACTCAGCGCGGAGCCGACGCGATCCACCTGGTGGCGCGCCGGCGAGAGTCCGGTGAAGAGTGAAGCCACCGAGGGCGCGGTCCAGGGAGCCGGGCTGCTGCAGTCTTCGAAGCGGACCGAGGCGTCGCTCAATTGAGAGAGAGCCGAACTCGTATCCCGGCTGTGGCCGTACTGGCTGAGATGATCGGCACGCAGGGTGTCGACGACGATCAGGATGACATTGGGACCCGGCGCGACCGGCTGAAGTGAGGGGTCACCGCACGCCAGTGACGCAACGACGAGCAGCAGGACCCGGACTGGTTTCACGCGATGGGAAGACGCACGCAGAAACGTGCTCCCGTTTCACCCGGTACATCCTCGACGTGGATCGTTCCCGCCGCCGCATCGATGAGTCGCCGACACACCGTCAAGCCGAGGCCGACGGGTCGCTCGCTGCGGGTCGAGAAGAACGGCTCGAAGAGCTGAGACCGCTCGGCTTCCGGGACGCCCGGCCCTTCGTCATCGACCGTGAGGACGAGCGAGTCCGAATCCCGGGATACGCTCAGGGCGACACGTCCGCTCTCGGGCGTCGCCTCGAGAGCGTTCAGCATCAGGTTGAGAATGATCTGTCGAAGCGGGTCTTCGTCGATTGCCGCGTTGGGCAGGTCGGCTCCGACATCGACGACGAGACGCAGATGCTTCTCTTGGGCTCGCTTCTCGAGCAGCCGGCCGACGGACTCCACGACACCCCCGATCTCCGCCTGGTGCTTCTCGTCCTGTGCGGGCCTCGGCCGTGCTTGCTGGAGGATCGAATCGAGCAGCCGCTCGATACGTCTCACCTCTTCCAGCGTGCTTCGCCGAAAATTTTCAGTGAAGTCGCGGTCGTCGAGGTTGTCCGGCAGCAACTGCAGGAAGGTCTTGACCGAGACGAGCGGATTGCGAATTTCGTGGACGGCCTCCGCCAGCAGGTCGCCCATCGTGGCGAGACGTGCGAGCCGCAACATCTCGTGTTCTACCCGATCCAGGCGCGCGGCAGCCGACGCAGGTTCTCGCAACAAGTCGACGACGGGATCGTCGTCTCCGAGATGTTCGGATGCCGTCGTGTCCTCGACTCCGCTCCTGGTCAAGGATTCCCCCAGTTCGCCTATTGGAACGCGTCTTCGCGAAGCGATCGTCGCGTGTCGCTCACGCGGGATCGCTTACTCGAGGACTCGGTCGGCGCCGTCGCCTCGAGGAAGGCTTGGAAGTATGCGCCAGAGGTGCCGGCGTCCGCGAGAAGACCAGTCTCCGGATCGACGCGTTCGTAGACGATGCCGTCCGGTGCCTCGAAGTCGCGAACCCGCTTGCCCCGGAGTGCGGCCCGCATGTAATCGCGCCAGATCGGGAGTGCTGTCTTGGCGCCCGTCTCGCCCCACCCGAGAAGCTTGACCGAGTCGTAGCCGACCCACACGCCCGTCGTGACGTCCGGCGAGAAGCCCATGAACCACGCATCCGCCTGGTCGTTGGTGGTGCCCGTCTTGCCGCCGAGGTAACCAGCGAGTCGCCTCACACCGCGGCCGGTGCCCTCCTGCACGACCGCTTTGAGGAGGTCGCACATCAGGAAGGCCTCTGCCTCGGAGATGATCCGATCCGTCGGGAGGATCTCGCCGTCCGGGTAGACGAGCGCTTTCTCCTCCTCGGCCTGGTTCGGGTCTTCGAGGGGCTTCAGGACCGGCGGCGGCGGATTGCCGAGGGCGATGTCCTCGAGCAGCACCTGGCCGTCCCGGTCCGTCACCTTCCTGATGAAGCGCGGTACCACCCGCCGTCCTCCGTTCGGGAAGACCCCGTACGCGCTGGTGAGTTCGAGCAGGGTCACGTCGCTCGATCCGAGGGCCAGGGTGAGATCGCGACTCAGCGGGGACGAGATCCCGAGTCGGCGCGCGTAATCGATCACATAGTCGACACCGACGTCCCGGAAGAGGTGCACGGTGGCGTTGTTGACCGACTTCGCGAGCGCCTTGCGAACGGGCAGCGGGCCGTAGAAGTGGCGGCTGTAGTTACGCGGTCGCCAGACGAAGCCCGAGTCGCGGTCCTCGATGACGACCGGGCGATCGTGGATGATGGAAACGGGCGTGTAGCCGCGGGACAGCGCTGCGCCGTAGATGAACGGCTTGAACGCCGAGCCCGGCTGACGCAAGGCCTGGGTGGCCCGGTTGAACTCGCTCTTGTGGTAGTCGCGGCCTCCGACCATGGCGAGGACGTCGCCGGTCGCCGTCTCGATCGAGAGGAGCGCCCCTTCGACCTTCGGGATCTGGTAGAGCGTGCCGCGCGGCAGCGGGGGTACGACTTCATATTCGCCCTCATCGGCTGGCGGCTCGGGTTCTTCGGGATAGGCCGCTTTCGAGGTTCCCTCCGCGAGCAGCGTAAAGTGGCCGACGTCGCCCGGGGTGAAGACGCGGCCGATCCGATCGACGGGTCGCGGACGCTTCTTCGGATCCGGCTCCCTCGCCCAGGCGACATCCGCCAGGTAGATCTCGGCCTCGAGACCGGGCGCGAACGACACCCGGGCCATCTCCGTCATCTCGTCGACGGACGTCACGACGCCGAGCAGGGGCTCGTCGATCGGCAGGACCGGGCCGATCTCGAGTTGCTGGAGCTCTTCCGCAACGTCGGCGACCGCTTCCTCTTCGAGGTTTGTCGTTGCCTCCGCCGGGACTTCCTGCTCGTTCTCGCTGTCGAAGCCCGGTTCGATCTCTTCTTCTCCGACCTCGGGGAGCAGCCCGTTCGCCTCCGCGAGGATCGAGATCTCCGCCTCGAGGTTTTCGGGCTCCACGTGCCGTACGTGCCCGCGGTACCCGTAGCGGTGATCGTGAGCGGCGAGTCCGCTCTCGATGGCTGTCATCGCCACCCGCTGCAACTCGAGGTCGAGCGTCGTCTCGATCACGAGCCCCCCTTCGAGAACCGCGTCGCCCCCGAGGCGGTCATACAGATACCGGCGGATCTCCTCGGTGAAGTGCCGAGCGGCCACGAAATTCGGGTTCGGCTCGGCCGGCACGAGGATCGGGAGGTCCGCGAGCGCCTCGTCTGCGCCCGCCCGGTCGATCACCCGCATGTTGAGCATCCGGCGCACCACCGATTTCCGTCGCTTCTCGGCCGCGACAGGGTCTCGGTAGGGCGAGTACTCGGAAGGACGTTGGGGCAGGCCAGCGAGCAACGCGGACTCGCTCACCGTCAACTCGCTGACGTTCTTTCCGAAGTAGGAGCGCGCAGCCTCGCCGATTCCCCAGGCTCCGTGTCCGAAATAGATCTGGTTCAGGTACAGGTAGAGGATCTCGTTCTTGCTGAAGCGTGCCTCGATCCGGCGGGCGAGGATCATCTCACGGATCTTGCGCCGGAACCGCCTCTCGGGACTGAGCAGAAGCTGCTTGACGAGTTGCATCGTAATGGTGCTCGCGCCCTCCTTGATCTTGCCGGCGCGCAGATCCACCAGGGCGGCTCGCAGGATCGCCCGGTAGTCGATGCCCGAGTGGTCGAAGAAGTTCTGATCCTCGGCTGCCACGAAGGCCAGCCGAGTGTGTTCGGGGATCGTCAGGAGTGGCGCGACGGTGCGGCGCTCGTTGTAGAACTCGCCGACTATCGTGCCGTTGCGGTCGAGAACCCGGCTCGCGAGCGGGGGGCGGAAGTCCGCGATGTTGTTCAGGTCGGGGAGGTCACGTAGGAAACTCGCGTAGAACCAGTATCCACCGGCCACCAGGGCGAGCCCCAGCAGCGCCACACTCAGCGGTACGATCCGGGACCCCCCGGGCCGGATGAAAGCCATGTGAACTCCAGTACTTACCGAACCCTAGCCCGCATCAATCGGCCGAGCTAGCGAGCTCCTGCCGGTTTCATCCGCTCCCAGCGCCGCGTCTCGGAGCCCCAGCGCGTCGGGTGGCAGCCTGCCCGGCGAGGTCGCAAACTGCGGGTTTTCGTCCCCGCAACAGCAGAGGCGGTTCCCTCGCATGAGCACCTTCGCGTTCGTGATGGACCCGATCGAATCCGTCTCGATCGACGAGGACACCAGCTTCGTCTTGATGCTGGAAGCCCAGAATCGCGGTCACGAGGTGCTCTACATCGATCCTGCTGAGCTGTCGGTATCCGAGGGCAGACCGGTGGCCCGGGTGACCCCGGTCAGCCTGCGACGGGAGCACGGCAATCACGTCGACAAGCGGCCCTCGCGGCTGGCCGTGCTCGACGAGGAGGTCGATGTCGCGTTCCAGCGGGTCGATCCGCCCGTCGATGCAGACTACATCGCGGCCACCCAGATCCTGGATCTCTGCCGGCAGACGATCGTGCTGAACGCGCCCCGGGCGGTCCTGGCCTTCAACGAGAAGCTCTTCGCATTGCGCTACGCCGACCTGATGCCCGAGACGATCGTGACGCGACGGGCCGCAGAGTTGCGCGACTTCCAGGCCAAGATGGGCGGCCACATCGTCGTGAAGCCCCTGGACGGCAAGGGCGGCGAAGGCATCTTCCAATTGCTCGACGGGGATCCGAATCTCGGCTCGATCCTCGAGCAGGCCACGTCCTTCGATACACGCTGGGCGATGGGCCAGCAGTTCATGCCGGAAGTGAGCCAGGGCGACAAGCGCATCCTGCTCCTCGAAGGCGAGGTGTTGGGCGCGCTGCTGCGCGTGCCCGCGGACGGTGACCTGCGAGCGAACCTCCACGTCGGCGCCCGCGCGGTGAAGACCGAGATCACCCCCGCCGATCAGCAGATCGTCGAACGGCTGGGACCCGATCTGAAGGCGCAGGGTCTCTTCTTCGTCGGCATCGACGTGATCGGGGGCAAGCTCACGGAGATCAACGTGACGAGCCCCACGGGCATGCAGGAGATCGACCGGCTCGACGGGGTGTGTCTCGAAACCCAGGTGATCGAACGGGTAGAGGAGAAGCTCGGCTCGTGAGTGAGATCGAGACTGCGCGACGCGCCGGGGAGCTTCCGCGCTACGGGATCCTGCTCGTCGACGACGAGGAAGCGATCCTCGATTCGCTCGAGATGACCCTCACCCCCGAGTACGACGTCTTCACGGCATCGACCGGCGAGGAAGGTCTAGAGATCCTCGAGCGCGAAGAAATTGCGTTGATCATCGTCGACCAGGTGATGCCGGGGATGAGCGGTGTCGACATCCTCGAGCACGTGAGCGAGCGCAGCCCGCGCACGATCCGCATGCTCCTCACCGGCTATGCCGACATGGATTCCCTCGTGCGTGCGATCAACGCCGGCCGCATCTACCGCTACCTGCCGAAGCCCTGGGAGCCCGACGAGCTGCGCATGAACGTGAAGAGGGCCCTCGAGGTCTACCAGCTCGAGCGAGAGAACGCGCGGCTCACCGAAAAACTCGCGGAAGCGAACGAGAAGCTGCGGGCCGAGAACATCGTCTTGCGACGCGAGGTCGAGGGCCGCTACTCGTTCGAGGGCATCATCGGCGACAGCTCGGCGATGCAGCGAGTCTTCGACGTGATGGAGAAGGTGGCGGAAACGGACGCGACCGTGCTCCTCACGGGCGAGACCGGAACCGGCAAGGACGTCGTCGCCAAGACGATCCACTACGTCGGCCCCCGCCACGGGAAGCGCTTCGTGGCGCAGAACTGCGGTGCCCTGCCCGACACCCTGCTCGAGAGCGAGCTCTTCGGCCACAAGCGCGGCGCCTTCACGGGCGCCCACGCCGACAAGCAGGGTCTGTTCGAACTCGCCCACGGGGGCACGATCTTTCTCGACGAGATCGGTGAGACCGAGCCCGGTATGCAAGTTCGCCTGCTGCGGGTCCTCCAGGACGGCGAGATCCGTCCGCTGGGCTCCTCCGAGACCCGCAAGGTCGATGTCCGGGTGATTGCCGCTACGAACAGTGACCTCGACAAGGCGGTCGAGGAGGGGCGCTTCCGGGAGGATCTCTTCTACCGCTTACGCGTCGTCGAGATCGAGCTGCCCCCGCTGCGGACGCGCCGATCGGACATCCCGGCACTCGCCCACCATTTCCTGGATGGTGTCGCCAAGCGGATGAAGCGGCCGCTGTCGGGGATCACCAACGCGGCGATGGAGCGGTTCATGGCCTGTCAGTGGCCGGGCAACGTGCGCGAGCTCGAGAACGAGATCGAACGCATCGCGGCCCTCGCCGGAGACGAGAAGGTGATCGGGGTCGAGATGCTGTCCGAGCACGTACGCGGCGGCGGACGTCCCCCGGAGGCAGGCGATGGGGTGCCGGAGGCGACTTCGGAGCCGAACGTGGCACGGGCCGTCGATGCCCTGAAGCGGCACATGATCCTCCGGGCGCTGCGCGATACGGGCAACAAGACGCGGGCCGCGGAGCGGCTCGGAGTTCCGCGGCAGTCGCTACAGAAGATGATCAAGCGGCTCGAGATCAGCAAAGAAGAGATCGACGGCACCGACGACGCCTGACTTGCGTTAGGATGCGCGCGATGGATGTCATCCATACGGCCGAGTTCGATAGCCCGATCGGCTCGCTTCGAATCGCCAGCACATCCATCGGCCTCGCCTACATCCAGCTTCCCCACGCGAACGGGCGCGGCTTCGACGGATGGCGCACGCGCCACGCGCCCGCAGCCGTCGTCAAACAGGGTTTCGAGCCGAACCAGGTGTACGGGACGCAGATCGTCGAGTTCCTCGAGGGCAAGCGCGAGGCCTTCGACCTGCCGCTCGATCTCCGCGGCACCGACTTCCAGGTGGCCGTCTACGAGGAAGTGGCGCGCATCCCGTTCGGAGAGACGCGCAGCTACAAGCAGATTGCGGCCGCCATCGGCCGCCCGACCGCGACCCGCGCCGTGGGGGCCGCCAACGGCGCGAACCCCGTCTCTCTCGTCGTCCCCTGCCACCGGGTCATCGCGACGAGCGGCCACCTGCACGGTTACGGCGGCGGGCTCGACCTGAAGGCGAAGCTGCTGGCAATGGAGCGGGGGCGGGGGCTCAGGTCGGGGCAGGGTCGGCTGCTGTAGAGCCAAGCGCGAGATACATCGCCGCCCCCAGGCCGCCCGAGCCGAACACCATGCACATCACCATGATCTGGTAGCGGACGGCTACCAGCGGCTCGACGCCCGACAGGATCTGTCCCGTCATCATGCCCGGCAACGAGACGAGACCCACGGCCAACAGGCCGTTGATCTGGGGGATCAGCGCCGCGTCGAGCGCGGTGCGCCGGGCGGCCGCGAAATCGACGCCCCGCTCCCGTTCGGACTCGAAGCGCTCGGCGGCGAGGCTCACGGTATTCATCGTGTTCGCGAAGATCATGCCCGCGAGGGGCACCACGAAGCTCGGCTCGAACCAGCGCGGCAGGTCGAGCACGAGCTGTGTGACGATCGCGAGCATCGGCAGGCCGCTGACGGCGACTGCGGCCAGCACTCGCGGGTACAGGCTCGTTTCCCGCTGCTTCAGGGGCCGCAGTGCGATCCACGCGGAGATCCCCACCATCGCGGCGATCACCCCGACGATCACGGCGGGTTGATCGGTCTGGAACACGTAGCGGAGCCCGTAGCCGACAGCGAGAAGCTGTACCAGCATGCGCGCGTTCGCATAGAGTGCGGTGCGGGCCCGCAGGGACCAGCGGTGCATGATCGCCAGCAGCAGCAGGCTGGGCGCGAACGCGATGAGCAGATTCGAGAGCGGGATGGTCGGGAGATTGGAGTCCATGCAAGCGAGCATAGACCGGAGTGGCTGAGCACGTCTTGATTGCGGGTGCGACCGGGGTGGTCGGCTTCGCGGCCCTGAAGCACTTCTCCCAGAAGGCGGGTTGCCGGGTGACGGCGGTGTCGCGTCGTCGCCCGCTCGAGACCTTCGGGGCCGACTTCCACTCGCTCGACCTGACGGATGCGCGAGCGTGTGCGGATCGGCTCGGCTCGCTCGACGGTGTGACGCGTCTCGTTTACGCCGCCCTGTACGAAAAGCCGGGGCTCGTCCCGGGTTGGCTCGAGCACGACCAGATCGAGACGAACCAGCGGATGCTCGAGAACCTGTTCGAGCCGCTCGAGCGAGCCTCGCAAGACCTCCGGCACGTCACTCTGTTACAGGGCACGAAGGCCTACGGGGCCCACGTGCGGCCGGTCCCGATCCCCGCGCGCGAAAATCGCTCCGAGCTCCGCGACGTTCCAAATTTCTACTGGAACCAGGAGGACTACCTGCGGGCGCGCCAGCCGGGCAAGAGCTGGAACTGGAGCATTCTCCGCCCCCAGGTGATCTTCGGCTTGTCGATCGGGGCCGCGATGAACCTGATCCCCGCGATTGGGGTGTACGCGGCACTGCGCAAGCAGCGTGGCGAGCCGCTTGCGTTTCCGGGCGGGCTCGGGCCGGTCCTCGAGGCCGTGGACGCGGATCTTCTCGCGCGTGCGATCGATTGGGCGGGGTCATCTCCCGAAGCGCGAAACGAGATCTTCAACGTCACGAACGGTGACGTCTTCGACTGGCGGGGCGTCTGGCCGGCGATCGCCGATTCGTTGGGGATGGAGGTGGGCGAGCCCGCGCCCGAGCGCCTGGGCGAGTCGATGCCGGCCCGCGGAGCGGAGTGGGATGCCGTCCGCGAGCGCTACGGCCTGGTGTCCCCGGGGCTCGCCGAGTTCGTCGGCGAGTCGTTCCACTATGCGGACTTCTGCATGGCCTACGGGGCCACCGGCGGGCTCCCACCGGTGCTCGTCTCGACCCTCAAGCTGCGGCAGGCCGGCTTCGCCGAGTCGATGGACACCGAAGCCATGTTCCGGAAGTGGTTCGAGCTCTTCCAGGCGAAGCGGCTGCTACCGTCGCTCCCCTAGAAAATTCACGACGAGGGTCTCGTCGCGCGGTAGGACTCAGACGTGCGCGAGCGCCTGCTCGAGGTCGGCGATCAGGTCTTCGGCGTTCTCGATCCCGCAGGCCATGCGGACAAGGGAGTCCGTGATGTTGATCTCGGCGCGCTCCTCGGCCGGTATGTCCCAGAACGACATCGTGAC
>JAYGDB010000112.1:0-61786 GCA_046583095.1 Myxococcota bacterium | reverse complement strand
GCCGCCTCGACCGAACACAGGATCAGGGCTGCGGCCTGGTCGACCTTGTCGTTCGCGTTCATCAGCTTGGGATACGGGAAGCCCACCATCTGGTTCGTCTCGGAGGGCGTGGCAATTTCATCTGCGTCGAGGGGTTCGCGGATCCACGCGTGGGGATTGTCGACCGCGACCGCGTTGAAGCCGGCCCAGATGCGAGAGATGCGCACGCGATGTGCTTCGATCGACTCGCCCCGGGCGTGGCGGATGGCGTTCTCGAAGATCGGGTACATGACCACGGGCTGTACGGTCCGGCGGGCCACTTCGGCTTCGTGAACCATGGGCATATCGGGCGCGGTCTGGAAGTCCGGCTGGCCGGGTGCCTCGCTGTACGCGAGTTCGATTCCCTGCTTCTGCGCTCGGCTCAGGCTGCGTCCGTGCTCCGCTCCCACGAGCAGGGCGACGTCGCGGCGGCTCTCGGTGATGTCCCGCGCGAAGCGGTTCACCGCAGACTGCACCATGTTGCCGCCAAATGGAGCCATGGCGCTCTGGGCCTGGCTGGCACCGACTCGGGCGGCGACAGCACGCGCGGGGTCGTCGTAGTGCCAGCGGCCACGGCTCACAGACACGACGTCGGCGCTCTCGAGCAGGTGACGACTTCCCGCGTCTTCGGCTGCGCACTCTGCAGCGCGGATCATCATCTCGAGGGGTTCGTCGCCCTCGAGAGGATCGTCCACGCGCTGCTCGAGTTGGTGGAGTCCGACGAGTACGGGGCTTCGGGGGTCGAGCGGCATCGCGGGCGACTCCTTTCTCTTCAGCTGCGTGAGTCTCGGCGCGTGGCGAGCACCATCAGCGCCGGCGACACCAGGATGTCGAGCAGAAACGCAGAGGCGATCGCGAGCGCCGTGAAGGCCCCAAAATAGAAGAGATTCTGCATTTCCGACAACAAGAAGACCGAGAAGCCCAGCGTGAGGGTGATTGTCGTGAAGAGCAGCGCCTGCCCGGTGGTTTCGAGAGTTCGCTGAACCGCGAGGTGAGCGTCTCCGGTCTTCGCGTAGTAGCGCTGGAATCCGTGCATGAAGTGGATCGTGTCGTCGACGACGAGGCCGATCGCGACACCGCCGATCATCATCGTGAACATGTCGATGGAAATGCCCATCCAGCCCATTACGCCCAGGGTCAGCAGGATGGGGCTGAGGTTCGGAACCATGCTCGCGAAGCCCGTCCGCAGGTTCGCGAGCAGCAGGATCATCAGCGGCGTGATGATCGCGAGGGCGAGCGCGTAACTGCGAAGCATGCCCTCGATCACCCGGGCGATGGTCTGGCTCAGCATGCCCATCATTCCCGTGGTGTCGATGTGCGCAGCCTCGGGTAACGCTTCCCGGAAGATCGCTTCCACTTCTTCGATGAAGTCGTCGTAGAGGAGCGGGTCCACGTAGGGGACCTTCAGGGTGAAGCGCGTCTTCCGGAACGCGGTGTCGACCACGTCCTCGAGATCGTCCGCTCCCGTGTTCTCGAAGAGCAGGATTTCCTGGGCGACGAGCCGTTCGTCCTCCGGGATCGCGTAGAACTCGGGCCGGTTCTCGTTGAGCGCCTGGTGGATCTCCTTCACGACATCGGCGATCGAGATCGAGCGGCCGACGTAGAGATAGTCGCCGCGTCGAATTTCAGCGACTTGCGTTCGAAGTTCGTCGAGCCGGGCGAGAAAGGCCGGATCCTTCACGCCGTTCTCGCGGCCCGAGTCGATCACGACCTCGAGGGTGATCGAGCCCCGAAGCTCCTTGTCGATGACTTCGGTGGCGTGGTGCAGGGGCGAGTCGGCGGGTAGCCAGGCCATGATGTCGTTGGTGAAGGTCAGCCGGGCGATGCCCGGAAGCGAGACGACGACGATGGCGCCGGTCGCGACGACCATCGCGACGGGGTTGCGGGCCGAGTACGCGCCGATCCGCACGATGGCGCGCTGCAGCCGTCCGGCAACGACTGCCTTCGACGCGCGCCGCCGCAGCGGCAC
This sequence comes from Myxococcota bacterium, assembly GCA_046583095.1. GTDB lineage: Bacteria > Myxococcota_A > UBA9160 > UBA9160 > UBA4427 > JAJDAN01. Next base: position 59,799 of record JAYGDB010000112.1, on the reverse strand, counting down.
GATCGCGAGCAGTGCCGGCAGCAGGACGAGGCAGTTGATCTGCGCGAGCACGACACCCAGCGGTGCGAAGGTGCCGAGATCCTCCATTGGCGCCAGGCCCGCGACCGTGAAGGACAGCAGCCCAGCGGCGGTGGTCGCGCCGGTCATCACGATTGCCAGCCCCGAGTGCGCCATCGCGTGAGCGACCGCTTCTTCGACCGACTCGCCTTCGTCGTAGGCCGCGTAGAAAATCTTGAGTATGTGGATGGCGGTGCCGATCCCCACCGCCAGCAGGAACGTGGGCAGGATCTGCGAGGGGGGCGTGATCGGCGCGCCGGCCGCGGACATCGCCCCGATCGTCGAGGCAAGGGACAGCATCACGGCCAGCAACGGCAGCAGGACGCCGGAGGCTCTTCGGAACAAGAATGCCAGCAGGAACGCGATCGCCAGGATCATCGTGACGACGAAGCGGGCCAGGTCCCGCTGCATGCTCCGCACCACGGTTTGATTCAGGACCGGCGAACCGGCGAGCAGCGCTTCGAAATCGGGAGCCTGGTGGCGCGTGAGGATCGCCTGGATCTCGTCTACCGCCGCGCCGACCGCTGCTCCCGAGAGGCGCGCGTCGAAGAGAACTTGCCCGGCGATTTCGTCTCCGGACGGGTCCGGCTCGATGTCGAAGCCGCCGAGGTCGTCGTCTGCAGCTGCATCGTCCGCGTAGAGGTCCAGCGTCACCATGAGTGCCGTGAACTTCCCGTCCTCGGAGACGAGGGTATTGCGGTAGAAGGGGTTCGCGAGAACCCGCTCGCGCAACGCCGCGAGCGCCTCTGGTCCCTCGGGCAGTTCCTCCAGCAGGTCTTCGACGATCAACTCGTCCTGCTCGCCGCGTGTCGAGCGCGCGTTGATCAGGCTCTGCACCTCGTCGACATGCGAGACCTCGTCCTCGAGTTCTTCGTGCAGGTTCCGCAGTTTCTCGAGGAAGCCGAGGTCGAAGACGTCGGGAGGCCGAATCGCGACGATGATCATGTCCTGGCGGCCGAAGACTTCCTGGAAGTCGAGGTAGGCGATCCGGGCCGGGTCGTCTTCGACCAGGAAATTCTCGGCGGCCGTCTCGATGCGGGGCGGTAGCTGCGCGATCAGCGAGGCGGCGAGCAAGAGCGTCGAAGCTGCAGCCGCCCAGCGGTTGCGCACCACGCGGCGACCGAAGCGCGCGAAGCCCGCCTCGATCCGATCCTGGATGCTGTCGTTGGCCACTTACGCGAAGGTCCCCGCTGGCTTGGAGGATACCCGGATGCGGCGGCCGAAAGCACCTCTCGCTAAGCTGCTCGTCCGAATCTCTTCAGGAGATGCCGCAGATGGGTCAGGTCACCGCCAACGGAATCCAGATCGAGGCCGAGCGACTGGGAAGTCCGGATGCGCCCGCGCTGTTGCTCGTGCGCGGCCTGGGGACCCAGATGATTCAGTGGCCCGAGAGCTTCATCGACGCACTCGCCCGCGAGCGAAACGTGATCCTCTTCGACAACCGCGACGTGGGCAAGTCGCAGAAGTTCGACGCCGCGGGCGTGCCGGACCTGGCGAAGCTGATGTCGGGCGGCACGGGCGGCGTCCCCTACCTGCTGAAGGACATGGCGGCGGATGCAATCGGCGTACTGGATGCGTTCGGCGTCGGTTCTGCCCACATCTTCGGGATGTCGATGGGCGGAATGATCGTGCAGCAGATGGCCGCTGATTTTCCGGAGCGCGTCCGGAGCCTGATCTCGATGATGTCCACCTCCGGCGACCCGAGCCTGCCGCCTCCGACGCCCGCCGCGATGGCGGTATTGCTGGAGGCGCCCGAGCGCCCGGATGATCGCGAGTGCGTCGTCGAGCACGGGCTGGCCGGCAGGCGTGTGATCGGCAGCCCCGGCTATCCCGATACCGATGAAGCCGTGTGCGACGAACTCGGTCGGGCGTTCGACCGCTGCCGCCATCCGGAAGGCGTCGCCCGCCAGATGGCCGCCATCTCCGCAAGTGGCTCGCGGGTCGAGATCTTGAAGGGGATCACGGTGCCCACGCTCGTGATCCACGGCGCCGACGATCCGCTCGTGAAGCTCGAGGGCGGCCGCGATACGGCCCGGCACATCCCGGGAGCCGCGCTCGAAGTGATCGATGGCATGGGACACGATCTGCCCGTCGGCCTCGTTCCCCGGCTCGTAGACCTGATCCTGCGCCACACCGACAAGGCTGAAGCGGCCGCGTGAGGTAGATATGAGCGTCGAAGCCAACAAGCAGACCGTCGAGACGATGTGGAAGGCCCTCAGCGCGATGGACTGGGAGACCGTGAAGAGCTGTCTCGCCGAAGACGTGCACTACGAGGACGTCCCCACCGAGGATCCGGGAGCCCGCGGTCCGGAGAACGTGGTGAAGCGGCTCGCGATTGCCTTCGACCAGCTGGTCAACCACGAGCACACCGTTCACCACCTCGTCTGCGAGGGCGACATCGTGTTTCTCGACCACACCGAGGAGTGGACCTTCAAGACCGGCGAGAAGGCGACGAATCAGTTCGCAACGCTGCACGAGATGAAGGACGGCAAGGTCGCCAGGTGGAGCGACTACTGGGACGTGTCGGGCTTCGTCGCCCAGTTTCCGCCGTGGTTCGTGGAGGAGATGGCGAGGCACAGCCAGGCCGAATTCGGCAGCTGAGTTCGCTCAGGAGCGCCCGTCCTTGCCGGACAGTATCGCCCCGCGCTCGCGAAGCTCCTGGAGCGCGGCATCGTCCACGCCGAGCAGCCGGCGCAGCACGTCATCGTTGTGTTCTCCGCGTACGGGCCCTCGCCCCGTGGCCCCGATCTCCCCTCTCGACGATCGGAAGGGCAGACGCGGAATCCGCATCCCGGGGATCGGCTCGGCGACGAGCCCGCGCTCCTGCGCCCACTCGGTCTCCGCCAGCTCGCTCACCGTGCGAAGGACGCCGACCGCGATGCGGTGAGGGTCTACGCACTCCTGGAGTGCCGCGAACGAATCGAAGCTGCGCGCGAAGTCCAGGATGATCTGGCTCAGCTCGGCCCGATGCGCGAGCCGGTCCGGGTGGCGGGCAAAGCGGGGGTCCTCCACGAGATCCGGTCGACCCATGGCCTTCGCCCACTGTCGGAAGTTGTCCGCGGGATTTCCCTGGGTGACGACCGTGGTGCCGTCGCCGAGAGTCAGGACCAGCGAGGCGGCTCCCGCATAGGTCGCCGGGCCCTCCTGTCCACACAATTCCGGCGCAGCGAATTCGTTCGCGTAGACCGAGATCTCGGCAAGCGAAACGTCGAGGTGTCTCCCGAGGCCGGTACGCTCGCGCGCGAACAGCGCCGTTCCGATTGCGCCCATCGCGATGAAGGCGGCCTGGAAGTCGGCGTGGGACAGGGCCTCGGGCCGTGGCGGGCGGTCGTGCAGGCGCGCATTCGATGCGATCACCCCGGCCTCGCCGTGAACGACGGGCGCGTAGGCGCGACGCTTCGCCCAGACGCCTTCCTGTCCATAGCCGCTGATCGAGCAGTAGACGAGAGCCGGGTTGCGTTCGAGGAGACTCGCCGCATCGAGCCGATAGCGCGCGAGGGTGCCCGGACGAAAGTTCTCGATCACCACGTCCGCGTCGTCGGCAAGCCGAGCGACCAGCTCGGCTACGCCCCCGTCTTCGAGATCGACGCAGAGGCCCAGCTTGCCCGCGTTCAGGTGGGTGAAGTAGGCGCTGAACCCGTTCACCAAGGGCGGTGCGGTCCGCGTGATGTCGCGGTGCGGGGGCTCGATCTTGATGACCTCTGCGCCCTGGTCGGCCAGCAGCCGCCCGCAGAGCGGCCCGGCGACGACCCGGCTGAAGTCGAGAACGCGGATGCCTGCGAGCGGGCGCTCGTCCACCATGGGGTTCGATCGGATCCGGACAGTGATTCGGACACCAGCCTACGCCGAGGCGCGTTGCGGCTCAAGCCCAATCAGCTGCGGTCCACGTAGATCGGCGAGGCCCAGGCTCGCTCCTCGACGGGTGAGAGACACTCGTCTTCGGGGTCCGTTCGGTAGTCGCCGTAGCACGGGTTCGTCGATACCGCGTTTCCCTCCGCGTCGAAGGTCGGCCGCAACCGCGCTCCATTGATCGCGTCGGTCGGCTCCTGGATGGCTCGGACGTAGTAGAGGGCATCCTGGTTGCCACTTGCGAACTCCGGGTCATCGAACTCCACGAGACACTCTCCGGCGTTGGGATCGCACGGGAATACCAGCCAGGGGTCCTCGATGCGTGACTCTGGGGTACCCAGGAGCCCGGGCGCCGCGGCCGACCGGATTCGAACGACCTCGATTCGCGTGATCGCGTAGCGCTCGTCCGAGGGGTGGTAGCACTCGTCGTGACACAGACGCGCGAGCCGCTCGGGTGGAAGCCCGGTCACCGCGTAGTCGGGGCAACCCGGCTGCTGGACGAAGCCGCCCGCGGCTCGCACACCGAAGTGGGGCGACTCCGACATCTCCACCTCGCTCCCCATCGGCCGCGGCTCTCCGTCCGGCGCGTTCAGCAGATCGAACCACAGCAGGATGCGCGGGCCGCTGGTCGCGTACACTTCGCGCTGCTGCATGGCGTCCCAGATCTGCTCGCGCGACCGGCCGGCCGCGTGGACCGCGGCGAGACCGCTGGTCGTGAAGAACGAGGACAACCTCTCCATGTCCGAAGAGCCGAAGCCCAGCTGCAGGATTTCCTCCCGCGTGAGCTGGGCCGCCCGCGCCGAGGGCGCCGGTCGCGGTCCCCACAAGGCGTCGCGATCGCGCTGGCTGCGGAAGCCCCCCGCAAAGATCGAGTCGGTCATGTTCGCCCGGTCGAACTCCTTGAAGGCGCCGGCTCCCGGGCGTCCGCGGTGGTTGTCGCTCGAGCCGATGAAGCCCCAACGGAAGCGGAGCGGGTCGTTAGGATCTTCCCAGTCGGTTGCCGCCAGCGCGTACTGCACCGACTTCATCGGGCGATAGTTGAATGCCGGCTTGAAGGCGCCCCGTGCCTGGCCAGCGTCGAGCCAGTCGGCTCCCGTCGATCCGGGGACCGTCAGGTGGGAGAGGGCTGCGCCGTATGCGAGGGACACGGCACGCGCCTCGGCGGCCCGGCCGTCGCACTCCGCCGCGTCGAGGCCTTCCGCGACGCAGCGGCCGCGAATCAGCTCGCCGGCCTGCCAGCAGATGGGCAGGTAGTCGCGCGTCGGAGCCGGGCAGACCGGGTTGCCTGTCGCGTCGATCTCGCGCGGACGGAAGGAGAAGTAGCGCTCGGCGTTGCCGTGCCCCGAGTAGATCTCGACCAGCGGGAGGTCCCGCGCCCGCTGGACTCGATTCAGCTGCTTGTCCCAGGACGTGAGCTCCGGCACGTAGAGGCCCCACACGCTGCCGTGGGGGATGACGAGTCGGTCGAAGCCCCACTGATCGAGGCGCTCCATCAATTCGGCGGGCGTCGCCGTCGATTCGAAGCAGCCCAGTGGGAGCAAACGCGTGTCGACGCCCTCATCGCAGCTCGGCGTGTTCGCGAAATCGCGCGAGAGGGTGTTGAAGTCGTGGTAGTACTCACGGTTCTCGGGATCGAGGCTCTCGGAGACGAGCTTCGGGATACGGACGCCGTAGCCCCGCAGCACGTCGACGGCCCGCCCCGTGGCGGCGATGGGTCGAGCCGGTAGCTGGTCGTCGCTGTCGTAGAGGAAGTGGACGTTGTGGTGCCCGTAGTGGTCTGCGGGGCTCATCCCGACCTGGGTCCACTCGAAGCCCATGAAGGTGACGAGATCCGGGTTGGCGGGATCTCCCGCGACGGCGTTGCATTGCCGGACGGACTCCTTCGCGTCCTTCCAGTTCCGTGGCGTGAAGCTGTTCGCGTGATCGGTGAGGCCCCAGAAATCGAGGCCCGCGCAGAAGCGCGCGAAGTCGCACGCGCCGCCGACCGGGTACGGGCCCTCTCCCTGCGCTTGGAAGAGGGGCAGGCTGATCCGGTAGGCATCCACCGAGTAGGTGGTGTGGACGTGCATGTCGCCGAACAGGATCTGCTTGCCCTCGGCGGCTCGCGGCCGGCTCTTCGGCGTCACGTAGCCGGGGCCGTGCGGTGTGCCGTAGACGAGGTCCGGTTCACCCCGGATCGGGTGGGCCGGCGGCGGCGCGCACGCGATCAGCGCGACCCACCCGACGATCATCAGCGCTCGAGCTTCAGCCGAAGAGTTGTTCGGCATATCTTCGCAATCCCTCCACAGCTTCGGGCGAGCGACGCCAGGGTGAGGTGACGATCCGGGTCACGCCCGCGTCTTCCCAGCGGTTGACGTCATCCCGATCCTCGAGGGTCGCGCCGACGATGATCTCGAACCGCTCCTCGCTGCGTCCGAACTCGGAGAGAAGCTCGCGCAGACGCCGAATCGGCTGCGCGACGGACTCCAGCGTGTGGTGCAGACCGAGCCAGCCATTGCAGCTTCGGGCGGCCCGCTGCAGTGCTGCTTCGGACTCGCCCCCGACATGGATGGGGGGGTATGGACGCTGGACCGGCTTGGGCTCGAACATCACGCTGTCGAACGCGTAGAAGTCCCCGTCGTGGGTGACTACCTCTTCGGTCCACAGGCGCTTGCAGATGGCGAGGGCTTCGTCGAGGCGCCGGCCGCGCGTGCGCGGGTCGAGCCCGGCTGCGGTCCACTCCTCGCGCAGCCAGCCCGCACCGATCCCGATCTCCGCGCGGCCACCGGAGACGATGTCGAAGGTCTGGACCGCGCGTGCTGCGACGAAGGGGTGCCGCAGTCCCAGCAGGTAGATATTGGTTCCGAGTCGGATCTCGCTCGTTCGACCTGCGAGATACGACAGGTACGCGAAGGCGTCGAAGACGGGGGTGCTCGGGGGAACCGGTGGATGGTCGTCTCCCGGAAACGGCGAGCCTCCCATCTCGGTCGGGAAGACGAGATGCTCGGGGAGCCAGACGGACTCGTAGCCCAGTTTCTCGGCTTCGAGGGTCGCGTCGAGAAAGAAGTGGGGATTGAGAGCACCGAGGGCGACGCCGAATTTCAATACCCTGTGCTCCCTGTCGGTTGCAGATCGAGGGTAGTCAGGGCCGCCGGGTCGCGCCGCAGCCGATCTCAAGAAACTGCGCTGTTCGCCGGCCGCTCCGAGTGCGACCCGGGGGGCAAGCTGAAGTGGGTCTAATCGCTGGCGGCGTCGCGCAAGCGCGTCGCCGCTCGATTGAACGCGGGTGCGAGGCTGGGATCCTGCGCAACGCCGGGCCGAGCCTGCTGGAGCCAACGCCGCGCCGGGCCGAGTTCGCCCAGCTCCGTGTGGCAGCGCGCGAGTGCCAGTGCGTAGCGAGGGTCCGGGTTGGGCTGGGATACTTCGAAGAGTCGCTGTTGGATTCCCGCTGCGCGCCGGAGCTCGCCCAGGGCCTCGAAGCTGAGGGCGGCGCAGTAGTACAGGGGCGCGAGCGCGGCAGGGTTGGGCGAGGAAGGCTGGATCGAGCCGACGAGGGGCAGGCTGTCCTCGGGCTTTCCGACCTGCAGGTTCACCATGCAGTAGAGCTCGGCGACATCGATCTCGCGCAGGTAGCTGGCGTGTCCCTCGAACTCCGGGAGCTGTCGGAACATGGCCTCCAAGGTGGTCTTTGCATCGGCTTCTCGACCCTCGACGGCCTGGGCCCGGGCCAGCATGTAGGCACCTTCGCGATACAGCGGATCGCGCGCGACGTCTCGAGCGAAGAGGGTCATATTCGATTGCCAGTCCGGCAGGCGGGCCAGGGTTCGCTCGGCCAGGACGCCGACGACCAGGATTGCGATCACGCCAGCCACGCGTCGCCGCCTCGCAGAAGAGACTGCCGGCAGCGATGCCAGCGCCGCCGGGATCAGCGCCGCACCATAGAGACTGAGGTGCAGGTAGCGCTCGGCGCGCGCGTGGGTCAGCGGCACGATGCCCGAAGAGGGCGCGAAGGCAATCCAAACCCAGGCCAGCGCCAACGCGGCGAGCGGCTGTCCGCGGCGAAGCAGTACGACGAAGCACACGGCCGAGCCGACGACCAGCAGAGCGCTCGCCCAGACGCGAACGTCCCCGAAGTTCGCCAGCCGTACGACATCGCTCGAGTTCGATTCGAGGGGGAACAGCAGCCAGGCGAGCGCACCGGGCCAGGAGGCCATGCACGTCAACACGTGAGTCAACATGCTCTCGTCCATCGGGGGGGACCCGGCCAGCGCGCCGCCCAGCACGAAGGGTCGCCAGAGGGCGGCGTAGACGCCCGTGACGATGATCTGGGCGGGCAGGAGCCACGCGACCACACGGCCGAAATGGGGGCCGCTGCCCGCCACACGGTCGTGGAGTGCGAGCGCGAGGAGCATCGCGGGGAGGGCGACGGCGTTCTCCTTCGATAGGAGCGCGAGGATCAGTAGCAGGGTGGATGCGGCCGCCAGGCCGTAGGCACGACCCAGCCTGGTTTCGCGGAATGCCAGCGCTGCGAACAGCAAGCTCGAGATGGCGAAGGCGGCGACGAGCACGTTGGCGAAGCCCGCGATCCAAACGTACACCTCGATCGAGACGGGGTGTACGGCTGCGATCGCACCGCAGGCGAGGGCCGCTCCCCGGCTGCGACAGAGCACCCAGGCGAGAACGGTAAACAGGGCGACGGTCAGCGCGCCGATCGCGAAGCCGAAGCCCCGGAAGCCACTCGGTGTCCGGCCCAGGTTGCGGTCGACGGCATTCATCGCGATGACTTGCAGCGGCCGGTAGTAGGGCTGGGTCGCTCCCGGGACGGCCTCCTGGAGGCGGGAGTGCATGGGCCGCCAGAGGGCCGTCACCAGCGGGCGGTCCCCCATCAGGATTCCCTCGTTCACGATCTCGCCTTCGTCGGTCCAGACGAACTCGTAATCGAGGCTTGTGTAGAGGACCGCGACGAAGAGGAGGGACGGCAGCCCTAAGACAAGCGACTTCGTCACGGCCGGTCGGACGGGTGTCAGACCGGCTGGTCCGACACGTGGCTCGAATTCACGGTCACCACGTAGCCGCTGGGATCGACCATCGTAAAGGAGTCGTGGATGTCTCCGCGACTCATGTCGCTCGGCGCGAAGCCGAGTTTCTCGTAGCGGAGATGGGCCTCGTCGACCTCCTCGACCATGATATCGAAGGGGCAGGGAGTGTCCTTGCTCACGCCGGCGTCCGAGCCCACGAGCACCAGGTGCGTGCCACCGCGGAGTTCGAGGATCGCGAAGCCGTCGCCGTTCTCGATCGGGCGCATCCCGGCCGTCACCCAGTAGTCGTTTGACTTCGCGACGTCGGTTGTTGCGAGGACGATGTGTCCGACCCAGACAGGGGGTCGCGGGTCTTGCTTCGTCTTCGACATGGCCGGCTCCCGGGAGTTTTCCGCGGAGAATCGTGCCGATGATAGCCCGCTACCGCGTTCGTCGGGCGCGGGAAGCCATCCGTCCGTCACAGGGGGGTGCGCGCGCCTCGCGGGCTTCAAGAACGCGGGAGAGGCGCTGGAGATCGGCGAGATCGCGAAACGACTGAGGATCCGCGCCGACTGAACTACCCTGTCGTCCGGAAGGGGACCCGTCGTGTCCGAGTGGAAGCAGATCAGCGTTGGATGCCTGCGGGATGAGTTCGCCGCAGAGGTCACGGGCCTCGATCTGAGCTGCACGCTGCCCGCGGAAACCCTCGAAGAGGTCCGCGCTGCCTGGGCCGCATACCCGATCCTGTGCTTCCCCGATCAACCCCTGAGCGTCGATGAACTCGAGGCGTTCACGCTGCAGATCGGTCCCTTCGGCGTCGATCCCTTCATTGCGCCCATGAAGGGGCACCCCAATGTCCTCGAGGTTCACCGCGGTCCGGACGAGAAGGGCATCCTATTCGGAGCCGCCTGGCATTCGGATTGGAGTTTCCAGGAGCGACCCCCGAGCGCCACCCTGCTGCACGCGAAGATCGTGCCGTCCGTCGGTGGAGACACCCTCTACGCCGACTGCCGCAAGGCGTGGGGAGCCTTGCCCGAGGATCTCAAGCAGATCGCACTCCGCAGCAACGCGATCCACAGCGCGAAGTACGCCTACGGGACGAACGGTGTGTTCGCCAAGGACCCGAACCCCGGAGAGATGACGATCCTCTCGGGCGAGAAAGCCCATGCCACCCAACTGCACCCGATGGTGCGGACCCATCCGGTGACGGGCCGGCGAGCGCTGTTCGTGAATCCCGTCTACACCACGGGCATCGAGGGGATGGGCGAGGAAGAGGGCCGGGCCCTGCTCGCTCGCTTCTACGAGCACCTCGTCGACGATGCCTTCGTGCACCGTCACTGCTGGCGAGAGGACATGCTCGTGATGTGGGACAACCGCTGTGCGATTCACAACGCTGAGGGGGGATACGAGGGTTACGCTCGCCTGATGCACCGTACGACGGTCGCTGGCGAGAGCCCGGTCCTCAGCTCCTAGGAGCGCCATCGGGCGACCGAATCCGCGGGCCCTCAGTGGGCCCCATCGTCTAGCCGTCGGCGCGACGCCGTGACGAGCGTTTCCAGCTCGATGCATGAACCGCAGCGTCGAAGTGGCGAGGCAGCCCTGTTCGAGGTGGTCCTTGATCACGATCCAGCGTCTTGACACGCGAGCGGATTCTTGCAGCAGAGCCGTGGGGTCCTCGGCGTGGTGGATCACGTCGACCCGCAGGACCAGGTCGAAACTGCCACCGGCGTAGGGGATGCGCCTTCCATCGAAGGACTCGACCGGGACCCCGCTGCTTTCGCGAATTAGTGTGTCGATGCCACGGATACGGATGTCCGGGCGTAGCTTCTGGATTCGAGACGCCAGAGCGCCATCTCCGCAGCCTACATCGAGGATGCTCACGGCCGGAGGGAGTTCCGCGGCGATTCGCGATCCCAAGACGCACGTGCGACGTGCGACGACCTGCTTCTCGTGGATTCGATCGAGGAACTTCACCCCTGTGCGAGCCGATCGTGCCTCCTTCGAGACAGCACCCCACGAACCTCGCGGCTTCCAGGCGGTCAGCCCGCGGTCTTACGGGAAGGGTCCTTGAACGCGCCCAGGTCACGCGCGCCTCGTCGAGCGAGGTGTCGTTGTGTTGTACCCTGAACCGATGCAAGGCGAGCCTCTCGAGTTGTCGGTTGTGATGCCCTGTCTCGACGAGGCAGACACCCTCGCCACATGCATCTCGAAGGCGCAGCGCGCCATGAGCGAGCACGGTGTTCGGGGCGAGGTGGTCGTCGCGGACAACGGCAGCCGCGACGGCTCAGTGGAGATCGCCGAGCGGGCCGGCGCGCGCGTAGTTCACGTGGCCGAGCGTGGCTATGGCAGTGCGTTGATGGGCGGCATCGCGGCGAGCCAGGGGCGCATCGTCCTGATGGGCGATGCCGACGACAGCTACGACTTCCTCGAGATCCCCGCCTACATCGACAAGATGCGCGAGGGCTACGACCTCGTGCAGGGCTGCCGGCTCCCGCGCGGAGGCGGGCGCGTGCTGCCAGGAGCCATGCCCTTCCTGCATCGCTGGTTCGGCAACCCGCTGCTCTCGGCGCTCGTGCGACTGATGTTCGGCGCACCGGTCACCGACACCTACTGCGGCATGCGCGCGTTCTCCCGAGAGCTCTACGAGCGCCTCGACCAGCGCTGTACCGGGATGGAGTTCGCGACGGAGATGATCATCAAGTCGACGCTCTGCGGTGCGCGGATCGGGCAGGTGCCCATCACCCTCCACCCGGACGGCCGTCGCGCCCACGGACCCCACCTGCGGACCTTCCGGGACGGCTGGCGAACGCTGCGCTTCTTCCTGCTCTTCAGCCCGCGCTGGCTCTTCCTGGTGCCGGGGTCACTGATGATGCTTCTAGGCTTCGCGGGGTACGCAGCAGTCCTGCCGGGCTTGCAGGTCGGCGAGGTGAAGTTGGGAGTTCACACCCTGCTCGTCGCGAGCCTCGCGGTTCTGCTGGGCTACCAGTCGCTGCTCTTCGCCGTCTTCGCGAAGACGTTCGCGATCAGCACCGGGCTGATGCCCGAGGATCCGCGCGTGAGTCGCTTCTTCGAGATCGTGAATCTCGAACGGGGGCTCCTCGTCGGCTTCGGCTCCCTGGTTCTGGGCATCGGCTTGATCGCCGTTATCGGCCGACAGTGGCAACTCGGGGGCTTCGGCCCGCTCGACTACGCGCAAACGATGCGCTGGGTGATCCCGGGCGTCACGCTCGCGGCCCTCGGCCTCCAGACCATTCTCTCGGGTTGGTTCGTCAGCGTCCTGGGAATGAGCCGGCTGGGGATGAAGAGCAGGTGAAGCTGACGGAGTGCCTGCACGAAGCGTACGGCGTCGCGCGACGTCTGGAGACCCTCGACGAGCAGCCGGGATCGCTGCTGCCAGAGGTTGCGAAGCTCCTCGACGTCGATGCAGCCCGATAGGAGGCGGAGCTTCGCGATGCTGGACGTCCCTCCCGAGTCGGTTCTCTTCGAGAAAGACGGGATCTTCGTCGTCTCGACGAACGCGCTCGTCCCGGAGCATCGCGCCGGCTCCCTCAAGAGGAAGTGAACCCCTTCGGTCAGGCCGTGCGGCGCTCGAGCCGTGCCTTGATCGCGGCCATCAGCTGGCCCGCCCGCTTCAGATCGTCCGTGGACAGGTCCCGTGCAATTGCGTTGGCCCACTCCGACTGGCGGCGAAAGGTCTCCTCCAGCGCGGAGCGGCCCTTCTCGGTCGGCTCGATGAGCTTCGCCCTCCGGTGGTTCGGGTTGCTTCGAAGCACCACGAAGCCGTCGTAAAGGAGCGCGTTGACGGTTCGCTGGACGCTCTGTCTTCGGAGCCCCATCCGGCGCGCGATGTCCGCGACGGTTCGCTCCGCTCCGTCCGCGGAGGCGAGCACTTGCCAGCGAGCACTCGAGAGCCCGAGGTCCCGGGTCAGCATGTCGCCGGCCGCCAGGAAGGCGCCGTTGAGCCCGAAGGTCTCGACGACGATGTCGGTGAGGAGCTCTCCCTCCGGTGTCCGATCGAGCCGCGATGCCTCTCTTGCCGAGATTCTCGTTTCCGCCATGACTACCTCTACTTGCCGGGGCGGTTTTCGATCACGTTACCGACGCCCCCGCAGACGCCGGTGCGTGCAGTCACCAGAGAGGATCGGTTATCGGCCGTTCAGAGTCCACTCGTGCAATGGGATGACAGCTCTCTGTCGAGCGGAGCCTGCTGAATCGGCGCTAGAGCACGCCATAGGCGAGCATCGCGTCGGCCACCTTGACGAAGCCGGCGATGTTTGCGCCGCGCGCGTAGTTGATGAAATCCCCTTCGCGTCCATGCTCGACACAGGACGCGTGGATCTTCTGCATGATGTCGAGGAGATTCTCGTCTACCTCCTCGCGCGTCCAGGAGAGACGCATCGCGTTCTGGGTCTGCTCCAGTCCGCTGACCGCGACACCGCCGGCGTTGGCCGCCTTGGCGGGGCCGTAGAGGATCTTCGCATCGAGGAAGATGTCGATAGCCTCGATGGTCGAGGGCATGTTCGCGCCTTCGGCGACGAGCAGGCATCCGTTCTTCACGAGGCTCGAAGCGTCGTCCTTCTCGAGCTCGTTCTGGGTCGCGCAGGGGAAGGCGAGGTCGCAGTCGACCGCCCAGGGGCGCATGCCTTCGTGGTAGTCGCAGTCGAAGTGCGCCGCGTACTCATGGATGCGCCCCCGCCGGTTCGTCTTGAGATCGATGATCCAGGCGAGCTTCTCGGCATTGATGCCGTCCTCATCTAAGATGAAGCCGCTCGAGTCGGACATCGTGACGACCTTGCCGCCGAGTTGGATCAGCTTCTCCACCGTGTATTGCGCGACGTTGCCGGAGCCCGAGACCAGGCAGGTCTTGCCCTCGATGCCGTCGCCGCGCGTCGCGAGCATTTCTCGAGCGAAGTAGATACAGCCGTAGCCCGTCGCCTCGGTGCGGATCAGGCTGCCGCCGAAGGCGAGCCCCTTGCCGGTGATCGTGCCGGTGAATTCGTTCTCCAGGCGCTTGTACTGCCCGAAGAGGTACGAGATCTCTCGGGCGCCCACCCCGATGTCGCCGGCCGGAATGTCCGTGTGGGGACCGATGTGGCGCGCGAGTTCGGTCATGAAGGCCTGGCAGAATCGCATCACCTCGCCATCGCTCTTGCCGTGGGGGTTGAAGTTCGCGCCGCCCTTGGCGCCCCCCATCGGCAGGGTCGTGAGGGAGTTCTTGAATACCTGCTCGAAGCCCAGGAACTTGAGAACCGAGAGCGTGACGTTCTTGTGGAAGCGCAGGCCCCCCTTGTAGGGGCCGATCGCGTTGCTGAACTGAACCCGCATCCCGCGGTTCACACGGGTGTGGTTCTGGTCGTCCACCCAGCACACCCGGAAGACGATCACCCGGTCGGGCTCGGTCATGCGGTCGAGGACGTGGGCGTCCTTGTAGGCCTGCTTGTCCTCGAGGTACGGGACGAGATCCTGCGCGACCTCGTGGACCGCCTGGTGGAACTCGGGTTCGCCGGGATTGCGGCGGCGGAGTCCCGCCATGAAGCGTTCGAGGTACTCGGCAGCGTGCTTCTCGGTGGCCTCGGGCATCCAGGGTCTCCTGAGTTTGCGTGCTGCAGAGTCTTGCCGCTCGGCGAGGGGGCTGCCAGCGGCCAACCTGCCTCCCCGCTATCGTCTGCCACCCCTCGAACCCCTGGAGAACCCCCCATGTCCCGAGAAGCAGTCGTCGTCGAGAGCCTTCGCACCGGCCTCACGAAGGCCAACCGTGGCTCTTTCAACATCACCGAGCCCGTCGACTACCTGGCCCACACCCTGAAGGCGGTTGCCGACAGCGTCCCGAATCTCGACACCGCCGAGATCGAAGACGTGATCGTGGGCTGCGGCTTCCCCGAGGGCTGCCAGGGCATGAACACGGCGCGCATCGCTGCGATGGCCGCGGGCTTCCCGCTGGACGTGGCCGCCACCACTGTCAATCGCTTCTGCTCTTCCGGCTCCCAGGCCGTCATGATGGCCGCGCACTCGATCATCAACGAGGGCGCGGACGTCGCGATCGGCGCGGGCGTCGAGACGATCACCATGATGCAGGACGGCAGCCAGAACACGACCCGTCTCGCCAACAAGACCGCGCGCGAGCGCTTCCCGGGTCTCTACTTCCCGATGGGCCTGACCGCGGAAATCGTCGCGGAGCGCTACAAGGTGAGCCGCGAAGACCAGGACACGATCTCGTTGCGGAGTCAGCAGTGTTACGCGGCAGCGGTGGAAAAGGGCTACATCGCGGAAGAGATCACGCCTCTGACGGTGACCCGGAAGGTCATGAAGAAGGACGCGGAGCCGTACGAGGAAGAGTTCACGGTCGTGGCGGACGAGTGCAACCGTCCCAGCACGACCCTGGACGGTCTCTCGGCCCTGTCTCCGGTGTTCAAGAAGGCCGAAGAGGGCGGGACGATCACGGCCGGCAACGCGTCCCAACTCTCCGACGGCGCCTCCGCGACTCTCCTGATGTCCGCCGACAAGGCCAAGGAACTCGGGGTCGAGCCCCTCGGCATCTATCGGGGCACGGCGGTGGCAGGCTGCGGTCCGGACGAGATGGGGATCGGGCCGGTCCACGCGGTTCCGAAGCTGCTGAAGCGCCACGGGCTCACGATCGACGACATCGACATCATCGAGATCAACGAGGCCTTTGCGTCCCAGCTACTCTACTGCCAGCGAGAGCTCGAGATCCCCATGGAGAAGCTGAACCCGTCCGGCGGCTCGATCTCGATCGGCCATCCCTTCGGCATGACCGGCTCGCGCATGACGGGGCTGCTCCTCCGCCAGCTCAAGCGAGAGGGCAAGCGCTATGGGATCGTCACGATGTGCATCGGAGGCGGCCAGGGCCTGGCATCGTTGTTCGAGTCCGCGTAGGGCGGGGCGCCGTCCGAGGGGCTAGCGGCCCGAGAACTTCGGCTTGCGCTTTTCGCGGATTGCCGCGAGGGCCTCGCGGTGGTCTTCGCTGCGGAAGGTGACGATCTCGAGCGCCGTTGCGGTGTCGAAGGCGACGTTGAGCGCATCCTTCACGAGCTTGTTGACCGCCTGCTTCGTGTAGCGGATGGCCAGCGGAGCGCCTGCGGCAAGCCGGTTTGCGAACGCGAGGGCTTCTGCCTGGAGCGCGTCTGCGGGCACGACGTGGTTCACCAGGCCGAGCCGTTCGGCTTCCTGCGCCGGAACAGCGTCGCCGGTGAGCAGGTACTCCTTGGCACGGGCGGGTCCGACCGCCAGCGGCCAGATCGCCGTGCCCCCATCCCCCGCGACGATGCCCACACGGACGTGGGGATCGGCGATGCTCGCCGTATCGGCCATGTAGATGACGTCACACAGGAGCACGAGGGAGGCGCCAAGCCCCACGGCCGGCCCGTTTACCGCCGCGACGATCGGAATCTCGACGTCGAGTAGGTCCCAGATCATCTGCTTGGCGTCGCGTCGCAGGTGCTCCAGGGCGGCCGGATCCTGGAGACTCGGGAACCAGTCGAAGCTGCCGCCCGCGCTGAAGGTCCGTCCCCGCCCCGTGAGCACGATCGCGCGGGCCCGGTCCTCGCGCTTGAGCTCCCGGAACAAGCGGGTGAGCTCGGCGTGGAGGCTGCCGTCGACCGCGTTGAGCTCGTCGTCGGGGTGATCGATGGTGATCCGGAGAACGTCGTCCAGGCGTTCGAAGTGGAGCGCGCGATAGCCTTCCAGCACGCCCATTGAATACTTGTCTGGCCTCCGAGACGCCACTAGCGTCACTAGGCCGTGGCCTACGACCAGCAGGTGATGGGCGCCTGCGGGTTTTCGGAGGGGCACGCGATGCCGGGACACGTGCGGGACCGGCTGGGCATGCCGATCGTGGGAGGCTCGTCGAACATGCAGCCGAACAACATCGCCAACCGTCTCGGGCTGGTGAGCTGACATGACGAGCCCCGTCCTCGCCGCCGCGAAGATGGCCGACGACCTTCGGGCTGCCGCTGACGAGTTCGAGGCGGCGCGCCGGATCCCCGAGGAGTGGTCGAGCAGGTTCGCCCAGGCGGGCTTCTATCGGCTGTGTGTGCCGGAGGTGTACGGCGGTCTCGAGGCGCCTCCGACGGAATCGATGAACGTGATCGAGACGCTCGCACGCGCCGATGGCTCGGCGGCCTGGGTAGTCTTCATCGGTGCCACCTCCGGCAGTGTGCTCGCCTACCTGCCCGCGGAATCCTCCCGCGAGATCTTCCACAACCCGGAGGTCATGCTCGCCGGCGTATTCGCGCCGCGCGGCGTGGCCATCGCGGTCGACGGTGGCTTCCAGGTCAACGGCCGCTGGCAATGGGGCTCGGGCACCCAGAACGCGGACTGGGTGATGGGCGGTTGCCAGGTGGTGCACGACGGGGTGGCCGAGACGATGCCGAACGGCGCACCCCGTTCGCGGATGATGCTCGTACCCCAGGACGAGATCGAATTCTTCGACACCTGGTACGCCTCGGGCTTGTGCGGCACCGGAAGCACAGACTTCGCGATCAACGACCGGTTCGTTCCCGAGTCGCACGCCGTCGGCCTCGCCGGAGGCGAGCCCGTGCAGGCGCCCCTCTACGCCTTCCCCCAGTTCGGTCTGTTGGCGATGGGCATCGCCGCCGTGACCCTCGGCCTGGCGCGAGCCGCGATCGACGAACTCGTCGACCTGGCGGACTCCAAGACGCCGTCCGGCAGCGGCCGCTCCCTGGCGAACCGTCCGAGCACCCAGGCGGAGGTCTCCTCCGCAGAGGCGATGGTGCGAGCGGCTCGCAGCTTTTTCTACGAGACGGTCGAGTCGGGATACGAAACCGCGAAGGTCGAGGGACACATGCCCGTCGAGAGGCGGCGGGAGGTTCGACTCTCCACCACTCACGCGGTTCGAGAGTGCGCGAAGGCGGTAGACCTGATGTACCACCTCGCGGGCGGGACCTCGGTGTACCGCCGGTCGCCCCTACAACGCATCTTCCGGGATGTACACGTGGCGACCCAACACATGATGGTGGCCCCGGCAATCCTCGAATTGACTGGGCGTCTATTCCTCGGCGTCGAGACGGATACATCGCTGCTTTGAGCCCCCAGGTCGGCATGCTCGCCTCGCCCGAGATGTTGAGGTCGCCCCTTGACGAGAGGAGAGAGCACTTTGCGCGCGTCGTGGACGCGGGCTGTACGCACGTATTCGTTGCGGACCATGTGAGCTTCCACGTGGGTCTCGGTATGGACGGCTTGGTCCAGGCCGCGCTGATCGCGGGCCTCGAGCCTCGGCTGCAGGTTGTCGTGGGCGTCTACCTGCTAGCGCTGCGTCATCCGGTTCCTGTCGCTCGGCAGATCGCGACCCTGTGCGAGTCCGCTCCGGGCCGGCTGGTACTGGGTGTCGGGGTGGGCGGCGAAGACCGGCACGAGATCGAGATCTGCGGGGTAGATCCGCGCAGCCGTGGCCGCCGGACCGACGACTGCCTGGTCGCGCTGCGCGGACTGCTCTCGGGCGAGCCGACCTCCCACGCGGGGGAGTTCTTCTCGTTCGATGCCGCCCGGATCTTGCCCGCCCCCGACCCGGTCGTCCCGATCGTCGTGGGCGGACGCTCGGACGCCGCGGTCCGACGTACGGGGCGACTCGGCGACGGCTGGCTCGGCGTCTGGTGCTCGCCGGACCGCTTCGCCCGGGTGGTCGCCGAGGTCGGCGAGCACGCGGCCGCCGCGGGGCGTCCCGCACCCGAGCGCCACGGCCTGCAGGTGTGGCTTTCTGTCGATTCCGATCGTGACCACGCCCGCGCCCGTCTTGCCCGGGGTATGGAGAACATGTACCGGGTTCCCTTCGAGCGCTTCGAGAAGTACAGCCCGTACGGCGATCCCGCCGAGATCGCGGATTTCCTGTCTCCCTATGTCGAGGCCGGCTGCCGCTTCTTCAACCTGATGCCCCTGGCCGAGTCGACGGAGGCGGGCATCGACGCCATCGCCGAGATCCGCGAGCGTCTGCACGCCTGATTGGAGGAAGCCATGAGTGAGATCGATCTGTACGAAGCGATGAGCACTCTGCGCGCGGTTCGTCGCCTGCGGACGGATCCGATTCCCGAGGACGTGCTGGGCCGCGTGCTCCAGGCCGCCACGTGGGCGCCGAGCGGCGGCAATGTGCAGCCCTGGCGGGTGATCGTCGTGCAGGACGCGGCCAAGCGCCAGCGACTGCAGGAACTCTATATCGGTCCCTGGAAGCAATACGCGAAGGATCACCAGGCCGGGATCGAGCACCTGACGGGCGCGGCGCGGGCCAAGCAGGAGCGCATGATCGCAGCGGCGGATCACCTCGCCGAGCACCTGCACGAGGCCCCGGTGATTCTGGTCTTCTGCTTCAACCCGGGCCGCATGGCGATCACGGATGCGGGCCTCGATCGGCCGAGCGTCGTGGGCGGCGGCTCGGTGTATCCGGCGGTGCAGAACGCGTTGCTCGCGTGTCGTGCGGAGGGTCTTGGCTGCACGCTCACCACCCTGCTGTGCTTCGCCGAGTCCGAGGTGAAGGCGCTACTCGAGATTCCCGACGACTGGTACACCTGCGCGTTCGTGCCGATCGGCTACCCGGTTGGAGCCGGCCACGGGTCGATCTCTCGCCGGGCGGTGGCGAAGATGGCCTTCCAGGACAGCTGGGGAGGCGTCTTCGGCGAGTGAGCGGCCGGGCAGAAGAATTGGCCGGTGCGTACCACCCGAGGGATCGCAGGTAGACTGCCGCGGTGATCGACAATCCGTTCCGTGAGGTGTTGCCCCGGTACGTCGGCCCGCTGCTCCGTCTCTACACCCGGATGGGCCTGACGCCCGACGGCGTCAGCCTCCTCGGATTCGGGCTCGCAGCCGCGGCCGGTCTCTTGATTCTGGTGGATTGGCCGCTCGCTGCGATCGCCGCGTGGTGGGTCGGTCGGCTGTTCGACGGCACGGACGGGATTTTCGCGCGGGAGACGGGTCGAAGCTCGGGCTTCGGTGCCTACTTCGACATCGTCCTCGACATGGCGGCGTACAGCCTGATCATCCTGGCTCTCGACCAGGTGCACCCGGAGCTGCACGACCGCTGGCTCGTGATCCTGTTCCTCTACGTGGTCTGCATCACGAGCTCTCTGGCCCTGGGCATGCAGGAGGCGACCCGGGACGCGCCAGCGCGGGACGATCGCGGCCTACGCTTGGGTGCGGGCCTCGCGGAGGGCGGTGAGACGGGCATTGCGTACACGCTGTTCCTGCTCTTCCCGGCACAGCTCGGGATCCTGACAGCGATCTGGATCGCAGTGCTCGCGATTACCGTGGCGGCACGAACGCTGCTCGCGCGCCGAACCCTCAACGACTGAAGCGCTGGGCCCGGTCGGGATCTCCGGCCCGAATCCCGTAGAGTCACGGCATGGGCAAGCCCTTCTCCCAGGCCTGCGAGAACAACAAGCGGCCGATCCTCGAAGTTCTCCAGCGTCGGCTGGGGGACGTGTCTTCAGTGCTCGAGATCGGAAGTGGCACGGGTCAGCACGCAGTCTTCTTCGCCGAGCAACTCCCTCACCTGCAGTGGCGAACGTCGGATCTGGTGGAGAATCACGCGGCCATCCGGCAGTGGATCGACGACGCGAAGCTCCCGAACGTGCTTGCACCGGTGGCGCTCGACGTGACTGAACCGCACTGGCCGATAGGCCCGGTGCCGGCGGTGTTCTCGGCCAACACCGCCCACATCATGGCGTGGCCGGTCGTACAGGCCTTCTTGCAGGGCGTCGGTCGCGTGCTCGCGCCCGGCGGTCTGTTCCTGCTGTACGGCCCGTTCAACTACGAAGGTGGCTACACGAGCGAAAGCAACGCCCGCTTCGACGAATGGCTCGCGCAGCGCGATCCCGAGAGCGCCATCCGGCACTTCGAGGACGTCGAGCGGGAGTCGCGGACTGCGGGACTCTCCCTCGTCGAGGACGTCGCGATGCCCGCCAACAACCGCCTGCTCGTCTGGCGAGCCGCCGGCTGACCGTCGCTTCCGGGGAAGCCTTCAGGAGCTTCGCGCGCAGTAGAGCGTGTGTCGGCGTCCGCCGCGTCCGACCCGGCGCTGCTCGACCGTGAAGCCGGTGTTTACGAGGCGCTGTTCGAAGCCGGGATCGGGCTGCTCGCACCAACGCGCGAAGACGCCCGGATTCTTCAGGGCCCTGTGGGCCCGTTCCAACGCCTCGATGCCGTAGCAGGGGTCGCCGGCCGGATCGCCCGGGAGAGTTCGGACGCCCTCGTAGAGATCGAGGGCGATTCCGTCGAAGCGCGCCTCGGCGGCGCGGACGACGTCGGTCACGTCGCGAACTTCTACCGACACTCGTGGGTCGGCGAGTGCGTCACTGCAGACGTCGCGAAGCGGGCCTTCGCACCAGTGGACGATGCGGGGCTCGATTTCGGCGACGAGCACCGAGGCATCGTCTGGCAGCGCGTCGAGGGCGGCGCGCAGCGTGAGGCCCATGCCGAGGCCTGCGATCAGCAGGCAGGGCTGCGGCGCCACCGAGGTTGCCTCGGCGACCCATCGCCCGAGCGCTTCTTCCGAGCGACTCGCGCGGCTGTTCATGAGGATGCGCCCGTCGAGACAGAGGTGGAAGTCGCGTGGCCCGCGCTGCCGTAACTCGATGACACCGTCGTCGGTCTGGAGGCTATCGATCAGTGTCCACGGTCGAGTCACGGGTAGGCTCGCAATCCCTCGGCGGCGGGTCCGAAGCTCCTGAGCATCGGTGATGTCGGGTGGGCGCGCACCGTCGTGGATTCCTATGCTCGGCACACCCACTACGAGGGGCCTGGTTGCACCCTCGGACGAGAGGCTCCTGATGACTGAAACTCGTGTACTGATCGACGGTCTGCGCTTCCCCGAAGGCCCTCGCTGGCACGAGGACCGCTTCTGGTTCTCCGACATGCACTCGGGCGTCGTGCTCGCAGTTTCGATGGACGGCCGCGCAGAGACCATCGTCGAGGTCGAGGCCGAGCCTTCGGGCCTGGGATGGTTGCCCGACGGCAGGCTCCTGGTCGTCTCGATGCAGGACCGGCGGCTGCTGCGCCTCGACCCGGAAGGTCTCGCGGAAGTGGCGGATCTCTCCCCCCACGCGTCCTTCCACTGCAACGACATGGTGGTGGACGCCCACGGGCGAGCCTACGTGGGCAACTTTGGCTTCGATCTGCACGCCGGCGACTCGCCGACGACCGCGAATCTGATCCTCGTCCACCCGGACGGCCGCAGCGAGGTGGCTGCCAAGGACCTGGGTTTCCCGAACGGGACGGTGATCACCCCGGACGGCAAGACACTGATCGTCGGGGAGTCGTTCGGGGGCTGCCTGACGGCCTTCGACGTGGCCGAGGACGGCAGCCTGCACGGCCGCCGGGTGTGGGCGCAACTCGAGGGGAGCGTGCCGGACGGCATCTGCCTCGACGAAGAGGGCGCCATCTGGGTGGCTTCCCCCATGGGCAAGGGGGGCGTCCTGCGGGTTCGCGAAGGCGGCGAGGTCACGGATCGGATCGCGGTCGAGCACGAGGCCTACGCGTGCATGCTCGGCGGACCCGACCGGCGAACGCTCTTCATCTGCACGGCTCCGGATTCGCATCCGGACAAGACGGGTGATCGCGGCGGCCGAATCGAGATGGCAAGCGTCGAGGTTCCTGGCGCGGGCTTGCCCTAGCTGTAGACGAGTCGCGTCAACGACTCGGCGACGCAGGCGGGCTTCTTTTCACCTTCGATCTCGATCGTGACGAGTTGCTTGGTCTGGATCGTGGTCGGATTCTTCAGTTCGACCGACATCATGCTGCGGCGCGCTCGCACCTTCGAGTCCACGCGCACCGGGTTGGGGAAGCGCACCTTGTCGAGCCCGTAGTTGATGCCCATCGCCATTCCCTTGTAGGCCTCGGGGTCCGAGCGCGGAATGCTCGAGCCGAGGTGGGGCAGCAGCGACAGGGTCAGGAAGCCATGGGCGACGGTCGTCTTGTAGGGCGACATCTGCGCCGACTTCTCGGGGTCGATGTGGATGAACTGGTGGTCGTAGGTGGCGTCCGCGAAGAGATTGATCTGGTCTTGCTTCACGGTGAACCACTCGCCGACTCCTTCCTCGTTGCCGACGCTCTTCGTGAGGATCTCGAGTGCCGCTTCCGCATTCGTGGCCATGTTGGGGGCTCCCTTTCTTCTCTTGGAGTTTTCTAGAGGTTGAACAGGCGCTTCGAATTCTCGTACAGGATCGCTCGCTTCACGTCGTCGGAGATCTCGTCCCGCTCGGAGATGGCGCGCACCGAGTTCGGAAACTCGCAATCCCAGTGCGGGTAGTCCGAGGCGTAGAGGATCTTGTCCGCGCCCACGGACTCCGTGACGAAGGCGAGGCTCTTTTCCTCGGGCTCGCAGGAGAGCACGCAACGTCCCTCCGCGAAGGTCTCGCTCGGGCTCCGGGTGATAGGCATCTCTCCTGGGCGCTTCTCGAAGTGCTCGTCGAGGCGCTCGAGGTAATAGGGCAGGAAGCCGCAGCCCGCTTCCAGCAGTGCGACCCGCAGCTTCGGGAAGCGTTCGAGAACGCCGCCGCAAAGAACGGTCGTGAGCCCGAAGAGGATGTCCATCGGGAAGCACACGGTATGTGCGATCGCGTAGGCGTCCGTGAAGCGATCCTCCGCGAAGCGGCCCCCCCCGGCGTGAAAGGTGATCGGGACATCCAGCTCCGAGGCGAGCTCGTAGAGCGGAAATATCTCAGGATCGTCGGGGTTCTTGCCCAGGATGTTCACGGGGAGGGTGAGGGACACACAGCCCAGCTCGGTCACGGCGCGGCGCGCCTCGACGACGCTGTCTTCGATCGACCGCAGGGGTAGAGAGGCGGTTGCCTTGAGCCGCGACGCATCGGTGCTGCAGTAGTCGGCCATCCAGTCGTTGTAGGCGCGGCAGAGTGCGGCGCCGAGGTCTGGGTCGGGTGCGATCCACAGCGCGAGTCCGAAGCTTCCGAACAGCACCGCCGTATCGATGCCCTCGGTGTCCATGTCGACGAGGCGCGCCTTCGGATCGACGCCGCCTTCGCGGTGGAGGGAGGCCTCCTGGATTCCTTCCGGCGCCCAGGCGCCTGGGCCGGTGCCGGGAGGGATCGTGAGCCCCGAAAGTTCGTAGCGGGTGGTGCCCCGTTCGTCGCGCACGAGTCTCGGCCGCTGGTCCACGAAGCGCGGATCCAGGTAACGCTCCCAGATCCAATCCGGTTCGAAGACGTGGCCATCCGCATCGATCACGGGGTGGTCGGTCATGGCTCCTCCTGCGGATGAGGGTAACTTCGACGCTGGAGGCTGCCATGAATCGGATTTGTACCCTGATCCTCCTCGCTGGCCTTGGGATCGCGCTGTCGTCCCCGGTCTCGGCTGAGGACCGCCGCGTCGTCGATCTCTCGCACGTCTATGACGAAGCTACGATCTTCTGGCCCACCGAGGAGGGCTTCGTACTCGAGCGGGGGCCCGCCGGCGTGACCGACGCCGGCTACTGGTACGCGGCTCACCGCTTTCGGACCCCGGAACACGGCGGCACGCACATCGATGCGCCGATCCACTTCGCCGAGGGTCGCCAGTCGGTCGACGAGATCCCGCTCGATCAGCTGATCGGACCGGCGATCCTCGTGGACGTGACCGGGGCCTGCGCTGCCAACTCCGATTACCGGGTGCCCGTCGAGGCATTCGTCGAGTGGGAGTCGCAGCACGGTCGCATTCCACCCGGCACGATTGTTTTGTTGCGCACCGGGTTCGAGCGTTTCTGGCCGGACCGTCTGCGCTATCTCGGAACCGACGAACGCGGAGCGGCCGCGGTGGCGAAGCTTCACTTCCCGGGGTTGCACCCCGCCGCCGCCCGCTGGTTGGTCGAAGAGCGTCGCATCCACGCCGTGGGTCTCGATACTGCGAGCATCGATCACGGCCCCTCGAAGCGTTTCGAAACGCACCGGGTTCTCTCCGGGGCGAACGTGCCCGCCTTCGAGAACCTGGCGAATCTGAGCGGGCTCCCGGCCCGGGGCTTCGACGTGGTTGCCCTGCCGATGAAGATCCGCGGCGGCACCGGAGCCCCCCTTCGAGCGGTGGCACTGGTGCCTCGGAGCCTCGGCGGGCTGCGCTGAGGCGGCCTCTACGGGATCAGAGGGATCCCGGACCGAATTTCAGCGGCTGTAGGCGCTTTCGAGGCGTCCACGGGTTGTTGATCGCCCCGGGTGCGGGTGCGACCTTTGGGCGCCTCATGCCCGAGCCCCTCGAGCGAGACCTGGAAGCCACCCGCGTAGCCCTCGGCCAGTGGTTCGGTGGCGTGCTGCCGGAGGGATCGGGCTTCGAGATTCGAAACCTGCGCGGTCCTTCGGATACGGGCTTTTCGAGCGACACCTTGATGTTCGAGTTGGACTACCTGGAGGCGGGGCAGGCGAAACAGCAATCCCTGGTCGCCCGCATCGAGCCATCCGGCGGCTTTCCGATCTTCCCGACCTACGACGTCGCGCAGCAGTTCCACGTCATGGCCGCGATGGAAACCCAGGGGGTGCCCGTCCCGCGAATGCGCTGGCTCGAGGAGGACGAGTCGGTCCTCGGTTCGCCCTTCTACGTGATGGACCAAGTGGAGGGGATCGTCCCCAACGATCGGCCGCCCTATCACCAGGGTGGCTGGGTGTTCGAACTGTCACCCGAGGACCGCTCTGCGCTGTGGTGGAACGGGCTAGAGGCGATGACCCGAGTGCACCGGCTCGATGCCGCCGACCCGGTCTTCGCGTTCCTGCCGCGGTCGAAGGACGGCCGGAGTCCGATCGAAGCGCAACTCGACTACTACGAACACTTCCTCGACTGGGGGTGCGACCGCACGCGTCTGCCGGTGCTGGTCGAGGGTCTCGCGTGGCTTCGGGCGAACGCCCCGAGTGACGAGCCTCTCGGGATCTGCTGGGGCGACTCGCGCCTGGCGAACCAGATCTTTCGCGATCTGCAGTGCGTTGCGGTGATCGATTGGGAGATGGTCTTCGTCGGAAATCCCGTCGCCGACCTCGGCTGGTGGATCGGGATCGATCGCTGCTTCAGCGAGGGCATCGGCCTCCCGCGTGCCGACGGTCTGCCCACCGCCGCAGAGACCATTGCCCGTTGGGAGGAGCTGGTTGGACGCAAGGCCGAGCACGTCGCCTACTACCAGACCTTCGCGGCTTTCCGCTTCTCGGTGATCATGGCCCGGATTGCCGGGCAGATGAAGCACTACGAGTTGTTGCCGCCCGAGCACGAAATGGACCACACGAATCTCGCCTCGTTCACGCTCGAGCGCCTGCTCGAGGAGGACGGCGCAGGCTGAAGCCGGCTTCGGATTTCGGGCTCGCTAGCGCTTTCGGGCCTGCGTCGAAGCGTCGCCGAGGTAGTTGGCCGGGGTCAGCGCGCGAAGGCGCTGCTTGGCTTCGTCGGGGATCTCGAGGCGGTCGATCAATTCCTCCAGGATCTCGCGGTCTACCGGCTTGCCCTGGGTGAGGTGCTTGAGCTTCTCGTACGGATCCGGGATGCCGTAGCGCCGCATTACCGTCTGGATCGCCTCGGCGAGCACGGCCCAGTTCTCATCCAGGTCCTTTTGCATGCGGGCCGTGTCTACCTGCAATCTGGACAGGCCGCGCAGGGTCGCCTGCCAGGCTACCAGCGAGTGGGCGAGGCCGACTCCCAGGTTTCGCAGCACCGTGCTGTCGGTGAGATCGCGCTGCCAGCGCGAGATCGGGAGCTTGCTGCCCAGGTGCGAGAGGATCGCGTTCGCCAGGCCGAGGTTGCCCTCCGAGTTCTCGAAGTCGATCGGATTCACCTTGTGGGGCATGACCGACGACCCCACCTCGCCCGCAACGGGAGGTTGCACGAAATAGCCGAGGGAGATGTAGCCCCATACGTCCCGGTCGAAGTCGATCAGGATCGTGTTGAAGCGTGCGATCGCGTCGAAGAGCTCGGCCATGTAGTCGTGGGGCTCGATCTGGGTCGTGTGCGGGTTGACGACCAGTCCGAGGCTCTCGACGAAGCTCCTGCTGTGCTGCGCCCAGTCGATCTCCGGGTAGGCGGCGAGGTGCGCGTTGTAGTTCCCGACGGCGCCGTTCGCCTTGCCGAGGAGCTGGACGGTCGCCACCTGCTCCCGCTGTCGCCCGAGGCGCGCCGCCACGTTTGCCATCTCCTTGCCGAGGGTCGTCGGCGAGGCAGGCTGACCGTGGGTACGCGAGAGCATCGCTTGCTCCGCGTGCTCTTCCGCGAGGGAGTGCAGGTGGGCGATCAGCTCGTCCATGGCCGGAAGCAGGAATTCCTGGCGCGCCTGCTTGAGCATCAGTGCATGCGCGAGGTTGTTGATGTCCTCGGACGTGCAGGCGAAGTGGATGAACTCGGAGATCGCCGCCAGCTCGGGGTCGTCTTGCACCTGCTCCTTCAGGTAGTACTCGATCGACTTTACGTCGTGGTTCGTGGTGGCCTCGATCTGCTTGACCCGCGCGGCCGAATCCTCGTCGAAGTCCGATACGAGGGCGTCGAGTCGCGTGCGAGCGCCGTCCGAGAGGGGCGGCACCTCGGCGATGCCCGGGTGATCGGCGAGCGCCTGGAGCCAGCGGACCTCGACGAGGGCTCGCAGGCGGATCAGGCCGTACTCGCTGAAGATCGGGCGCAGTGCCGCCGTCTTGCCGCCGTAGCGGCCGTCGATCGGTGATAGCGCCGTCAGCTCCGACAGGTCCATGGGCCTCAGTCTACCCATACCCGGGCGTTGCGGAAGAGCCGCAGCCAGGGAGCGTCTTCGTTCCACTCCTCGGGGTGCCAGGAATGCTGCACGCTTCGGAAGCCGCGCTCGGGATGGGGCATCATGATCGTGACGCGTCCGTCGTCGGTCGTAAGAGCGGTGATGCCCTCGGGCGATCCGTTCGGATTGGCGGGGTAGCGCTCGGCCACGCGCCCTTCGCCGTCCACGAAGCGCGCGGCTACGAGGCGGGACTCTCTCACGCGCTCGAGATCGCCGGAGTGGAACTCGGCGAGACCCTCTCCGTGCGCGACGGCGATCGGAAGCCGTGCGCCCTGCATTCCGGCCAGCAGGATCGACGCGGAGTCGAGCACCTCGACGAGGCTGAGCCGCGCCTCGAACTGCTCGGAACGGTTCCTCACGAAGCGGGGCCAGCCCTCGGCCCCGGGGATGAGCTCGTGGAGATTCGAGAGGGCCTGGCAACCGTTGCAGACGCCGAGCGCGAAGCTGTCGGAGCGTGCGAAGAAAGCGGCGAACTCGTCGCGTCCCCGGGCGTTGAAGAGGATCGACTTCGCCCAGCCCTCGCCCGCACCGAGCACGTCACCGTAGGAGAACCCGCCGCAGGCGACGAGGCCCCGGAACTCGACCAGGCTCGTGCGGCCCGAGAGGATGTCGCTCATGTGGACGTCGACGGCTTCGAAGCCGGCACGGTGGAAGGCGGCAGCCATCTCGATCTGGCCGTTCACGCCCTGCTCGCGCAGGATCGCCATCCTCGGTCTGGCGCCGCGGGACGCGTAGGGGGCGGCGATGTCTTCGTCCGGGTCGAAGGGCACGACGACACGCAGGCCGGGCGCCGCCGGATCGCAGCGCTCTGCGTGCTCCTCCTCGGCGCAATCCGGGTGGTCGCGTAGACCTTGGATGCGACGCGTCGTCTCGGACCACAGGTCGCGGAGCACCTCCCGCGAGTCGGCGAACACCTCACGGCCGCCTCGTTCGAAGACGATCCGCTCGTCGAGGCTGCCCAGCCGAAGCGTGCACTCCGACAGGCCGTACTCCGAGAGGGTTGCGCGGACGGCCTCTTCGTCTGCCTCCCGGATCTGCAGGACCGCGCCCAGTTCCTCGCTGAAGAGCGCCGCCAGGTCGTCGTCGCCGACTTCGTCGAGGTGGATCCGGGCGCCGGTTCCGCTCGCGAAGCACATCTCGCAGATGCTCGTAAAGAGCCCGCCGTCCGAGCGGTCGTGGTAGGCGAGAAGCGCGCCGCGCGCGATCAGCGCCTGGATGGCGTCCGGAAAGCCGCGAAGGCGCTTGGGATCGTCGACGTCCGGGGGCTCGCTGCCGAGTTGGCCGTACACCTGCGCCAGTGCCGATGCGCCGAGCCGGTTGCGTCCAGCGCCGAGATCCACGAGCAGGAGCGAGGTCGGGCCCACGTCCGTGCGGAGTTGTGGCGTGACCGCTGCACGTATGTCGCGCACCGGTGCGAAGGCCGAGACGATCAGCGAGATGGGTGCCGTGACGCTGTGCTGAAGGCCGTCCTCTTCCCAGACGGTCTTCATGGACAGCGAGTCCTTGCCGACCGGAACCGCGATGCCCAGGGCCGGACAAAGCTCTTCGCCGACGGCGCGAACCGCATCGTAGAGATGAGCATCTTCGCCGGGATGCCCGGCGGGTGCCATCCAATTGGCGGACAACTTGACGTGCCCGGTTCCGAGGATGCCCGCCGAGGCGATGTTCGTGAGTGCCTCGCCCACCGACATGCGTGCGGCCGCCGCGGCATCCAGAAGGGCGACGGGCGTCCGCTCGCCGATCGACATCGCCTCGCCGTAGTAACCCTCGAAGTCACTCGCTGTGACGGCCGCGTCGGCCACCGGAACCTGCCAGGGGCCCACCATCGGATCGCGCACGCAGAGCCCGCCGACCGTGCGGTCGCCGATGGAGATCAGGAAGGTCTTGTCGCCCACCGTCGGCAGCTTCAGCACGCGCCGAGCCGCCTCGGCGATTTCGATCCCGTTGCGGTCGAGGGGCAGCGGGGCGAACGGCAGCCGCTTCACGTCCCGGGTCATCTTCGGCGGCTTGCCGAGGATCACCTGCAGGGGAAGGTCGATCGGGTGGTCGTCAAAGAGGGCGTCGCTGACCGTCAGGTGTCGCTCCTCGGTGGCCTCCCCGAGGATCGCGAACGGGCAGCGCTCTCGGGCGCACAGCGCCTCGAAGAGCGCGAGCTTCTCGGGAGCGATTGCTACGACGTAGCGCTCTTGGCTCTCGTTGCACCAGAGTTCGAGGGGCGACATCCCGGGCTCGTCATTCGGAATCTTGCGCAGCTCGAACCGCGCCCCCCGCTTGCTGTCGTCCACCAACTCGGGCAGCGCGTTCGCCAGGCCGCCAGCACCCGCATCATGGATCGACAGGATCGGGCTGTCTTCGTCGAGGGCCGTGCAGCGGTCGATGACCTCCTGGCAGCGGCGCTGCATCTCGGCGTTGTCGCGCTGCACGGAGGCGAAGTCCAGGTCTTCGTGGCTCGAGCCGGACGCCATCGACGATGCCGCACCGCCGCCCAGACCGATCAGCATGGCCGGGCCGCCGAGAACGCCGATGGGGGTGCCGGGCGGAATCTCCGATTTTTCGACGCCTCCGGGACGGATGTTGCCCAGGCCTCCCGCGAGCATGATCGGCTTGTGGTAGCCGCGCACCTCCAGCCCGTCGGGTCCAGGCACCTTCTCTTCGTAGCTGCGGAAGTAGCCGCATAGCGCCGGCCGGCCGTACTCGTTGTTGAAGGCGGCTGCGCCGATCGGGCCTTCGAGCATGATGTCGAGCGCCGAGGCGATTCTCGAAGGTCGGCCGTAGTCTGATTCCCAGGGCTGCTCGGCATCGGGAATCCGCAGGTTCGAGACACTGAAGCCGGTCAACCCGGCCTTGGGCTTCGAGCCGCGACCGGTAGCGCCTTCGTCGCGGATCTCGCCTCCAGAGCCCGTGGCCGCGCCGGGGTAGGGCGAGATCGCGGTCGGGTGATTGTGCGTCTCGACCTTCATCAGGATGTGGACGGGCTCGGGATGCGCCGCGTAGATGTTGCTCTCCGGGTCCGGGAAGAAGCGCGAGGCATCGCTGCCGGCCATCACCGCCGAGTTGTCGTGGTACGCCGACAGCACGCCGTCGGGCGAACACTCGGTGGTGTTGCGGATCATGTCGAACAGGCCCTTCGGCTGGGGCTGCCCGTCGATGATCCAGTCGGCGCGGAAGATCTTGTGGCGGCAGTGCTCCGAGTTCGCCTGGGCGAACATCATCAGCTCGACGTCTCGGGGATTGCGTCCCAGCTCACGGAAGCTCGCGACCAGGTACTCGATTTCGTCGGGGGCCAGGGCGAGACCGAGCGCCGCGTCTGCCTCGACCAGGGCGTCGCGACCCAACCCCATCACATCTACGCTGCTCGACGGTGTCGGCTGAGCCCGTGTGAACAGCTGCTCGGCGTCTTCGAACCGGGCGAGGACCGTCTGGGTCATGCGATCGTGGAGCAGTGCCTCGATCTCGGGCCGGGCGGCGTCCAGGGCTTCCTCGGGTCCTGACAACCGGTAGGCCGTGCCGCGCTCGAGGCGGACGACGCGGGTCAAGCCGCAGCCGTGCACGATGTCCGTGGCCTTCGAGGACCAGGGAGAGATCGTGCCCAGCCGCGGAACGACGAGGACGAGTTGCGGGTCTCGAGCTTCCGGCGGCGTTCCGTCGCCGCGCCGCGGACCGTAGTCCAGCAGGCGCTCGAGGATGTGGCGGTCCGAAGCAGTCAACTCCGCGTCTTCGAGGTGGGCGAAGTGCGCGAAGCGGGCGTCGATGGCCGAGACGGCTGGTGCCAGCGAGCGAAGGCGTGCCAGGAGCCGGGCGAGTCGAAACTCGGAAAGGGCAGGAGAGCCAGGTAGGTGGAGGGTGCTCAAGAAGGGACGATCCCCTTCAGGCCACCGGACCCGCAGGATCTGGGAACAGGTCTCAAGCCGCCTTGCATGGGTTGCAGCCGTCGTGGGGGCGACGGCCTCTGTAACAGGGACAACGCGGAGTCTAGCGCAGCCAGCGGGGTCCGCGGCCAGCACGCCCGTGCACGCTCACGAGAGCGGGGCAGCCGCAGTTCTCAGGGAGCCGGAACGAAGAGGAAGTCGCCCCCGTCGTGGTCGGCGCCGAGGATGTTCGCGTACTCGGGTTTTTGACTGGCCGCGGTGGTGACGATCTGCTCGATCTGAGAGAAGAGGCTCTGGCCGTCGAGCACCTCTCCGTTCGCAGCTAGTGCCGATAGGAATGCCCCGGTGAACGTCGAGTGGCCGCTCCCCTGGCCGTCCTGGATCGGCTCGAGCCCTCCCGACGAGAGCACCACCCGTGCTCTCAGCTCCGAAAGCCGCTCGTGCGCGTCCGTGGCTTCTTCCCGTAATCCCACCTCGCGGCGCTGGGACGCTGTGAAACAACTATCCGCCACGATCAGCACGTGCTTGGCCTTCATTCGCCGCACCGCAGCCGCGACATCGTCGTTCGCCAACCCCTGGCTCGCGTCGTCGCCCAGCGCCTCGACGGGGAACCAGTAACAGCGTCCGAGTTCGTCGCTCACGAAGCCGTGCCCGGCCCAGTAGATGAGCAGGTTGTCGTTGCTTCCCAGTTCGCGCTCCAAGCGCGTGAGGGCCTTCGAGAGGTCGCTGAGACTGGGGTTTCGCAGCAGGGCTACCCGGAATCCGTAGCGATCCGCGAGCAGGTCCGAGACGGCGGCTGCATCTCCTTCCGCAGTCGCCACGCTGGGCAGGTAGGTGTACTCCGCACTTCCGATCACGAGGGCCCGATAGCGTCCGAAGCGGGTCGTCGTCGAGGCGGCGGCCAAGGCGAGTTCCTCGGGTGTCGGGGAAGGCGGCAGATCCGGGGTGCTCGCCTGCCCGAGGGTCGGGTCCGGGGGCGGCGGCTCGCGGGCCTCGAGGACTGAGACGATGTGCGGGGACCGGGATTGGGCGGCAAACCAGACCGCGTCGTCGAGCGTCTCCAATACGAAGTGCTGCTCGAGCGACTGTTTCTCGTCCTCGGGTTTGCGTGTCAGGACCCGGAGGGAGTCATCTTCTTCTAGCGTGATGGTGCAGACCGGCCAGACGATGGTGCCGCCCCGCGGTAGCGGGCGCCGGCAGCTGTACTCCCTCGCGGCGACTTGGTGTAGAGCTGCATAGAGGAGAGTACCTTGCGGTTCACCTCCGGTGACGTCCCGATGCAGGTAGAGCCGCCCGCGCTCGATCTGCACGTGTATCTCGGGTTCGGAGCGCGTCTTCCAGAGTCCGTCGATCGAGAGCCGCTCACTCGGTTCGTGCGACCGCATGTCGGGGAGACGTGCCGGCGGTGGCGGACTGCCGCACGCCGCAACGACTAGTGCGATCCCCAGCGGCAGCGCTGCCCGCGCCGGTGCTTGGAGAGCGTTCAAGGCGATTGGCTCCGATGCATAGATGGGTGCGAGGCGGTAGTAGACTAACTCGCAGGCTTCGATCGGCGCAATCACGGGGCGGACAACGCAAGTGGCCCGCTCTATTGTCGTCGACGGCCTGGAGGCTCCTGCCTATGTCTCGATATCAAGCGCGCCGCGCGGTCGCCGGTCGGGTGTTCCTGACAGTGGCGGCCGTCGTCCTCGGCTGCGTGGCGGGTGACGATCCGGCAGTCAAGCTGAGGCTCCACCAGGCAGTCGAGGCCGAAGACCTCAAGCAGGTGCGCGCCCTGCTCGCGGAGGGCATCGATCTGAACGAGCGGGACGCTGAGGGCAGCACCGCGCTGCACCTTGCTGCGGGTCTCGGTCTCTGGCCCATCGAGCAGGATCTCCTCGAGGCCGGTGCGGACGTCGGAGCTCGCAATGCGGACGGTCGAACCCCGCTTCATGTTGCGGTCCGCGGCGACAACGGCGTGCGGACGACGCTGTTGCTCCTGACTCACGGCGCGACCCCGCGGGTCAAGGACAATCAGGGTCGCACCCCGCTTCACAACGACCTCAACAGTCGCAACACGCGCATCCTGCTCGGGCACGGTGCTGACCCGGACGCACGAGACGACGCCGGGCGTACCCCTCTTCACGTGGTGGCGGGCTTTGCTCGAGGGGGCGCGATGATTGCACTGATCGAGGGCGGCGCCGACGTGAGTGTCATCGACGACGCCGGCCGAACACCGCTCCACTATTCGGTCGTTCATCCGAGCACCCGCCTGGCCCATGTGCTGATGGCGGAGGGAATCGATATCGACCACCAGGACAAGACCGGAGCCACCGCGCTCCACATCACTGCGCGGGACGGCGTTCGTCGGATCATTCGCCAGCTGGTCGATGCCGGTGCCAATCGCAGCCTCCTCGACAACGAAGGACGGACGCCCGTGCAGGTGGCCATCGAAGCCGGGAACGAGATCAACACCAAGGCCCTGCGAGCGTATGATCCGAAGCCGAGGGGTCGACACCGGAAGGCGCCCCCGCGCTGACGCGTCAACAAGAAGCGGCGTCGAGGGTTTGTCCGTCCGATGCGTCCGGTGGATGCTAACGTCGATGCGTGCGCGCCGTTCGTTGCCAGCAGGGCCGAATCGAGGTCGCCGACGTTCCCGAACCCTCCGGTGAGGGTGTTCGGGTTCGCGTCCGGTCGGCTGGCATCTGCGGGTCGGATCTCCACATGATCGCTGCTGGATACCCCATGCGGGCGATTCCCGGCCACGAGATTGCTGGAGAACTCGCGGATGACACAGCAGTCGCGGTCGAGCCGGTGATCGGCTGCGGCACCTGCGAGTGCTGTCTGCGGGGCGAATACAACCTGTGCGCCAGCCAGATCGAGCGCTTCCTGGGGATTGGCGCGGACGGAGGGATGGCGGAGGAAATCGTCGTCCCCGAGAGTTGCCTGGTTCGCCTCCCGCCCGGTGTGCCCGTCGAGGACGCGTGCCTCGTGGAACCGCTTGCGGTCGCCGCGCACGGCCTCCGCAAGGCCGGCCTGGAAGACTCCCAGCAAGTGGCCGTGATCGGCGGCGGGACGATCGGCCAGTGCGCGGTGGCGGCGGCATCCCATGTCGGTGCCTCGGTTGCGCTGGCAGCCCGACACGACGCCCAACTCGCCGCTGGAGAGCGACTCGGTGCCGACGTGCTCGACGACTCGGACGCCTATGACCTGGTGGTCGACTGTGCGGGAACGAAGGACGCACTCAAACAGGCTTGCCGGATCTGCAGACCGGGGGGCACGCTGCTGCTTCTCGCCAGCTACTGGGACGGCTTCGAGCCGCCGGCCACAACGCTCTGCATGAAGGAGATCCGAGTCGTTCCTTCTTTCATGTACGCCCGCTTCGACGGTGGCCGCGATGTCGAAACCGCGGCTGCCCTGCTCGCGGCACGCCCCGAGATCGCGGAAGTCGTCATCACCCACCGTCTGCCGCTCGACGCGGCCGCCGAGGCCTTCGAGCTAGCCCGCGACCGCAAGAGCGGCTCCATCAAGGTCGTGCTCACGCCCTGACGCCTGTCGGGTCTCGAGGCGCATCGGGCACCGGCTGGGCCAGCGATACGGTCAGGTTCCCTTCTGCTGCCGCGGTGGCCAGCCCGGCCAGCCCGGGACGGGAGGGTTCGGCAGCGCGGGTGTCGGCGGCAGATTGCTGGCATCGCGCGGCCAGGCGATCGGGGTGACGTCGCTCGCTACCACGGCTCCGCGCGCGATTCCCGGGCGATCCACCGAGGGATGCGGGTGCTCCCGTTCGACGCGCGTCGAGCCGTCCTTGAAGTAGATGACCGTGTGAACCCGACGAGTGCGATCGCTGTGATTCGCAAGCGCCCGGTGGATCGTTAGGCTGTGGTGGAAGGCGACCGCCCCGCGCGGGACCTCCACCCAGCACGGCTCGAGACCGCGCGTCTCGGGGATTGCCTCCAGGTCGTAACCCGTGCCAGTGAAGATGTCCGCGAACTTGCGCAGCCCGCTGCGGTGGCTTCCCGCGAAGTAGCCCATGCAGCCGTTCTCGTGGCTCGAGCCGTCGAACGGCATCCAGGCGGTGATCGAGTCGGCTTGCTCGAGCGGCCAGTAAGGCTGGTCCTGGTGCGGGTCGGTCACGCGTCCGCCGGCTTGCTTGTACAGCGCTTGATCGTGCCAGACCCGCAGGCTCTCGACGCCCAGCAGCTTCGCGGCAGTCTCGGCGACGGCCGGGTGGAACGTCAGCGGACGGACGTCCGGGAAGTCCTCCCAGAGATTGATGCACTGCTGGAAGGACTGCTCGTAGCGTGTCTTCTCCTCCAGGCTGCGCGGGTCTCCGCGAGTCCGTGCAGCGACCGCTCCATCGACGGCGCGCCCGTAGCGTTCGAGTTCGTCGTCGTCGAGAAGTCCTTCCACCACCACGAAGCCGTCGCGGCGGAACGCCTGGATGGAGTCTTCGCTCGGTCTCACCTGTTACTCGACCTGCTTGAGGAACTCCGAGAGCCCATACCCGGTCCGGTCGCCCCACTTCCACTCGGTCATGCCCTCGCCGATGTGGGTGACCCTGCCTTCCCGGCGGTTGCGGAGCGGGATGAATCCCTTCACCTCGCCGGTGATCACGTGCTTGTCGCCCGTTGCCGTCTCGATCCTGGCCGTGACGCTTTCGTGGTAGAGGCCGTTCGCTTCGAACTCGGCGGAGACGTCGGCGTGCCGAATGGCCTCGAACTCTCCGTCCCGAATGATCACGCCGCCCATGCGGACGTTGTCGGCGTCGCGCCGAATCACCGAGACCATGGCGCCCAGGTCGGGCCCGAAGTTCATCGTGAGCCACTCGTAGCTGTGGATGGCCTGCCAGTAGCGGGGTCCCCAGGAGTGATCGCGCAGCCCGTACCCGTTGATCGCGATCACCTGGTCGTCGATCCGGAGTTTTCCCGTGACAGCCATGTGCTGCTCGTAGTGGGCCTTTCCGAACTGCTGGTCGCTGGAGCGTTTGGCCTCCGTCTTACTGCCCGCGCTCCCATACATGGGGCCTACCGCGTCGTGCACCAGGTCGAGGTGAATGCGACGCTTCGGGCTCTCGGTGAAGGCCGTTCGGGGATCGGTGATCTTGCGCGGCTCCTCGAGGTCGAGCACGGAGCCTTCGTAAACGCTGCGAAGCTTCTGGCTCGGCTCGATCACCTCGAAGCGGGCCCCGCCCGCGTCGAAGGCCTGGTTGTGCTCGATCGGGGCGCGCTTGAAGGTGAACAGCACGCGGCCTGCCTGCAGGTAGAGGGTGAGCGTGACTTCGGCGCGGCCTTCGTTCGCGCGGTTCCCGATTCGGATGAAGCCTCCGATGGACTGCTTCGGGTCGAAGAAGTTGAAGTACATGCTCTCGTTGAAGTTCGGCTCGGGGCCGAGCTCGTGGGTGTAGTCGTCCTGGGGAGACAGGTTTCCGAGGATTTGGGCCATCGGGGGATTGTTGCACGCAGGTAGGCGGCCGGTCCCCCCGCGCCGGGAGCGCTCGGGGTATTTTTCCTCGAACAGGGGCCAGAATCCCGTGGGTTGTGGTGATTTACCTACCTATCGACTCAAACCCCTGAAAATCGTGTAGTTCTTGGCCAGGGTTGCTCTCCTCTAGTGCCCCTCAGACCCGTTTCATCGATCTGATTCCCCGTGGGAAGTCAAAAGCCCGCAAAACTGCGTTCTTTGGCATTTCAAGATTTTGGTTATGGTACGGCCCCGCCGTGACGCTAGTAGGAATCCCATGGGCAAATCACTCGTAATCGTCGAGTCGCCGGCCAAGGCTCGGACGATCAACAAGTACCTGGGCAAGGACTTCGTGGTGAAGGCCAGCGTGGGCCACGTGCGCGACCTGCCTGTCAGTGGCCACGGTAAGAAGGTGGATCCCAAGGCCCGGGCTGCCGCTGCCGCCGTCACCCGGAGTCTGCCCCCGGCCAAGCGGGCCGCCCACAAGAAGAAGCAGGCCCAGAAGGCGCTGATTGCGCGGATGGGCATCGACCCCGACAGGGGTTGGGAAGCGACCTACCAGATTCTCCCGGGCAAGGAGAAGGTCCTCGCCGGGCTGATGAAGCACGCCAAGGACGCCGATGCCATCTATCTGGCGACGGATCTCGACCGCGAAGGGGAGGCGATCGCCTGGCACCTGCGGGAAGTGATCGGCGGCGACGAGGACCGCTACCGCCGAGTCACTTTCAACGAGATCACCAAGTCGGCCATCCAGGCCGCCTTCGCGGAGCCCGGTACCCTCGATATGAGCCGGGTGAACGCCCAGCAGGCCCGCCGTTTTCTCGATCGCGTGGTCGGCTACATGATTTCGCCGCTGCTGTGGTCGAAGGTCGCTCGGGGCATCTCCGGCGGGCGTGTGCAATCCGTTGCGGTTCGCTTGCTGGTCGAGCGCGAGCGCGAGATCCGTGCCTTCGATCCCGAGGAGTTCTGGGAGGTCTACGCGGATGTCACGACCACGCCCAGCCCCTCGGCGGCTGCAGGAACAGAGGACGGCGAGGCGATCCGGCTCCAGGTCGTCAAGCAGGGAGAGGACAACTTCCGCCCCGGCAGCGAAGAGCAGACGAACGTCGTCCTCTCGGCGCTTCGCGAGGCGTCCTTCGAGGTGGTCAAGCGCGAAGACAAGCCCACCAAGACGAAGCCGTCGGCTCCCTACATCACGTCGACACTCCAGCAGGCCGCGAGCACGCGCCTTTCGTTCAGCGTCAAGAAGACAATGACCCTCGCTCAGCGCCTCTACGAGGCCGGTCACATCACCTACATGCGGACCGATTCGACAAACCTCAGCGCCGAAGCCGTTGACGGCTGTCGCGACTACATCCGCGGTGAGTTCGGCGAGCGCTACCTGCCCGAGGAAGCCCTCTCGTACGCGAGCAAGGAAGGCGCCCAGGAAGCTCACGAGGCGATTCGACCGTCCGAGGTCGCGGCTGGGCCCGGCAGCATCGTCGATCTCGAGCGCGATCAGGAACGCCTCTACGAACTCATCTGGCGGCAGTTCGTCGCGTGCCAGATGCCGCCCGCCGAGTATCTGAGTACGAGCGTGACGGCCGCGGCCGCGGACTTCGAGCTCCGCACCCGCGGACGCATCATGCAGTTCGACGGTTTCACGAAAGTCCAGCCGCCGGCGAAGAACGGCCAGTCCGACACGGTTCTGCCCAACGTACAGGTTGGCGATCGGCTGACGCTGGTCGAGCTCGATCCGAAGCAGCACTTCACCAAGCCGCCGCCGCGATACGGCGAGGCCAGTCTTGTCCGTGAGCTCGAGAAGCGCGGCATCGGGCGGCCGACCACCTACGCGTCGATCATCTCCACCATTCAGGACCGTGGCTACGCCCGGGTGGAGAACCGCCGCTTCTATGCGGAGAAGATCGGCGATGTCGTGACCGAGCGGCTCGTCGAGAGCTTCGAAGATCTCCTCGACTACGGGTTCACCGCCCAGATGGAGGAGAGCCTCGACCGGGTCGCGACCGGCGATGCGGAATGGAAACAGGTGCTGGACGATTTCTACGCGAACTTCAGCAAGAAGCTCAAGCAAGCCCAGGGCGAGAACGGCATGCGTCGGAACGAGCCGACGGAAACGGACATCGAGTGTCCCGAGTGCAGACGGACGATGCAGATCCGCACCGCGAGCACGGGTGTCTTCCTCGGCTGCTCGGGCTACGCGCTGCCGCCCAAGGAGCGTTGCAAGTCCACCTTGAACCTCACGCCGGGCGAAGAAGCCCTCGCGGTCGGCGTGGACGACGAAGAGGAGTCGAAGCTTCTCCTCAAGCGGCACCACTGCTCGCTCTGCAGCACCTCGATGGACAGCTATCTGATCGACGACTCCCGCAAGCTGCACGTGTGCGGGAACAATCCCGACTGCTCGGGCTTCGAGGTCGAGCCGGGGGAGTTCGTCATCAAGGGCTACGACGGGCCCGTGCTCGAGTGCGATAAGTGTGCCAACGATATGCAGCTCAAGACGGGTCGCTTCGGGAAGTACTTCGGCTGTTCGAATAGCGACTGCAAGAATACGCGGAAGCTGCTGCGCAACGGTGAGCCGGCCCCGCCCAAGGCGGATCCGATTCCCATGCCGCATCTGCGCTGCGAGAAGTGCGACGACTTCTTCCTGCTGCGAGATGGGGCTGCGGGCATCTTTCTGGCGGCGAGCCAGTTTCCGAAATATCGCGAGACCCGTGCTCCTCTCGTCGAGGATGTCGTGGAGGTCAAGAACCAGCTCGACCCGAAGTTCGAGTACCTGACCCACGCGCCGCTTGCGGATCCCGATGGCAATAAGGCCAAGATTCGCTTCCAGCGCAAGGTGCGCGAGCAATACGTGATGACCGAGGTGGATGGCAAGGCCACCGGTTGGCGCGCTTTCTACCGGGATGGCAAGTGGGTCGAGCAGATCCCCGAGAAGAAGGTACCGCGCAAGAAGAAGACCGCGGCGAAGAAGAAGAGCACCAAGAAGCCAGCCTCCGTTACGAAGGTGACGGCGGGTCGCAAGAGGGCGCCGTCGACCGCCAAGGCGAGCGTCGACCGTAAGCGGAGCGCTGCTCGGTAGCCGATTCGTTATCTTCCCAGGGTCTCGGGGCGCGCCCGTGCTTGGGAGGAGTTCATGATCTCGATCGCGCTTGCCGCCCTCTTCTTCGTCGGTCTGCATCTCCTCGTCGCCGGGACCCGCGCCCGCGATCGGCTCGTCGATGTCTTGGGCGAGTCGGGCTACATGGGCGCATTTTCGTTGGCGGCAATCGCCGGCATCGTCTGGCTGTGTATCTCCTGGGCCGGAAGCCCGCCCGCCGCGCCGCAGTGGAACCTCGCTTTCTTGCGGCCGGTCGTGCTGGTCTTGATGTTCGTGGCTTTCGCGTTCGTCGTGATCGGCCTCACGACGCCGAGTCCGACGGTTACCGGAGGGGAGGGACAGCTCGAGGGAGACGAGCCCGCTCAGGGAATCCTGCGCATCACCCGGCATCCCTTCCTCTGGGGCGTCGCACTCTGGGGTGCATGCCACGTGGCGATGAATCCGGATCCGCCGTCCCTGCTGTTTTTCGGCTCCTTGCTCGTGCTTGCCGCCCTGGGCCCGCTATCGATCGACGCCAAGCGCCGTCGCAAGCACGGCGAACGCTGGGATCGCTTCGCCGCCGTCACGTCGAACGTTCCCTTCGCCGCCATCGTTGCGGGGCGCAATCGGCTCGCCCTGGGCGAGTTCGGAGGCTGGCGGATCGGCCTGGCCGTCGTGCTGTACGCGGTGTTCCTGGGCGCACACCCGATGTTGTTCGGCACCTCGCCTCTCTAGGCGCCTACCACTCGCCGGTGTTCTCCATCGATTGCCAGGGCTCTACGGGCTCGAGGGCCTTGCCGTTCTGAAGCAGTTCGATCGAGATGCCGTCGGGGGAACGGACAAAGGCCATGTGACCGTCTCGCGGCGGGCGGTTGATGGTGACGCCGGAGTCCATCAGGCGCTGACAGGTGGAGTAGATGTCTTCGACGTTGTACGCGAGGTGTCCGAAGTTGCGCCCGCCGCTGTAGCCCTTGTCGTCCCAGTTGTGGGTGAGTTCGACCTGGGCCTCGGAGTCGCCCGGCGCGGCCAGGAAGACCAGAGTGAAGCGTCCCGCCTCGACGTCGATGCGCCGTAGCTCCTCGAGCCCCAACTTGTTGCAGTAGAAGTCGATCGATTCGTCCAGGTCGCTGACGCGGACCATCGTGTGCAGATATTTCACGAGCTTTGCTTCCCCTCCTGTTGGTGACGCTTGTCGCTGGTGTCGCGGATACCGGCGAGCTGGCCGGGTTCGATCCTTCGCTCGAGATCGTCCAGGTGTCTCTTGGCGGCTTGCAGACCGTTTCGGACGGCTCCGGTGATCCAGTAGTGGGCTTCTCCGTAGTCACGCTCTACCCCTTTGCCCCGTGCGTAGAGGATGCCCAGTCGCAGCTTTGCCTCGCTGACGTTCCGGGTGGCGGCGGTGCGGTACCACCGCAGAGCCTTCTCCACGTCGAGGGACACGCCATCGCCGGTCTCGTACCCCCAGGCGACGATGAACATGGCCTGAGCGTTGTCGCGTTCGGCGGCTTTCAGGAACCACTCGAATGCGCGGAAGGGATCCTTCCCGACCCCCCGGCCCTGGTGGTACATGCCGGCGACTGCCATGACTGATTCGAGGTCGCCGGCTTGCGCGGCCTCGAGGAAGTGCTCGAACGCCTTCCGGGGGTTCACCTCGCCGCCCTGTCCGCGG
Source organism: Myxococcota bacterium (assembly GCA_046583095.1). Taxonomy (GTDB): domain Bacteria; phylum Myxococcota_A; class UBA9160; order UBA9160; family UBA4427; genus JAJDAN01. The sequence continues at coordinate 18,128 of JAYGDB010000112.1, read as the reverse complement.
AGCATCATCCGCGCGAGTTCCGCGTGCGCCGCGATGTGGCCGCTCCGTGCCGCCTTGCGCAGCCAGCGAGCGGCCATCGTGTCGTTCTGCAGCACGCCGTTGCCTGTGCGGTAGCGGAGGGCAAGGGCGTGTTGAGCTTCTGCCAGGTTGGCCTCGGCGGCTTTGCGGCACCACTCCAGGACGGCCTTCGGTCTCGGCATCTCGCCTTCGTCGTCGTAGAGCTGGCAGAGCCGGAAGGCTGCGTCGCGGTCGTCGCGCTCTGCGGCTCGCTCGTACCAGCGTGCGGCCTGGGCCAGATCGCGCTCGAAAAGGCGGCCTTCGGCGTACGAGAGCGCGAGTTCCTGAATGGCCTGCAGAGAGCCGTGATCTCCCGCCCGCAACAGCCAGCGTCGCGCTTCGTCGAGATCCCGCTCGACTCCCCGTCCTTCGGAGTAGAGGATGTAGAGGTTCCACTCGCTCTTGCCGTGATCCTGCTTGGCGGCCTCGAGCAGCCACTGGCGTCCCTGCTCGAGATCTTGGGCTAGATCCTGGCCCTGCAAGTAGAGCGCGCCGAGGTGGTTCATCGCATCGGCGTGGCCTTGCTCGGCCGCCTGGAGGAATCGCTCGCGCGACTTCTGGCTGTTGGCGAACACACCCTTCGTGTTGCTCGTGTAGAGCTTGCCGAGTTCATACTGCGCATCTGCATTGCCGGCGTCGGCGGCGGCTTCGAAGAGCTTGGCGGCGCGTCCGTGATTCACAGGAGCGCCGATGCCCGCGGCGAGGCGGCGCGCGAGGGTCAGCTGGGATTGCACGTGCCCGCGCTGGGAGGCCTTCTGGTACCAGGCCGTTGCCAGCTCTGGCTTGCCCGGCAGCCCGCGCTCGCCCCGATACACCTCGACCAGTTCCAGGACCGCGTTCAGGTGTCCCTGGGCGGCTGCTTTCCCGAGCCAGTGGATGGCCTCTCGGGGCTCAGACGGCACCAGCAGCATGCCGTATTCGAACTGCGAATCCGCGGAGCCGAGTTGGGCCCATAGACGGAACCGGGCCTCCTCGCCGCAACCGACCGAAATCAAGAGCACCAGCAGAACGGGGAGAAGGCGGGCCTCCGATCTGGAGATGTTCTCGAGTTTCCGCACGGGACTGCCGAAGTTACCTCCGTTCGCCCTCGAGAGTAGGTGTTGGGGATAGCCAGCCAGTGGGCCCCAGGGGGGGTCACGGCCTCGCTATCAGACTGGATTAGACTGCGAGCCGAAATGCAGACAGGGAAGCGACACGAGCTCGTCCTTCTTCTGGCGATCGCCGCTGCGACAGTTTCGGCCGCCCCGCACGAAGCAGCTTCCGGCGTCCGAGGCGCCGCGGCCTACGAGGCCGGCGAGGCCCGGGTCGAGGCGGAGCTGCTCGTCGATGCGGCCGAGTTGCGTCCCGGACAGGTCGTGCGGGTCGGCGTGCTCTTCAAGATTGATCCCGGCTGGCACATCTACTGGCGCAACTCGGGTGAGTCTGGCCTGCCCACGCAGATCGAGTACGAATTCGACCGTGCCCGCGTCGGCCCGCTCCGCTGGCCGGTGCCGGAGGTCTTCCACGAGTCCGACGGCTTCCTGACGACCTACGGGTACAGCGACCAGGTGTTGTTGGCGAGCGACGCGGTCGTCGAGCCGCGCTCGGCCGGAACGGCGCGCGTCTCGGTGGTTGCCGACTTCGTGACCTGCAAGCTCGTGTGCATTCCGGGTCAGATCGCGCTCGCCCGGGAGATGCCCGTCAGCGCTTCCGGCCTGCCGGCGAGTCCCACGACGACCGCGCTCTTCGATCACTGGGCCGAACGCCTCCCGATTCGCGCGGAAGACGTGGGGATTGCAACTTCGGTATCCCATTCCCAGAGCGCCGTCCGTCCGGGCGACGACTTCCACACCGCGATCCAGATCCGCTGTGCAGAGCCCGCAGCGGGCTGCGTGGGAGTTCGGCTGGCGCCCGTCGAGTCCTTCGAAGCGTTTCTCCCGGAGGTGGTCGAGGGCGTCGAGTTGCAAATCGTCGGACACGAGCCGGCGGCAGCGGATGGTTTCGCAGTGATCGTCTCTGGCCGGGCGTTGGCGGACGCTCCCGGTGCCTTGGAGCAGCGTCTGCGCGGCCTCGTTCCGGTTGTTCTCGCGAGCGGGGTCGTCCAGCACGTGGTCGTCGAGGCGCTGCTGCCTCGAGCCGCGAAGGAAGCCGTGGTCATCGACATCGAGAGCCCGCTCTGGGGGGTGCGCGGCGGCTTCGAGACACCTGCAGCGAGCCTCGGCTTCGTCTACGCGTTCGGCCTCGCGCTGCTCGGTGGGCTGATCCTGAACCTGATGCCGTGCGTGTTGCCAATCCTCGCCATCAAGGTCTTCCACGTTGCGGCGCTGGCCCACGAGAGCCGGCGGCGGGTGCTGGGACACGGCGCCGCGTACACGGGCGGTGTGCTTGCCTCGATGGGCGTCCTCGCGTTGATCGTCACCGGCTTGCGCGCTGCCGGCACGGCTGTCGGTTGGGGATTCCAGTTCCAGCAGCCGCTCTTCATCGTGGCCATCTGCAGCTTGCTCGTCGTGTTTGCGCTGAACCTCTTCGGGGTCTTCGAGGTGACCTTCCAGCCGGCCGGTGTTGCGAAGGTCGGCGCTGAGGCGACGGGCTTGCGCCGGAGCTTCTTCGAGGGATTGCTGGCGGTGATCCTCGCCACTCCGTGTACGGCGCCGTTCCTCGGGACCGCCGTGGGCTTCGCGTTCGCGAGCACGACGCCTGTGATCTTCGCGATCTTCCTGGCCATCGGTCTCGGTCTCGCGGCGCCGTACGCGCTCGTCACGCTGGTGCCGGGGTGGGCCCGAATCGTCCCGCGTCCGGGGCCCTGGATGCTGACGGTACGCAAGGGCCTCGGGTTCTCGCTGATCGCAGCGGTCGTGTGGTTCCTGTGGGTGGTGGGGCGCGGTGTCGGTGCCGACGCCCAGGCCCTGGCGCTCGGCTTCCTGGTGGCGGTCGCATTCGGCGTGTGGGTCTTCGGGAGCGTCCAACGGGGCTCGTCCCCTGCGCTGGTGGCGACGACCGGCGTCGCGCTGGTTGGACTCGTCGTGGCCGGCCTGGCGGTGCTGCCCCTCGCTGACGTCGGCTCAGGGTCTCGCGCGGGGGTGCTCGGCAAGACCTCGCTGTCCGGGGCGTCCTGGCGTTCCTACGACCTCGCGGCAATCCATGAAGAGCTCGGACGGGGACGGCCGGTCTTCGTCGACTTCACGGCCGACTGGTGCATTACGTGCAAGGTGAACGAGTCCGTGGTGTTGGAGGACTCTCGCGTCCAGTCCGAGCTGGCGCGGCTGCGCTTCGTCACCTTCAAGGCGGACTGGACCCTCTACGACGACGAGATCCGCCAGGTGCTCGCGAGCTTCGGGAGGGCCGGGGTTCCTATGTACCTCGTCTACGCTCCGAACTCGCCTGGCCACCCGAAGCTGCTCCCCGAGCTCTTGACCGTCGATCTGGTGATCGACGCGCTGCGTGACGCGGCGGGAGCGTCTGGAACGCGGGCGGGTCTCGAACCCGCGCGCCCAGCAGCCGGAAGCCGCAGCACGTGAATCGAGCTCGCGCGATTCTCGGGTCTCGCCGCTAGTCGAGGGCGATCCCCGTTGCCCGAGAAATCGTCCGCAGGTCTTCGACTACGGGCATCACCAGCGGGACTCCCTGCGCGGCCCGTGCGGTTTCGGCTGCGCGCTCGGGGTCGCCGGGCACGAGCGGGCCGTCGGTGCCCGGCGCGGGTTTCGTTCCGCGCAGGGTTCGCACGTACTCGTCGATCCGGGACTTGAACTCGTCCGGGTCGACGAAAGAGTCGATTTTCATGGCACCGAAGAAGTGCCCGATTCCCTTGCCGACGCTGCGCTCCGGGATCTTCTGTTGCAGCGCAAAGGGCGGCGCGAAGGGCCCCCAGTTCGCTCCCGAGAGCACGCCGGACAGCACGTCGACCATCACGGCCAGGCAGTAACCCTTGTGGCCTCCCTGCTCCCGCCGGCTGCCGAGGGGCAGCAGCGCGCCGCCTTCGATCATCGCGCCGGCGTCGTCGGTCTCCCGGCCCTCTGCGTCGATCGCCCAGCCCTTGGGAATGGCTTCGCCCAGGCGTGTCGCGATCTCGATCTTGCCGTAGGCGGCCGCGCAAGTCGCCATGTCGATGACGATGGCCGGCTCTTCGTTGCCCGGGAAACCGATGGCGAGGGGATTCGTGCCGAGCATCCGTTCTGCACCCCAGAGCGGCGCGACGAGGCTCGTCGTATTCGTCATCGACCAGCCGATGATGTCTTGCTTCAGGGCTTCGAGGACGTAGTAGCCCGCGATTCCGTAGTGGTTCGTGTTGCACACGCTCACCCATCCGGTGCCGGCGAAGTTGGCCTTGTGGATCGCGGTCTGGTTCGCCCGGGGGCCCACCACCAGCCCCAGGCCGTTGTCGCCGTCGAGGGTGGCCGTCGACGCGCTCTCTCGCAGCGTTCGGATCTTCGGCCGGGGGTTGATGCGCCCGGCTGCGAGCATGTCGTAGTAGGTGATCAGGCGCGCGACACCGTGGGAGTCGATGCCGCGCAGATCGCTGCGCGAGAGCACCCCGGCGGCGAGGGAAGCGTCTTCCTCGGACAGCTGGAAGTGCTCGAAGACCCGGCGCGTGAAGTCGCGCAGGTGCTCTGCGGGGTAGGTCCGTGTGTCGACGGGGTCCGTGTCCTCCATCGGCCGGAGTCTACTCGGTTACGATCCGCCCATGGCACGGAATCCCCGGCTGCTGCTCGTACTCGTCCTGCTCGTGACGGGATCCAGCTGCACGGCGACGCGTACGCGAGAGTTCACACGCGAAGTCTACGAGCCCGCTGGGGAGGTGCTGGCGGCGAGCCGGGTTTTCGAGGCGGGGCTCGGGCGCGTGCGCGCGGCCCTCATCGGCGAGCTCAGCCGTCGCGGGGCTGCCTTCGAGGAGAACGAGCCGGGCGGGCTCCTCGCGACGCTCCCCTGGACCCATGCAGGCGAGACGGCCGCGTCGGTCGATCTGGGCCGGGTTCGTCTGGTGGTCGCGCGAACCGAGCGCGCCTATCGCAGCTGGTCCCCGGGCGACTTTCGCTGCGATTCGTGCATCGTCCGCAACGGAAGCCTGATCTCCCAGAACACAGAGCGAGTCGAGGACCGGGTCTGGCGCCTGGATCCGGACCGCTACCGGGTCGAGGCGAGCGTACGGGCACGCTTGGAGGGGATGGGCGGCCGTACGCGGGTGGAGCTTCGGCTCGAGCTCGCCGTGGGTCCGCCCGGGCCGGTCGGGGTCATCGGGCGCTCGACCGGACGCCTCGAGAATCGGCTCTTCGATGCGATCGAATCCGCGTTGCTTCGGTAGCGTGTCACTCGAGGAGGAAGCCGTGATGCGACTCAGCGAACCCCGTGTTGCCCCGATGGCCGAGTCGGAGTGGTCGGACGAGGCCCGCGACCAGCTCGAGAAGCTGGCGGGGGCGAGCGGAAGCGTCTTCAACATCTTCAAGACCCTGGCCCACCACCCGAAGTTGATGAAGCGCTGGCTCGTGTTCGGAAACCACGTTCTCGGCAAGAACACCCTGTCCCCGCGAGAGCGGGAGATCGCCATCCTGCGAATCGGGTGGCTGTGTCGCGCCGAGTACGAGTGGGGCCAGCACGCTGCCATCAGCCGCGGCATCGGCATGTCCGAAGAAGAGATCCAGCGGGTTGCGGAGGGTCCCGACGCCCCGGGCTGGGCTCCCTTCGACGTGACGCTGCTACGCGCGGTCGATGAGCTGCACGACGATGCCATGATCACGCACGCCACCTGGAAGGCGCTCTCGGCACGCTACGACACCCAGCAGCTGATGGATCTGGTCTTTACGGTTGGGCAGTACAACCTCGTGTCGATGGCCCTCAACACCTTCGGGGTGCAGCTCGACGAGGGCATCGAGGGCTTCCCCGAGTGAGGCTCGAGGGAAAGATCGCCGCGGTGATTGGCGCCGGGCAGACCCCGGGCCACAGCATCGGGAACGGACGCGCCACGGCCATCCTGATGGCCCGCGAAGGTGCCAAGGTGATGCTCGTCGACAGCCGACTCGAGTCCGCGCGGGACACGCAGAAGATGATCGAGGACGAGGGAGGCAGCGCGTTCTCCTTCGAGGCGGACATCACCCAGGAGGCGGACTGCCGCGAGATTGCCGCGGCCTGCGTGAAGCAGTACGGGCGAATCGACCTGCTCCACAACAACGTGGGGATCGGGGGCGGTGACGCGGGTCCCACTCACCTCGAGGAGGCGGACTGGGACCGCATCTTCGACGTGAACCTCAAGGGATGCTTCCTGACCTGCAAGCACGTGCTGCCGGTGATGCGCGAGCAGGGCAGCGGGAGCATCGTGAACATCTCGTCGATCGCGGCCGTCTGCAGTGTGGGCATCGTCGCCTACAAGACGTCGAAGGCGGGGATGAACGCCTTCACCCAGTCTCTGGCCCTCGGCAACGCCCGTCACGGCATTCGTGTGAACGCGATCATGCCGGGGTTGATGGATACGCCGATGGCGATCGAGGGGATCTCGAAGGCTCGGGGCATCGATCCCGAGACCCTCTCTCGTGCGCGCGACGCCCAGGTCCCGCTCGGTCAGAAGATGGGCACCGCCTGGGACGTCGCCTACGCGTCGGCCTTCCTGCACTCCGACGAGGCGAAGTTCATCACGGGTGTAATCCTGCCAGTCGATGGCGGGCAGTCAGCGAGAATCGGCTGAGGGCAGCCCGTTCTATCGGCGGCGCAGAATCGCGTCCGAGCCGAGCCGGGGCGGCCGGAAGCGCGCTCGTGCCGCCTCCACTTCGGAGCGACTCGCGCAGCCGTCCAGATGATCGTTCACCAGGCCCATCGCCTGCATGAACGAGTAGCAGTTGGTGGGGCCGACGAAGGTCCAACCGCGTTCCTTGAGGGCTTTCGAGAGCGCGACGGACTCGGACGTCTGGGTGAGCTTCGCGAGGGCCTGCGGCGTGACCCGGCGGGGGCGCTGGGAGGGGTCGGGCTCGAAGCTCCAGAAGAAGGCCGCCAGCGAACCGTACTCGCGGATCAACTCTCGCGAGCGACGGGCGTTGTTCAGCGTGGACTCGATCTTGCCGCGGTGTCGCACGATGCCCGCGTCCTGCAGCAGGCGCGAGACGCTGCGTGCGTTCATCCGCGCGACCGCCTCGATCTCGAAATTCCGGAACGCCGCGCGGAAGTTCTCGCGCTTCCGCAGGATCGTGATCCAGGCGAGTCCGGACTGGAATCCCTCCAGGCAGAGCTTCTCGAAGAGCCTGCGATCACTTCGAACCGGGAAGCCCCACTCGCGATCGTGGTAGCGGGTGTAGAGAGGGTCGGTGCCCGCGAAGCCACAGCGCTGGACGCCGTCTTTGCCGAGGATCGTGCCGGCCGGGGGGCGAGGCATCGCGACGAGGCTAGCAGTCAGTGGCGCTTGGGTAGATCGATGGTTCTCGCATCGACCCGCCGCGCGAGGACGCCGAGTGCTTCTTCGAGCGCGCGCCGGCGCGCCGCGGTCTCCCGGACCCCGGGCTCCCAGTGAAGGCTCTTGACTTCGAGGCTCTGCCGGTCTCGGTGGAGCTTCGGGTCGAGCCGGCCGACGAAGCGATCGGCTTCCAGGATCGGCAACACGTAGTAGCCCCAGACACGCTTCTTCGCGGGGACGAAGGCTTCGAATCGGTAATCGAACCCGAAGCGTTGCTCGAGGCGCCGCCGATCACGGATGACTGGATCGAAGGGCGACAGGAGCCGGAGGCCTCCGGGGGGCGCAGGCGCCCGGGCGAGACGCTTTTCCCAGTCGGGCAGCGCGAAAGCGGGGCGCGTCGGGTCTGCGGCGGCAGATTCGACCTGGAGACGGACGAGATCGCCCCGGTGTGCTGCACGCTCGCACCATCCCGCTGCTTCGCCGGGCTTCACGTCCTTCCAGAAGTCTGCGATCTCTCTCGGCGTCGCGACGACGAGCCGGTCCATCGCCGTGGAACACGCCCAGGCGAGCTGCTCCCGGGGGCCTGGCGTTCGGAGTCGAGCGAGCTCCGGAAACACCCGGTCGGTCAGGTCGTACACCTTGTTGAAGTTCTCCCGGGCCGTGACGCTCAGGACGCCGGTGTGCCACAGGAGTTCGAGGGCTGCCTTGTGAGGCGTCCAGCCCCACCAGCTGCCGCGAGGAGCGCCCTTGGGTGCCTCGAAGTCCCTGGACATGAGCGGCCCCTCGCGGCGCAGACGCCGTTTCACCTGAGCGATCAGCTTCTTGGCGTCCGGGCCCATGCGCCGCTCGAGCCACCGCTGGTTGCGCTCACTCTGGGCGAAGCGTCTGAAGCGCGGCTTCCAGTGTCGATGCCAACGAGTCGGGATGGCGGACGCGTCGTGCGTCCAGTGTTCGAAGAGCGAGCGCCTGCGCTCGAGCAGGTGGGCGAGGTGCTGCGGGCGGTAGTCGTAGAGCCGCGCGGCGAGCGTCAGGTGGTGGGCCCTGTCGACGACGTTGATCGAGTCGAGCTGAACGAAGCCGAGGCGGTCGATCACGCGGGCCAGATTCGACGGGTTCGCTTTCCGGTGCGGATCGTCGAGCAGGCCCTGGGCCTGCATGAAGAGCAGCCGCGCATCGCGGGCGGGTAGGGTGGGGACCATCTTCGCGGCATTCTAGTCGCCGGCGGCTTCCGGTCTTGCGTGGAGGGCCGGACCGAGGGCGCTTGACGCCAGTCGGATTCTGGATTAAAAGAAGAATAAGATTCTTATTCTGTTCTAGTGAGGTCCCGTGCCGAAAGCAGACCCCAGGCCCCTGTCGAGCGTCTCCCGGCCCAAGCAGGCTCGCAGCGAGCAGACCCTCTACCGGCTTCTCGACGCCGCCGAGGAACTGATCCAGGAAAAGGGCCTTGCCGACGTCTCCATCCCGGAAATCGTTCGTCGCGCCGGGTCATCCGTGGGGGGCTTCTACGCGCGCTTCAAGGACAAGAACGAGCTGCTCCGGGCGCTGGAGGAGCGCTTTCTGCAGCGCCTTGACGAGCAGGTCGTCGAGTTGGCAGATCCGGGCCACTGGCAGCGCGCAACCACCGCCGAGATCGTTGCCTCCTGCATCAATGAGCTCGTGTCCACCTTCCGGGCCGAGCGCAACATGATCAGCGCCTTCCTCGTGCGAGCTGCGGCGGACGTCGAGATCCGTCAGGAGGGCATGCGTTTCCGCCAGCGAGTCGAGAGTCGGATCAGCGAGCTCCTGCTGACGCGCCGCGACGAGATCTCCCACCCGCAGCCCGAGGTGGCGATCGACCTCGCGGTTCAGCTGGCCTTCGGACTGATGCTCCAGAACGTCATCTTCGGGGACCTCCGCGCGGGCGATCGGGTGCTCGACGACGCGATGATCGAGACCGAACTCACCCGCAACTTCCTCGCCTACGTAGGAATTCGTTAGCAGCGCGCCCATTGCTTCTAGCTGGAGAGATAGAACCCCATGGATTACGAGCAGCGAAACCCGATTCCTCTTCCCCAGAGCGGTGCCTTCGAGTCAGTGTCGTCGACCCTCGACAGCGTGTTCGACTGGCAATACGCCCTCGAGCAGCGGGGGTTGATGGCGCTCTACGAAAAGGGCAAGGCAAACAACTGGAACGCCACGGAACTCGACTGGTCGACCGAGGTGAGCATCGAGCGGATGATGCAAGAGCGCACCGCGGCAGGAGGCGGTGCGCTACTGACCGAGGTCCTGCGGCCGCCGAAGGATCTCGGTGACCGCGGGCTCGTCGAACTGCAGCTCCACATGAATTCCTTCATGCTCTCGCAGTTCTTGCACGGCGAGCAGGGTGCGCTTCTGGCGACCGCGAAGATCGTTCAGACGGTTCCCGAAGAGGAGTCCAAGTTCTACGCGGCGAGCCAGGTGATGGACGAGGCCCGCCACGTGGAGGTCTACCACCGTTACCTCACCGAGAAGATGGGGATCGCGTACCCGGTGGTGCCGAGCCTGCAGAGCTTGCTCGACGACATCATCCGCGATCCGCGCTGGGACGTGACGTTCCTGGGCATGCAGATCATGGTCGAGGGGGTCGCGCTCGCGGCTTTCAGCATGATGCGCATGATGATGGCCGGGGAGCCCCTGATCCAGGACATCACGACACGCATCATGGCCGACGAGTCTCGCCACGTGGCGTTCGGCGTCCTTGCGCTGGGCGACTTCTACCGCGAGGAGTTGTCCGGCAGCGAACTGAAGGAGAGAGAGGATTTCGTGATCGAGTCCACCCACCTCCTGCGCGAGCGACTCAAGATGGAGCCGGTCTTCGAGCGGCTGGGCTTCGACGTTCCGGTCTGGACCGCCTGGTCGGACAACACGCCCTTCATGAAGGGCTTCCGTCAGATGACCTTCTCGAAGATCGTTCCCAACCTGAAGCGCCTCGGCCTGCTGACGCCGCGTGTTCGCGAAGCTTTCGCGAAGATGGACCTGCTGCGCTTCGAGCACCTGAAGGATTCGGTCGAAGAGGCGGAGCCGCAGCCGCCGGAAGAGCTGGTGAAGCTCCTGATGGAGTTCCTCGACACGAACGTAAAATCGCCCCAGAAGCCGAGCCTCGGCGCCTAGGAGCCCGGCCCGAGTATCGGGCCCGGGTCCCCAGGCGGGCGAGTCGTGGGACTCGCCGGGTACCCGTCAGCCCAGATCCCAGCCCGTCGGCGGAGAGGGCAGGGGGCCGCCCGCGTCGTCGCAGAGTTCGGGGCAGCGCGCGCGCAGCACGCGGAGCAGCTCTTCGGCTTGCTCGGACATCGTCAGGAAGGCGGTCAGGGCGGCGGAGTGAGCGCCGCGATTCAGATCCGCCGCGCTCGGCAGCGCGGTGGGCGGATCGAAGATCTCGGTGGGGATCCCCGCTCGCTCGCTGCCAGACCCGATGTTGTCTCGCGTGTTCTCGTCGCCGAGGGCTTCGGTCCCGAAGCGGGTGACGAGCTTGGCGAGGGCCAGTCGGGCCTGGTCGTAGCCGTGATACAGGCCGAGCAACGTACTCGGGTCGGCGTCGGTGTAGGGGATGCGCGTCGGCAGCTCGGCGGTCGGCATACACGACCTCGAAGTGCCCGGGGGAGGGGCCCCGAGGAGGTGGCCCCTGAGTCCCCCGAGCAGGGTCTATGGGAAGGGACCCCACTCGCGACCGATGGTTCTGTTGGAGCTGGAGTGGCCCCGGGGGGCAGCCCGGTCAAAAGTCTGGGCACAGATCGGGAGAAGTGTGAGAAGGTCGGGTGATGCTTCAGAGCCTCGACAGGACCGAACGCCTGCAGCTGATGAAGTTCGTCTGCTCGTTCGCCTGGGCGGACCTAGAGGTTCGACCGCAGGAGCGAGAGTTCGTGGCGCGGCTCATCCGGCGCCTTGACATGAGTGACGCGGAGACCCAGCAGGTCTACGGCTGGTTGAAGCTGCCGCCACGGCCCGAGGCCATCGACCCGACCCAGATTCCCGCCGAACACCGCCGTCTCTTCATCGGCGAAATTCGAGGGGTGATCGAGTCCGACGGCGACGTCGCGGAAGAGGAGAGGGAGAACCTCGAGCTGCTGGAGCGGCTGATCGCCTGAGAGCCGGGCCCCGAGCGCCGGTGCCAACTTCCGAGCAGATCCCGGGCTAGTTCACCTTCCGGTCGCCATCTGCCCAGAACTGCTCGCGCAGCCGGAACTTCTGCAGCTTTCCCGTCGCGGTGCGGGGCAGCTCCGGCGTGAACTCGACCGACGTCGGGCACTTGAAGTGCGCGAGCTTCTCCCGGCAGTAGTCGAGGATCTCCTCTTCGCTGGGCGTCTGGCCGGAGCGGAGGACGATCAGCGCCAGCGGTGTCTCTCCCCACTTCTCGTGGGGCACACCGATCACCGCGCACTCGAGCACCGCTGGGTGCTGATACAGGGCATCCTCGACCTCCGGCGAGCTGATATTCTCACCGCCCGAGATGATCACGTCCTTCTTGCGGTCGACGATGTGGATGCTCCCGACCTCGTCCCAGACGGCGAGATCACCGGTGTGGAACCAGCCGTCGCGTATCGCCTCGGCGGTCTCCTCCGGCTGCTCCCAGTAGCCCGCGAAGACTACGTTCGAGCGGGCGCAGATCTCCCCGGGTGTCTGCCCGTCGCGAGGGACGACATTGCCTTGGTCGTCGCGCAGCTCGAGTTCGACCCCGAGCCCAGCGACCCCTGCCCGGGCGCGGCGCGGCCAGTCGTCGCGCGGCGTATTGTGGTCGGGCGTCGAAACCGTCAGTAGGGGCGCTGTCTCCGTCAGCCCGTAGATCTGGATGAAGCGCCAGCCCAGTTCCTCCTCGAGCCGCTCGATGAAGGCGGCGGGCGGCGGGGCGCCGGCGACTGTGAACCGGAGTGGCTGAACGATCGTGTGGTCGTCCTTGTCGGGGTAGTCGAGGATCGTCCGCAAGACCGCGGGTGCCATGCACGCGAACGTCACGCCCTCCTGCTCGATCAGTTCGAAGACGCGGCGCCCCTCGACCGCGCGGAGAACGACGTGGGTGCCGCCCATTCCCGTCAGCGCGTAGACGCCGCCCCAGCCGTTGCAGTGGAACATCGGCAGGGTCCAGAGCTCCACGTCCGGGTGCTCGATCCCGAGGTGCGCGATCAGGTTGTAGGCGTTCAGGTAGCAGTTGCGGTGAGTCAGCATCACGCCCTTGGGCCGGGCCGTCGTGCCGGACGTGTAGTTGATCGAGACCAACTCGTTCTCGTCGAGGGGCAACGGATCGAAGGCCTCGGCGGACGAGTCGGCCAGCAGCTCGTTCCACGACGTCCAACCCTCCGAGGCCGGGCCCTCGTCGCGGGCCTCGATCCAGTGTTCGACGCTGCCGAGATTGTCGCGAATCTCGTCGACCAGCGCCGTGTACTCCCAGTCGACGAGGACGGCCTTCACGCCCGCGTGATTCAGGATGTACTCGTGATCCGCGGCGACCAGCCGGTAGTTGAGCGGAACCAGGATGGCTCCGATCTGGCTGGTGCCGTAGAAGCTCTCGAGGAAGAAGTGGGAATTCGGGCTCAGGATGCAGACCCGGTCGCCCTTCTGGATGCCGAGACGCGTGAGGGCACGTGAGAGCTGGTTCGCACGAGCCCGGAAGTCGCGGTACGTGTAGCGCCGCTCGCCGTCGACGATGGCCAGCTTGTCGGGATACAGGTCCGCGGCTCGGCGAAGAAAGTCGTTTACCAGAAGAGGAACCTGCATCGTGCCTCCGGACAGGCGAGTGGATAGGGGCAAGTGTAAGGTCTCGCTCTGTCGAATGGGAGCAGGGAGAAATCGATGAGCCTCGTCCGATACGAACGTGAGGGAGCGGTGGCGATCGTCACGATCGATCGGCCCGAGGTGCGCAACTGCGTCGATCGGCATACGTCGGCGGAACTCGCTGCGGCGTTCCGGCGCTTCGAGTCCGAGCAGGACGCGGCCGTCGCGGTTCTGACCGGCGCCGACGGCTGCTTCTGTGCGGGCGCGGACCTGAAGGCGGTCGGGGCCGCCGCAGGGCGCACTCCTCGGCTGTCGCCGGATGGAGACGGCCCGATGGGTCCGAGCCGCATGCTGCTCGACAAGCCGGTTCTCGCGGCCGTCGAAGGCTATGCGGTGGCGGGTGGGCTCGAATTGGCAGTCTGGTGCGATATGCGCATCGCTGCGGCGGATGCGGTATTCGGGGTGTTCTGCCGCCGCTGGGGGGTTCCGCTGGTCGACGGCGGCACGATCCGGCTCACGCGCCTGATCGGCCAGAGTCACGCGATGGACATGATCCTGACCGGCCGCGGTGTGTCGGGTGAGGAGGCGCGGATGATGGGCCTCGCCAACCGCCTGGTGGAGCCCGGCAAGGCTCTCGAGGAGGCGGTGGCGCTGGCTGAAAAGCTCTCGCGATTTCCACAGCGTTGCATGCGCGGGGATCGCTTGTCCGCGTATCGGCAATGGAGCCTGGGTCTCGAGGACGCGCTCGCGGAAGAAACTCGGATCGGGGCCGACGTCATTGCGTCCGGCGAGACGGTCGAGGGCGCCCTCCGCTTCAAGGACGGCGCGGGACGCCACGGAGCGTTCGAGTAGATTCGGGATTCGCTACCCTCGACCGATCCTTCCAGCCCCAACTCCTTCGAGGTACGACCTTGTCCGGCTACGACGAGCCCGAAGAGTCCGCCAGGTTCCAGCTTTCGCACGATGTCGTGCTGAATCGGATGCTCGGGATCCGCACGATCCTGATTTCCGGCGCGATCACCCAGGAGGTCGCCGAGCGCGCGATCTCCCAGGCGCTGATCCTGGATGCGGCAAGCCACGACCCGATCCGCGTGATCATCATGTCCCAGGGTGGGCACGTGGATTCCGGCTACGCGATCTACGACGTGCTTCGCTACCTCGAGAGCCCGGTGGTCACCGTCGGCGCGGGCTGGGTGGCGAGCATCGCGGTCCCGATCCTCCTCGCGGCCGAGAAGCCGCAGCGCTACTCGCTTCCGAATGCCCGCTTCCTGCTCCACCAGCCGTCGGGTGGAGCCGGCGGCCAGGCGTCCGATATCCGGATTGCCGCAGAAGAGATCCTGAAGCTGCGCGAACGGCTCAACAAGCTCATCTCCGACGAGACGGGTAACAGCTTCGAGAAGGTGAGCGAAGACAGCGATCGGAACTTCTGGATGTCCGCCGAGGAGGCTCTCGCATACGGTCTCATCGCGAAGATCATCCACAGCCAGACCGAGATCTCCTGACCGGTATGTCGGACCTCCACACCCCTCCTGAATCGCCCGTCGACCGGCTCGGCCGGCCCCTGCGCGACCTGCGGATCTCGGTCACCGATCGCTGCAACTTCCGCTGCAGCTACTGCATGCCCGCCGAGATCTTCGGGGACAAGTACGAGTTCCTGCCGCGGGAGGAGATCCTCAGCTTCGAGGAGATCGAGCGCCTGGTTCGAATCTTCGCGCAGCTCGGCGCCCTGAAGTTGCGGATCACCGGCGGCGAGCCGCTGCTTCGGGCCGATCTGCCGGGCCTGATCCGGCGCCTCGCGGACGTGCCCGCGGTGGAAGACCTCGCGCTTACCACGAACGCCACGCTGCTGCCGCGCCAGGCCGACGACCTGCGGGCGGCCGGGCTCCATCGCGTGACCGTCAGCCTCGACAGCCTCGACGAAGCCGTCTTCGCGAAGATGAACGGCGACAAGTTGTCGGTGGCGCGGGTGCTCGAGGGGATCGAGGCGGCAGAACGCGCCGGCCTCGGCCCCGTCAAGATCAACTGCGTGGTGCAGAAGGGCGTCAACGATCACACCCTGGTCGAGCTGGCTCGGTACTTCAAGGGCACGGGTCAGATCGTCCGCTTCATCGAGTTCATGGACGTGGGCACGCGCAACGCGTGGGACATGGCCCAGGTGCTGTCGGCCGAAGAGATCGTCGAGCGCATCGGCTCGCAGCTCGAGGTCGAGCCGATCGCTGCGAATTACCGCGGCGAGGTCGCGAGGCGCTGGCGTTACACGGACGGGGGCGGCGAGATCGGCGTGATCGCCTCGGTCACCCAGCCGTTCTGTGGGGACTGCAACCGCGCCCGGCTCACCACCGATGGCCGGCTCGTCACCTGCCTCTTCGCCTCGGGGGGAACCGACCTGCGCGGTCCGATGCGCGACGGAGTCTCCGACGACGACCTACGCGAACTGATCGTCGGGGTCTGGCGCGATCGTCGTGACCGCTACTCCGAGGAGCGCGAGGAGCTGTTGCAGGTCGGCGGAGCCAAGAAGGCCCGCGACCGGATCGAGATGTACCAGGTCGGCGGGTAGATCTTCGCCTAGCCCAACCGTGAGCGGCGCGGCGGGGGATCAGCGCGGAACCAGCTCGATCGGAACGGGCATCAGGCTCCAGGTGTAGACGCTCCCGGGCTGCTCGCGCCGGTGAATCACCCGGCGGACGAGGCGCTTCCCGTCCCACGTATAGCGTCGCACCAGCTTCTCGTTGTCGCTGGCCACGTAGAGTTCGTCCCGACCGTCTTCGTCGAGGTCCGCCAGGATCGCCGCGTGCTCGAATCCACCCGAGTTTCGGTCGATGGATACGACCTTCCACAGGCCGAGGCTCTGGGGGCGGAGGAGCCAGAGTCCGCTCAGGAAACCCGCTACCACCATCTCCTTCTTGCCATCGCCTTCGATGTCTCCGACGGTCAGGAAGCGCGAGAACCGATCCGGGATCTGGGCGACCAGGGTCCCTCGGCTGGGATCTGTGCCTGCCTGGTAGCGGCGGATTTCGACTTTGCTCACGAGTTGCTTCGTCTGCTTGTCCATCTCACCTTCGACGGCGACGTAGAGTTCGTCCCGCCCGTTGCCATCGACGTCTTCGACCAGGATCTCCTTGGCGTGCCGCAGGCCCAGGTCGGCCACCACGACCCTTCCTTCTCCCTTCGCGGGCACATAACGCACGACGGTGCCCTTCTGTTCACTTCCGTCGAGCCGGTTCGGCTCGCTCGGGGTCGCGTACACCTCGAGCACCCCGTCGCCGTCGAGATCCCCGATCTCGATCTCGTGGACGAAGGTGCCCGGTTCCCGATCGATCTCCTCCACCGCAAATCCGTCGCCGCCGGTCGGGCGAAGGATCGCAACCACCCCCTGATCGTGGGTGGCCACGGCCAGCACGTCCCGCCCTTCGTTGTAGAGGTCGGCAATCTCGACATCGCGTATGCGACTGGAGCGACCGCCGAAGTCCTTCCGCCAGACACGTGTGGGAACCAACTGTCCGTCTTGGTTCTGCCAGGTCTTCACGGTGGCCTCACCTCCGGCCACCGTGAGGAGTTGCGGCTCCCCGGCCGGTCCGGGAAAGCTCATGGCTTTGTGAAACACGTTGCTCTCCGGGTCCTCGATCGCCACGACCTTCCACGGGCCACTCGCCGACGGGACGAGAAACTCGAGAGCTGCCGGAAGCGGAACCGGTTGCTTTCCCGGTTGGTCCACCGGGAAGCGGGCGAGAGCCAGCACCAAGGCCTGCTTCGCCTCCGCGGTCGGCGTCTCGGGCGAGTCGGACTCTGCCGGGGAGACGGACGAGTGGTGCTCATCGCCGCAGGTCAGGAGCAAGCTGGCGGCCAGGGCCAAGGTCAATCGCCGCCCCATCGCAGAGGTCGGCATCGGATGTTGCGGGATTCTCGACCTCCTCGAGGGTGTCTCTGGGTGTAGCAATTGGGGCAGAGCGCTTCACGCATTCGACGGAAGGGCGACGGAAAAGTTTTCCCCTCTCTGCTCGCAGCAGTGGAAGCGGCGTTCCGTTCTGAAGCTCAGAATAGGCCGAGGGAGCGCTCAGAGCCTCCTGACGTGAGGTGATCTGGGCCCGCAACTTGCACGCAAATAGGTCCTCTGCTCACTAAGACGCCTTGGGAAGGGGGTCGCTGTGCTGAAGCGGTTTTGTTCTGTTGTTGCGGTGGTGCTTTTCGCCGCCTCTCCGGCCGGTGCGCTCACCATTTCCGGACTGACGATCAGTCTCGGCGGGACCAATTCCCCCGATGACATCAGCACGTCCCACACCAACAACACGAGTGCGACCTCGGTCCTCTCCTCGGGCGGCACCGTCGCCGACGCGCCCCTCGCAACGGTGAGCGCGGCGACCCGCTACGCATCGAACCTGTGGTCGGATGCCGGTCTCTTTGACCCCTCCGAGAACGTCATCACGACCAACTCGTATGACCTCTCGATGAGCGTCAGCGCCGATCCGGGCACCATCTACGACATCACGATCGATAGTCTCTTCCGGGGCATCCTGAACCGTGTGGACGACGGCTTCTTCGATCAGTCGTCGGCCGGCGTCAGCGCCGTCACTTTTACTCTGGACAGCGTGGTCCAGGTTCCGCACGGGACGAGCGCGCAGTTGTTGGCCCTGGGCTACTACGACGCCTCGCTGGCTTTTTCCGAGAGCGGCACGAGTAGCCTCACGGGCCTCAGCGGCACCACCAACTTGGTCTTCGCCGTGACCTGGGACTCGAACGCCGACAACACCGAGGGCGACGAGGCCGGCGTGTTGATCGGCCTGGACGAGGCGGGCGGCCCTGTCAGCGGCGTGAGCGCGGGCGAATATGGGAACCTGACTTCTCTACCCCCCTTCCTCTCTCGGGACCCGGCCGACGACGGCCACTTCATCACCGTCACCGCCAAGGTGACGAGCGTCGTGCCGGAGCCGACCACCGCGCTGCTGTTGGCGATGGGCCTGGCGATCGCATCAGTCGGAAGGCGTCGAAGGTAGGCGGC
>JAYGDB010000027.1:0-29274 GCA_046583095.1 Myxococcota bacterium | reverse complement strand
GGCGCGGGGAGGTAGCAGATCAGCACCGGGTGGAGGACCTCGACGGTCAACAGGATCGACGACACCCAGAACGCACCGAAGATGCCCAGCTCGCGCATCTGCGGGATCGAGGTCACGAGAATCACCAGCAGCCCTGCGACGTCGGTGATGATGCCCAGCGTACCGGGAACGATCAGCTCGCTCATCGCGACCGTGGCGGCCTCGATCTTCGCCGCCGTGGGATCGCCCATGGCCGGCAGTAGAACCTCGTAGTCCTCGAAGAAGCGCTCGGCCATCTGGACCGTATGCGAGATCGCCCGGGCAGTGATGATGGTCGGGATCACGAGAATCAAGGGGTCGAAGTAGATCCCGATCCAGCCCGTGAAGCCCAGGCCCCAGATGACCGTCGCGATCGCGGCTACGAAGGGAATCAGCACCCCGTGCCACCTGCGGAAGTAGAAAGCCAGCAACACGAAGATCATGACGATCGTCAAGACGACGAAGAGGGCGATCTCGAAGGCGTGGACGAAGATCCAGCCCACCAGGATCGGAACGCCCGAGATGTAGATCTTGTGGTTCGCATCTTCCTCGTCCGTCTTGATCTGCTGGACGAAGTCGAACACCGCCATGAACGTCTCGCGCGTATTCAGCCGGTCTGTCACGAAGCCGGCTGTTATGAGTGCACCCTTCTGGTCGAGCGAGACCAGGCGGCCGTAGATGAAGGGCGGATTCTGCCGGACGCGGCTACCGATCTCATCAGCTTCTTCCTGGGTCTTCGGCATCTTGTCGACCAACACCGTCGTCTCGATGTCGCCGGACGATTCGATCTGCACAACGCGCGTGCTGTTGTGGGTGACCGACATGATCCGGTAGTGGTTGACGGGGTAGGGCGGATACGTCCGATCCAGTTCCTTCTGGATCTCCCGGGGCGTGAGGGTCTCCTTCTCCTCCCACTGCTCGCGCAGTTCCTCGCGTTCGTCCGTGTGGCTGTCGTAGCCGATGCCGTCGATGCGCCGCGTGATGCGGTGGATCTTCTGGAGCGTCTCCGGATTGAAAATCGTACCTTCTTCGACGACGAGACCGACGGCCACTGTGGCGGATCCGCCAAACTTCGAAGCGAACTTGTCCTGGGCGTGGATGAAAGGGTGGTCGGGCCACTGTGCGCGTGCCTCGGTGTCGATCCGGACCATGGGGCCCGCTAGCTTCATGTCGAACGCCGCGAGCGCACCGTTCAGGATCGGGTAGAAGAAGAACAAGGTGACGGCCGACAAGAAGACAGCGACCGGGAAGCGATGTCTCACGACACGCCTTGCAAACCTCAGGCTGTAGGATTGGGTTGCTTGCGGTGCCGCTTCTGACATGCCGTCCTCTTCTGTAGATCCTGCGCAGAGCCCGGTGGGCCCGCCAACAGGAGGCACCGGCCTCCCGTGGGGAAATTCACGGGGAATTGGGGGTGCGGACTATTGGACGGGGCCCGGGTGCATCGCGGGCTGCAGGGTCGGAACCTTATTTCGGTTGGCCCCCCTAGGTCAAGGACTTGCGGGCAACTGGCCCCGTCGCAGGAGAGACCGTGAATCAGGTGCGGTTGCAGTCGAGTTCCAGGGTATTCGTCATGGGCTCTCTCGGCGGCCTCGGGGCTGCAGATTCGCTGATTCCGCCGCGAGAGAGCCATTCAGGTGGAGGTCTGGGTGGGGCTCGGTCCGGCCGTCACCCAGGCCTCCGGTGCCTCCTAACCAACTAGATCGACGAGGGTTTTTCATTCGGGCCTGTCCAGAACTCGAGGTGATCTCGAGCATGTCGGTGGGCGCGGCCCCCCCCTCGACCTCGAGTCGGCTCGCCGCGTCAGAAGCGCGAGCCTGGCGGCCCGCCGCCGTCTGGCGGTATGGACGGTCGAGAACCTGCGCGTGGAGACCCGATGCGGCATCCGGCCCGATAGCGGCGAGCGCGCGTCCGTCGGGCTCCGAATCAGGCGAAGCGCCCGATTCGCGTGCTAATTGTCGGCCCCTCCGCAGAGCGCCACGAACTCGTCGGTCGCCATCACCTCGGCGCCGCGGTGGCGAGCGCGATCCGCGAGCGGTCGGTCCGCCGTGACCACCACCGCTCTCTCGACTGGATCGCGCTCCCTAAGGGCCGAGACGATCCACTCGTCTGCAGAGGGGGCGTAGACGTGGCGTACGAGTGGTCGCGTGGTGTCAGCGGGCGGTCGTAGCAGCGGCTCGGCGAGGTGGCGCGCGTCGAAGACCAGGACGATCTCGTCGTCCGGGTAGGGTAGGCGCGACGCGATCGACGTCAGCGCAGCCCGGCGCTCCTGGTTCCACCAGTTGCCGGGGCTCTGAGGCGAGAGACTCACCCGCAGGACGTTGTACCCGTCCACGATCCAGGATTTCGGCGACCTCTCCAAGCGGGGTCTCCTCGGGGATGGTTCCCGCCAGAGCGTACGCTCCGAGGCCCGTCGCGTAGACGAGAAGCACGGTTCCCAGAGCTAGTTTCAGCGATTTCAGCTCGTCAAGCGAATTCAATCCGACCTCCCGCTGTCGAGCCTGGCGCCGGCGGGTGACGGATCCGGTCACGCCGTTCGGGTCGTGGCATCGGCCGCTCTCTCCGGTCGAGAACCTGTTCTCAGCCTTCCGCGATGGAGCCGGGCCCGCTTTCGAAGCAGCCGGGGATCCGGTATCAAGCGGCTCTCCTGCCCGTTTCGTCGGCAGGCAGAGGACGACGGCGAAGTGCCCGAGATTGCACGACACGACATCATCATCGTAGGCGGAGGCGCCGCAGGCCTGCGGGCGGCGATCGCGGCTGCGGAGGCGGATCCCGGCGCCTCCATCGCTCTCGTCTCGAAGGTCTACCCGATGCGCAGCCACACGGTCTCTGCCGAAGGCGGCGCCGCCGGCGTCGCCCGCGAAGACGACAACTTCGAGATGCACGGCCAGGACACCGTGAAGGGCTCGGACTTCCTGGGCGACCAGGACGTCATCCAGTACTTCGTCGAGGAGGCGCCGAAGGAACTCGCGCTCCTCGAGAACTGGGGCTGCCCCTGGAGCCGCAACGACGACGGGAGCGTGGCGACCCGCGCCTTCGGCGGCATGACCGTGAAACGCACGTGGTTCGCGACCGACAAGGTCGGCTTCCACATGCTCCACGCACTCTTCCAGCATTCCATGCGCTTCGACAACCTGGTTCGTTACGACGAGTACTTCGTCTCGAAGCTTCTGGTGGAGGGCGGCCGGTGCCACGGTGTCGCAGCCCTCGACATTCGCAGCGGCGAGATGCACGCGATTCTCGGACGAGCCGTGATCCTCGCGACGGGCGGCGCTGGCAAGATCTTCCCCTTCACGACCAACGGCATGATCAAGACCGGTGACGGCATGTCGCTGGCCTACCGCGCCGGTGTGCCCCTCAAGGACATGGAGTTCGTCCAATACCACCCGACGGGGCTTCCCGGGACGGGCATCCTGATCACCGAAGCAACCCGCGGAGAAGGCGGTTACCTGCGCAACTCGGAAGGCGAACGCTTCCTGGTCGAGTACGACTACGGAGTGGGCGAGAAGGCCGAGCTGGGGCCGCGTGACATGATCTCCCGCGCGATCATCCGGGAGATCGAGGCCGGGCGCGGCATCCAGGGGAGCTACGGCGAGCACGTCTACCTGGATCTCACGCACCTCGGCGAGGACGTGATCGAAGCGCGGCTGCCGTTCGTCCGCGAGCTGTGCCGCATCTACGTCGGTATCGATGCGGCTCACGAGCTGATTCCCGTGCGGCCGGTGGTCCACTACATGATGGGTGGCGTCGATACAGATATCGATGCGGCGACGGAGCTTCCCGGCCTGTACGCGGCGGGCGAGGTGGCCTGCGTCTCCCTGAACGGTGCCAACCGGCTCGGTTCGAACTCCCTCACCGAGTGCCTGGTATTCGGCGCCAAGGCGGGCCGTCAGGCGCTGGAATTCGCGAAGGGTGCCAGCGCGGGCAACGAGTCTGCGCTCAGGGGCCAGGTCGACGAGGAAGCTGCCCGCATCGAGGCGCTGCGCGGACGCAAGAAGGGGGGCGAGAAGCTCTCGGTCATCCGGCACGAGATGAACGCCGCGATGGAGCAGGGCTGCGGCGTATTTCGGGAGCAGGGGTCGATGGCCGCGACCGTGTCGAGCTTGACCCAGCTCAAGGGGCGTGTGAGCGACCTGCGCCTCGAGGACGAGAGCAGGGTGTTCAATACCGAGTTGATCGCGGCCCTCGAATTGCACGCCATGCTCGATGTCGCAGAAGCCGTGGCGGTCTCCGCGCTGCACCGCAAGGAATCGCGCGGGGCGCATACGTGCCGTGACTTCACCGCGCGAGACGACCAGAACTACCTCTATCACACCCTCTGCTACCACGATCCCTCCGGTCCGCGCCTGGACAAGAAGGACGTGACGCTCGGGACGTGGGAGCCAGTGGAGCGAAAGTACTGATGAGCACCGGTTCGGGACCCCCCGCGAAGAAGAGCTTCGTCATCACGCGCTTCGATCCCGACAAGGACGAAGTGCCGAGGACGCAGGAATACGAGATTCCCGTCGACTCCGACTGGAAGGTCCTCGACGCCATCAACTTCATCAAGGACGAAGTCGATCCCACGATTTCCCACCGCTGGTCTTGCCGGATGGCGGTCTGCGGGAGTTGCGGGATGATGGTCGACGGCGAACCGAAGCTCACCTGCAAGACGGCTCTCTCGGACTACGGCGACACGGTCACGATCGAGCCTCTCGCGAATTTTCCGATCGTCCGCGACCTGGTCGTGGAGCTCGAGGGCTTCATGGAGAAATTCAAGCGGGTGAAGCCCTGGGTGATCCACGCCAAAGAGCAGGCGGCGGCGGGACCCCCCAAGAGCGACAAGGGCACCTACGTGCAGAGCCCCGCCGAGTTGGCCGAGTTCAAGCAGTTCAGCATGTGCATCAACTGCATGCTCTGTTACTCGGCTTGTCCGGTCGTGGCGAACGAGGCCGAGTTCCTCGGGCCGGCCGCGATCGCACTGGGCCACCGCTACAACCTCGACTCGCGAGACGAGGGCCAAGACGAGCGGAACGAGATCTTCCGTGACGAGGGCAGCGTCTTTTCCTGCTCGTTCGCCAATGAGTGCAGCGAGGTCTGCCCGAAGAACGTCGATCCGGCCGCCGCGGTCAACCAGGCGAAGTTCGGTGCGGTGATCGATTGGGCGAGGGGTTTCATCGTGCCGAGAGGCGCGAGCGGCGCAGCCGAGAAAGAAGACAGCTGATGGCAGGTCCGGCTCATCCCCACGCGATGGCGCCCGGCAAGCCGGGGAGAACCCGGACGGCGCCCCCCCAGATGCCGGCGACCTGGTGGTCGCACCCGCGCATCCGCACGTATCTGCTGTTTGGCTCGACGGGGGCCGTCTACCTGTTGCTCGCGCTGTTCGCACTGCGGGTCGTGTGGGCGCTCGGGTCCGGGCCCGAGGCGTGGAACGCCGCGATCGCGGAGTTCGAGAGCCCGCTCTACGTCGGGTTCCACGTGTTGGGCCTGGTGTCGGTGATTTTCGTCGGAGTTCGCTTCTTCCGCTTCTTCCCGAAGGCGCAGCCGCCGCGGATCGGCCCCGCGAAGCCCCCGCCCCAGCCCGTGTTCCTCGCGATGCTGTATGCCGCTTGGATCGGTACGACGCTTCTCTTCGCCGCGATTCTCGCGGGAGGCCTCTTCTGATGAGAGAGTTCCTGCTTCGCATCGAGCCGGTCATCTGGCTGCTCTTCGGGCAGGGCCTGCTGGTCGGCACCATGCTGCTCACGGGCTGGATCTTGGTCGTCGGGATCGCGGTGCCACTGGGCCTGGTGGCGCCGGAAGCCCTCGCGTTCGAACGCGCGCACGCACTCGCGTCGAACCCCGTAGGCCGACTCGTGCTCGCGGCGTTGATCGTGTTGCCCCTGTGGAAGGGCGCGCATCACGTACG
Source organism: Myxococcota bacterium (assembly GCA_046583095.1). Taxonomy (GTDB): domain Bacteria; phylum Myxococcota_A; class UBA9160; order UBA9160; family UBA4427; genus JAJDAN01. The sequence goes on along the minus strand of JAYGDB010000027.1, from coordinate 23,369 downwards.
CCATCTGTCGATCGATTTTCGCGGAGCCGAACGGGATCTCTGGGTCGCCCCGATCCTCTACGGGGTCGCGACCGTCGCGAGCCTCGCCGGGATCCTCGCCGTCGTTCGTCTCTAGCGAGGCCCTCGCCCATGCCCGGTCGCGTCCTCGACGGCATCCGCGTCCTCGACCTCACCCGGGTGGTGGCTGGGCCGTTCGCGACGGCGACGCTCGCCGACCTGGGCGCGGAGGTCATCAAGATCGAGCGGCCCGGGACGGGTGACGACTACCGCTACGGTCCCTCGAAGAAGGGCGAGACGTCGCTCTCGTTCCAGAATTGCAACCGAGGGAAGCGCTCCATCACGCTCGACCTACACGACGAGGAAGGCCGCGATCTCTTGCTGCGCCTCGTCGAGGGAGCCGACGTCGTCGTCGAAAATTTCCGGGCCGGCTGGCTCGCGTCCCAGGGGCTTGGAGCCGACGTCCTCCAGCTGCGCAACCCGAGGTGCGTCGTGGCATCGCTGTCCGGCTTCGGCGCCACCGGTCCGCGAGCGGGGTTGGCGTCCTACGACATCGTCGCCCAGGCGACGGGAGGCTTGATGGCGCTGACGGGGGAGGAAGGCGGTGGCCCGATGCGCGGCGGCGGTGCCCTGGCCGACTTCGTCGGAGGTCTCTACCTCGCTCTCGGCGTCGTCTCGGCGCTGCTCGACCGGGATCGAACGGGACGTGCGCGAGTTCTCGATCTGTCGAACCAGGACTGCATCTTCGCTGTCACCGATTCGGCGGCGACAATTCATGCCGGCATCGGGGTGATCTCCAAGCGGGTCGGCAACCAGCATCCATTCACTGCGCCCTACGACGCGTTCCGGGCTCGCGACGGCTGGGTCGTCATCGCGACCGCGAGCAATCGCCTGTTCCGGCGGCTCTGCCAGGCCATCGGCCGGGAGGAGATCTCGAGCGACGAGCGCTTCCGGAGCCACCGGGACCGCGCGACGAATCGCACCGAGATCAACGCGATCGTCGGGGAGTGGGTGCGGCAACTGCCTGTCGAAGAGGTTCTCACAGCACTCGGCCCCGAAGGGGCAGACGTGCCCTGCGCCCGCGTGTCATCGCCCGAGGAACTGGTCGACGACCCGCAACTCCAAGCTCGCGGCATGGTCGAGCGCCACGCCCATCCGCGGATCGGTGAGGTGCTCTTCCACGGCAACCCGCTGAAGCTCTCAGACACGGATCCCCGCGCGATCGCGCTAGCGCCTGAACTCGGTGCCGACAACGACCGTGTGTTCGGCGAACTGGGTCTGACGAGTGAAGATCTGGAACGCCTGCGGGGACGCGGCGTGATCTGAGCGGTTGGTAGGCTGGGCGCCGTCTCACCCGACCCATGTTTTCTCGCTGGCTTGGTTGACTGTCGCCAACATGTGCCGAGAGTTTCTCGCTGTCGCGAGAGACCCGGACGAGAGGGCGGAACCGATTGCCCATCGCCGGTTACGAAGTTGTCGTAGGCGAACTTCTCTCGCGTCGGCCGCGACAGCGAAGGAGAAGTACAAATGACTCTCGGAGTTCTGACTCGTCATCACCACCCCGCCCGTCGCATTGTTCGACGCGACTTCGACGGCATCCTGGACGACCTCTGGAGCGGCTTCGGCCTGGCTCCGCTGTCGTTCGCACCCCGCAGCGGCTTCACGCCCTCGTTCGACGCCGTCGAGCTCGAGAACGAGTACTGCGTCAGCGCGGACATCCCGGGCGTCGCGCCCGCGGATCTGGACGTCGCTGTCGAAGACGGGGTCCTGAGCATCAAGGGCCGCCGCCACTACGAGGACGAGACGTCCGAGGACGGCGCGGTCGCCCGTGTCGATGAGCGCGGCCGTTTCGAGCGACGCATTCGCTTCCCGAGCGAGATCGTCGAGGGCGACGTGAAGGCCTCCTACAAGAACGGTGTCCTGACCGTGACGATTCCGAAGCCGGCAGAGCGGAAGCCCGAGGTTCGCAGCGTTCCTGTCGAGACCGCATAGCCGGGGGGGTTGTTCGGTCTGGATGGGGATCCAGCCCGGGTCGGAGAGTCCGACCCGGGCTTCTTCTTGCCCGGGATTCTCGGTCCAGCTCCCGGAAGGCGAAGAGGGCCTGAAATCGACTATTCTCGGCGTCTTTCGCACACCCCCAGCCAAGGTCCAGACATGAACTTCGGATTTACGGAAGAACAGGAGCTACTCCGCGCTGAAGTGCGGAAGTTCCTCGATCAGAACGCGCCCCTCGATGAAGTTCGTAAGATCGTCGAGAAGCCGGAGGGCTTCGACCGCAGCCTCTGGACTCGCATGGGCGAACTCGGATGGATCGGGCTCACCGCTCCTGAGGCCCACGGCGGAGTCGGTCTCGACTTCGTGACCCTGGTGGTGCTGATGCAGGAGACGGGCCGCTCGCTATTTCCCTCACCGCTCATCTCGACGGTGCTGGCCGCCAAGGCGATCGAAGTCCTCGGGAGCGAAGAGCAGCAGGCGAGATGGCTCCCGAGCCTCGCCGATGGCTCGAAAGTCGGGACCTTCGCGCTCCTCGAAGAGAGCGATAGCCTCGAACCGGAAGGCATTGCCCTCGTGGGCAAGAGCGACGGTGATGACACCGTGCTTTCGGGCGCCAAGTGGATTGTTCCGGATGCCGGACAGGCGGATCTCTTCGTCGTTGCGTTCCGCACCGGAGCGGCCCGGGAAGCGCTCTCCCTCGCGGTGGTCGAGAAGGACACCGCTGGCGTCTCGGTCGAGGTCTTTCCGACCATGGATCTCACCAAGCGCGCCGGGATGCTGGTTCTCGACGCGGTGCGGGTCGGCACGGACGGCCTGCTCGGGGAACTCGGCGGGGCTGCCGCAACGATCCGCTGGCTGATTGATGTCGGTGCGGTGCTGGTTGCCGCCGAGACCGTGGGCGCGGCCGAGGCCGCAGTTCACACGACGACCGAGTTCGCCAAGGAGCGAGATCAGTTCGACTCGAAGATCGGCCGCTTCCAGGGCGTCAAGCATCCCCTCGCGGAGATGCATGTCGACGTCGAGTCGTTCAAGTCCCTCGTCGAGTACGCGGCCTGGTGCCTAGACGAGGGCGACGAGAGTTCATCCGTAGCAGTGTCTCGCGCCAAAGCGTATGCCGCGGAGGCATTCTCGCGCATCGGAATCGACGCCGTGCAGCTCCACGGTGGAGTCGGCTACACGGACGAGTACGACATCCAGCTGTATCTGAAGCGTTCGAAGTGGGCGCGGCCCGCCTTCGGCGACTCGGACTATCACTACGATCGCATCGCCACGTTGGGAGGCCTGTGATGGACTTCAAGTTCAGCCCCGAAGAAGAAGCGTTTCGCGACGAGGTTCGCGCCTTCCTCGACGAGAACCTGCCGGCCGGCCCGGAGTGGAACCAGAAGGTCCGTGCCAAGGGTTGGGTGGGCTTCTCCTGGCCGAAGGAGGTCGGGGGCGGCGGTGGCACCCTGATGGAGCAGGTCATCCTCAAGGACGAGATGGCCAGACGGAAGGCACCCGCCCTCGGCTCGTGCTTCATGGGGCTGGCATGGGTGGGTCCCTCCCTGATCGAGTACGGGACCGAGGAGCAGAAAGCGAGGTTCGTACCGGACATTCTCGACAGCAAGTACCAGTGGTGCACCGGCTACTCGGAGCCGGGTTCCGGCAGCGATCTCGCGTCGCTCCAGTGCAAGGCCGTCCGCGAGGGCGACGAGTACCTGGTGAACGGCCAGAAGATCTGGACATCCATCGCCATGTGGTCGAAGTGGATGATCCTGCTCGTCCGCACGGATACGAACGTCGAGGTGAAGCACGACGGTATCACCTGCCTGCTGGTCGAGATGGACAGTCCCGGCATCGAGGTTCGTCCGATCAAGAACATGGCGGGGGGCTCGATGTTCGCCGAGGTCTTCTTCAACGACGTTCGCGTACCGGTTGGCAATCGCCTCGGCGAAGAGGGACAGGGCTGGCAGGTGACGATCTCGGCTCTCGCGCACGAGCGCTCGGGGATCGCCGAGTTCCACGGCCTGATGCGCAACCTCGACCGGCTCAAGGCGTTGGCACGGACGTCCATGAAGAACGGGAAGCCCGCCATCGAGGAGCCGCAGATCCGGCGCCGCCTGGTGCGCGCCGAGACGAAGGTCGAGGCCATGCGGCTGAACGGGATGCGCTTCCTCACGAAGCAGCTCAAGGGCGAGAAGCTCTCGAGCGAGACGTCGATCAACAAGCTCCATCGCGCGCAGCTCGAGATCGAGCTCGGCGAGATCTCCCTCGAGGTCCAGGGCAGTGCGGCGCCTCTCTGGCAGGGCGCGGCGCCCGCGGCTGAGGACGGGCACTGGCAGCGGTTCGCTCTCTCGTGGCCCGAAGTGGTGATCGGCGGCGGCACGCCGAACATTCAGAAGAACATCATCGCCGAGCGGATTCTGGGCCTCCCCAAGGACGGATGAGCGATTCTTCCGACCGTCGCGCTCGCATCGAAGCCAAGCTGCGCGAGGGGCTAGAAGCTGCGTTCGTCGAGGTGATCGATGAGAGTCACCTCCACGCGGGCCACGTCGGCGCGCGCAGCGGCGGTGGGCACTTCCGTGCCACGATCGTCTCCGACCGCTTCGAAGGCCTGTCGAGCATCGAGGCCCAGCGCCTCGTGTACAGCTTGTTGGCCGACGAGATGGGTTCGGAAATCCACGCCCTGAGCCTGCGGACGATTCCCGCGACCGGTTGGGAGGGCGCGCCGCAATGACGCGCGCTGGCTGAGGCCAGCTAGATCCGAACCGTGCCTTCCGGCTCGGCGATGACCGTGTTTTCGATGGCGCCGATGTTCCCGATCTCCACGCGCACCACGTCCCCCGGTACGAGCCACTTCGGAGGCTTGAACGACGCGGCGACGCCTCCGCAGGTTCCCGTCGAAATCAGGTCGCCGGGTTCGAGGGTGAACGCCGTCGAGAGGTGCTCGATCAGATCGAAGCAGTCGAAAATGAGGTGCTTGGTATTGGTGCTCTGTCGCAGCTCGCCGTTGACGTGGGTGGTGAGGTCGAGTGTGTGGGGATCCCCGACCTCGTCCGGGGTGACGATTGCCGGGCCGAACGGGCAGTGGGTGTCGAAGGACTTGCCCATCGTGAAGGTCGGCACCCGCATCTGCCAGTCGCGAACCGAGATGTCGTTGGTGGCCACGTAGCCGGCCACCACCTGGTGGGCGAGATCGCGGGGCACATGCCGGCAGCGCTTCCCGATCACGACACCGAGTTCACCCTCGTAGTCGAGGAGTGGCGAGACCTTGGGGAGATGGACGTCGCCGAACGGGTCGGCCGCCGCGGTGGACTGCTTGTTGAAGATCATCGGGAGCTTCGGGGTCTCCATCCCCGACTCCTCGATGTGGTCGGCATAGTTGAGTCCTACCGCGAGGATCTTCGGCGGTCTCGGCACCGGCGCGTCGAGTCGAACGTCCGCGAGCGCCACGCGGGTTGCGTCGGCGCGCCGGGCGTTCTCGAGGGCGTCCTCGCCCGCCTCGAGGAACGAGATCATGTCGCCGGCGATGCTCGAGAGGTCGATGATCTCGTCGCCTTCGAGTCGTCCGATTCGGGTCTCGGTGCCTTGCGTGAATGTCACGAGCTTCATGCGAGAACTCCTTCAGGCCGTGGCGGCGCGATGCCCCCAGAGGCTCATCTTGTCGTGTGTCTTCAGCTGCCGGGCGTCGTCGAGCATTCGTTGCGGCGCTCGATGATGAACCGGCGCACTCTAGCGAAACCCATGGCCGGGCCGGGGATCGGCGTTGGGGCAACGTCTCCGGCCTCTGGACAACCTTCGGAATTCCCGCCGGAAATTGGACATCGGGGCGCTAAGTGCCGCCTGATGTTCTGCCGATGGACTCTACGAGGCCCGGGCCAGTCTTCTGTGCTCGCTCTCGGGGACCGAATCGATGTACTGCCTGTCCTGCCAGACGAAGCTCTCTCCGCGCGACAAGCGCTGCCCGGCCTGCGGGCGCGATGTTGCCACCAGTCGTGACCTGGGTGCCGGCTCCAGTGCTCCGGCCGACTCCCGGGCCAACTACCCCCTTCCCCCGGCCAAGAAGTCCAAGAAGTCAGAGGACGATCGGCAACAGGTCGGCGATGGCGGTAAGGCGCCGGATTCGGTGCCGCAGCAGGGCTTTTCGTTGCCGCCCGAGGGCATCGTGGAGTTGCTGGCCGGGCAGCTCTCGCTGATCGAACCCGGCCTCGAGGTCTACAGCGAGGACGGCAAGGCGAGCGGCGTCGGCTACCCCACGGCGGTGGGCAACATCGATCTGCTTGCGCGAGACGACGCGGGTGGCTGGGTGGTGATCCAGCTGGCCGAGCCGGGCTGCGGCAAGGAGATCGTCAGCGATCTGCTCGAGCGAATCGGCTGGGTGCGCCGGCACCTTGGAGGCTCGAGCGGGGAGGTTCGGGGAATCGCGCTGATCGATTCACTCCCGGAGGACCTCGGCTATGCGGCTGAGGCCGTCGCCGATACCATCGAGTTCAAACTCTATCAGCTGACGCTGACCTTCGAGTCGGTGATTCTCTAGAACCGTCCGCGCATTCGGATTGGCGTGCGGAGCGCGTTGCACCGCGGACTTCGCTAGCCGCAGAAGTGCTCGGCCCAGTCTTCGAGGGACACGCTGAAGCCGGCCGCGTTGCGGTGCCCGCCGCCTCCATAGATCACCGCGATCGCGGCGACGTCCACGTCTCCGATCGAGTACAGGGTGGCGTGCACCTGGTCCCTCGTGATGCGGTACACGCAGCTCCACTCCAGCCCGTAGGCCTTGCGCTCCGCCAACTCGTGACCGATTGCACTGCGGACGTGGGTGGCATTGACCGCCTCGACGTACTTGCCGTCGACCGACAGCCGGTGGGCGCTCTGGAGCATCCGCTCGACCTCCATCCGATTCGCCCGGACGATCGAGCGTCCCTCCGAGACGAGCTCGGCGATGGGGCGCTGCGAGAGTTCGTCCCAGACCTCGAAGCGTCGCGGGTAGGCGGCGATTGCTGCGTTCACCTCGGCGGAGTCGGGAAGCTGCCAGTTCCAGAGGTCCTGGTCTTCGACGTATCGCAACAACTCGGGAGCCGGGGCTCCCTCCGAGAAGTAATTCCAGGCGAGCATGGCGCCCGATTGCTGCATGTCGAAGACGACCTCGTGGCCGAGCGCTTCCACGCGGTTCACGACTGCAGTGTCCGAGAGATAGCGGTCGCGCGCGCTGACGTGGTGATCGAGGATCGTCACCTGTGCGGCGACGGCCGCGAGTCCGAGTAACTCCTCGTTGTCCGGAGCGATGTCGACGTAGGCCACCCAGGCATCCGCGTACTCACTCACCTCGATGGAGTGATCGTGTCCGCGCGGAACGTATCGGCCCTCGTCCTTCCAGGACCGCCACGTTGACCACGCGGCCCCGAACCCGTCGGGGCAGCCGGCGTGGTAGAAGCAGATGCGTTGCACGCATCGAGAATACCCGATTCCGATTGGGTAGGCTGGAGCGCGTGCAGGGATCGATGCTGATCAGTGCGGCGGTCGAACGCCACTACGGCGTGGTTCTCGAACAGGCGGCGCCCGGTGCGGAGCGCATCGTGCTTGCGCCGGACGGTTCGACAGACGGACTCGAAGCCGTCGAGGTCGTCTACTTCTCGGGCGACCTGTTTCCTGACTCGATGGGGCCGTTCCTCCGCGCCCTCAAGCAGGTTCCCGACATCCGATGGCTTCACACTTTCTCGGCAGGCATCGACAACATCTTTTTCGAGCGCCTCCTCGACCGCGGCGCACGCGTGACGACCTCCTCGGGCGCGATGGCGGTACCCATTGCCCAGACCGTCATGCTGTACCTGCTGGCGCTGACACGCAATCTGCCGGGCTGGCTCGCTGACCAGGCTCGACGCCACTGGAATCCGCGCGATATCGGTGATCTCCAGGGTTGGACCCTCGGTGTCGTGGGCCTCGGCCCGATCGGTCTCGAAGTCGCGCGGCTCGGGGCTGCATTCCGGATGCGCGTGGTCGGCGTACGCCGCCGCCCCTCGGGCGACGAGCCGTGCGAGACCCGAGCGCTCGCGGACCTCCACGAGCTACTGCCCGAACTCGACGCCCTCGTCCTCGCGATCCCGCTCAGTGACCAGACCCGCCGGCTGATCGATCGCGAAGCCCTGGCCGCCCTGAAGCCGGGCTGCTTGATCGTCAACATCGGCCGCGGCGAGTTGATCGACGAGTCCGCGCTGGCGGAGGCCCTGGAGACTGGACGCGTGGGCGGTGCCGGTCTCGACGTATTCGCCGCCGAGCCGCTGCCCGACGAGAGCCCACTCTGGCGGATGCCAAACGTCATCGTGACGCCTCACAGCTCCGGGACGACCCCTGGCAACTTTCACCGGGCCAGCGAGATCTTCGTCGAGAACCTTCAGCGCTACGTGCGGGGCGAGCCGATGCGAAACGAGGTCGGGGTGCGGTAGCTTGCGCGCTTGCGAGTGCCCACACGGTAGATCCCGGGGCAGGCGTCCACCGATGAACCAACCCTCCGAAGTCGGATCGACCCAGGTCGTGACCGCGCTCCACGTGAGTGAGCTGCCGCGTGTTCCGGATGCGGTCGGACTGCTGGATCTTCTGCGAGGGCAGGGCTTCGCGTGGCTCCTCGACAGCGCAGCGCGGGATCCACGCCTGGGCCGCTTCTCGTTCGTCGGTGCGGACCCTTACCTCGTCGTGCAAGCCTGGGGGTCCGAGGCTCGGCTCGATTGTCGCCGCGATGTGCGAGGGGACCTCGCGCCCGGGAGAACCGACTGCGTCGCCGATCCGCTCGATCTCGTCCGTTCGCTGATGCCTCCCGCACCCGCGGCCGAGGAGCTGGCGGTGCCATTCGTAGGCGGTGCGGTCGGATATTTCGGCTACGAGCTGGCGTCTCGCATCGAAGCGATCTCGCTCGGCGCGCCGGACGATCTGGGTCTGCCGGATCTCGCACTCCTCTTCATCGACCGACTGGTGGCGATCGACCATCTGGACGACCGGGCCTTCGCGATCGGCCTGGGCTTTGCGGAAGACGACACCCAGGCCGACCGGAACGCTCGCAGCGCGTCTCGAGCCATGGCTCGCCTCGCCCAGGGCGCCCCGGCTCAGGCCGACGCGCACGCGTCCAATTTGGAGGCGTCGCCCCCGGTGGTGCTCACTCCGCTGGGCCTCGAGACCTTCTTCCAGGAGGACTCCTACGCCGACGCAGTCGACGAGACTCTCCAGGAGATCGCTGCCGGCAACGTCTACCAGGCGAACCTTACGCACCGCATGGATCTCGGCATTCCCGGTGCAGACTCGTTCGACCTGTATCGCGAGCTGCGGGCGCTGAACCCGGCGCCGTTTGCCGCCTACCTCGAGCTTCCGGAGGCGACGGTCCTCTGCAGCTCGCCCGAACGCTTCCTGAAGCTCGACGACGACCGCGGCGTCGAGAGTCGTCCCATCAAGGGCACCCGGCCCCGGGGCGTCACGCGCGACGAGGACACGCGGTTGGCGGAAGCGCTTCGGACGAGCGAGAAGGATCGTGCCGAGAACCTGATGATCGTCGATCTGGTGCGGAACGATCTGGGCCGGGTGTGCGAGATCGGAAGCGTCGCGGTCCCCGAGTTGATGGCCATAGAGGCCTACGCAACGGTCTTCCAGATGGTCTCGACCGTGACGGGCTGTCTGCGCTCTGACCGGGATGCTATCGATCTTCTACGCGCGAGCTTCCCGCCTGGCTCGATGACGGGCGCGCCCAAGCTCGCCGCGATGGAGCTCATCGACCGCCTCGAGCCGGTGCGGCGCGGGGTCTATTCCGGAGGGCTGGGTTATCTCGACGTGCGTGGCGGCCTCGACCTGGCGGTCGTGATCCGCACCTTGATCGTCGAGAACGAGCGCGCACATCTCCACGTCGGTAGTGGCATCGTGGCCGATTCGGACCCCGTCGCCGAATACCGAGAGACTCTCGACAAGGCCCAGGCCCTGCTGGCCGCACTCGCGCGGGTCGTGCACCGCGCTCCGCCCGAGACCGCAACAGCCGCTGTTTCCAGCTAATCTGGTCCCGATGTCGGGCCGCATTCGAGTGGAGCGCGAAGGCAGCCTGGGTTGGATCGTCTTCGATCAGCCCGAGCGCCGAAACGCCATTAGCGCCGCCATGTGGCAGGCCATTCCCGCTGCGGCGCGCGGGCTCGACGAAGACCCCGAGATTCGCGTCGTCCTGCTGCGCGGCGAGGGAGACGTGGCCTTCGTCTCCGGCGCGGACATCTCCGAGTTCGCCGACCGGCGGACGGGATCCTCGGCGGCGGAGTACGATGAGCAGAATGCGCGGGCGTTCGTCGCCCTGGCTGCGATCCGCAAGCCCGTGATTGCGCTGGTTCACGGCTTCTGCGTGGGCGGCGGATGCGCGATCGCGTTGACCGCGGACCTCCGGTATACGGCGGATGACGGCGTCTTCGGGGTGCCTGCGGCTCGCCTGGGCCTCGGCTACAGCGCGGGTGGGATCGAGAAGCTGGTCCGCACGGTCGGGCTCCCGGCCGCGAAGGAGATCTTCTTCACGGGTCGTCGCTTCGATGCGCAGGAGGCCTACCACGTGGGCCTCGTGAATCGCGTGTTTCCAAAGGCGGATCTCGACGCGGGAGTTCGCAAGATCGCCGAGGGTATCTCCGAGAACGCACCTCTCACGTTGAGGAGCGCGAAGCTCGTCTTCGGTGAGCTCGCGAGCGATCCCGCGCAACGCGACGCTCGAGCCATCGACCGCTCGATCCGCGAATGCTACGAGAGCGGCGACTACCAGGAGGGAGTTCGCGCCTTCCTCGAGAAGCGCCGCCCGGCATTCCAGGGCAAGTGAGCGTGGCCGAGGCACCCCTCTCGGGTATCCGGGTCCTCGATCTTACGCGCTATCTCGCCGGCCCCTTCGCCACCATGCTGCTCGCGGATTACGGCGCGGACGTCGTGAAGGTCGAATCGCCGAAGGGTCGGGAATTTCGGCCGCCGGGAGCCGAGCGGGATAGCTACTTCTTCCTGTCGAGCAACCGCAACAAGCGATCCCTCACCCTGGACATCAAGACCGAGCCTGGCCGGGCGATCATCGAACGGTTGCTTCCGAGCTTCGACGTCGTGGTCGAAAATTTTCGTCCCGGCGTGATGGAGAAATTCGGGCTCGGTGCCGAGAGCCTGCTCGCGCTTCACCCGCGCCTCGTCTACTGCGGGATCTCCGGCTTTGGCGCCGACGGACCCTACCGCGATCGTCCGGGCTTCGACCAGATCGCGCAGGGGATGAGCGGCTTCATGAGCCTGACGGGTACCGAGCAGAGCGGGCCGACCCGAGCGGGCATTGCCATCGGCGATCTCCTGGCCGGCCTCTTCGCGGCTCACGGAATTCAGCTCGCCCTGCTTGCTCGGGTCCGAACGGGCCAGGGCCAGATCGTTGACACGTCGCTGCTGGAGTCGATGATCGGCGTGCTCTCCTGGGGGGCCGGGATGTTCTTCGAGCGCGGTGCCGTGCCGGGGCCTGCGGGGCAGCACCACCCGCTGTCAGCTCCCTACGGCCGCTTCCGCGCCCGCGACGCGTATCTCAACATCGCCGCCGGCAACGACGCGATGTGGAAGCAGCTCGCCGAGGCCCTCGGCCACCCGGAATGGACGACCGATGAACGCTTCCGCGGCCCCGTCGAGCGCCTCCGGAATCGCGATGACCTGACGGGTGCGATAGAAGACGCCCTCTCGCAGCAGGATGTTTCGCACTGGGTCGACCTCCTCAACCGGGCCGGGGTGCCCTGTGGGCCCGTTCTGGATCTCGGCCAGGTGTTCTCGGATCCCCAGGTGCTCGCCCGCGAGATGCTCGTTGAGCTGCCCCACCCAGAAATCGGCACCTTCAAGACGACGGGGCTGCCGGTGAAGCTCTCGCAGACGCCCGGCGCGATCGATCGGCGCCCGCCCCTCCACGGCGAGCACAGCGACGAGATCCTCGAAGATCTGGGGCTCTCGGCAGAGGAGGTCCGGGCTCTGCGGGAGCGGGGAGTCGTCGGCCCGCGGTGCCGGCCTTGAGACCGCAGCGAGATCGCGCAAACTTCCGAGCCATGACACCCCAGCCGCCCTTCCCCAGCTAGGGACATCGCCCTGATGCGCTTACGCATACCCGATTCGAAGAGCCCCTCCGGCGCTGGACATTCGGGAGGATCCTGATGGAAGCCAAGCGATTCGTGGTGATGGGCGCCGGCGACGTCGGTAGCTACCTCGCCCGCGCCTTGTCATCGGACGGGCACGTCGTGACGATCATCGACCTCGACGAGGAGAAGCGCGGGCTCGTCGAGGAGCAGCTGGACGTTGCATTCGTCAAAGGCAACGGCAGCCAGGTTCCGACCCTGGAAGCCGCCGGGGTAGATGACTGCGATCTCTTCGTGGCTGCAAGTTCGTCCGACGAGGCGAACCTCGCGGCATCGCTCCTCGCGAAGCGTCTCGGTGCGCCTCGGACGGTGGTGCGGATCGATGCGTCCAAGGACGTCGCGCATTACGGGCGCACCTACGAGCAGGTCTTCCAGGTGGACCTGCTGCTGTCGACGGAGCTTCTGGCCACGACCCGCATCCTGAACCTCGTCCTCGGATACAACACGCTCGAGATCGAATACCTGGCTCGCGGCCGGCTGCAGATCCGCAAGACGGTCATCGGACCGGGCTCGATCCTGGGGGAGCGGCGCCTCGCGGAGGCCGACCTCCCCACAGACTGTCTGGTCCTCGCGTTCCTGTCGGACAATCGCTGGACGGTTCCAACCGGAGACAGCCGCGCCCACCCCGGTGGCGATGTGCTGGTCATCGCCAAGACCGAGGCAATCGACGACGTCGAGAAGCGCATCAGTGGCGATTCGCAGTCGTTGGGGCTCGTCGTGATCGCTGGAGGCGGCTCCACCGGCCGCGAGGTGGCGGCGGGCCTCGGCCATCGCGTGAAGCGGCTCAAGATCATCGAGGCGAATCGGAGCCGCGCCGAGGAACTCGCAACCGAATTTCCCCACTGCGAGATCGTCCACGGCGACGCCACGGATCTCTCCATCCTGGCCGCAGAAGGCGTCGCGGACGCCCGGACTTTCATCGCGCTCACGGGCCACGACGAGACGAACTTGATGGCGTGTCTTCTCGCCAAGGAAGTTGGCGCGAAGAAAATCAGCGCGCTGGTGACGCGGAGCGAGAGGTCCAGCATGTGGCGGAAGGTCGGGCTGCTCGACGTCGTCGAGCCCCGCTCGATCGCGGCCGAGCGCATTCGCGACTACATCGACAGCAACTACCAGCCGCGGATCGTCTCGCTCGAGAACGACTCCGCCCACTTCGTCCACCGGCGCATCCACTCGAACACTCCGGTGGCGGGGGGGCGCCTCGCTGACATCGAGATCCCGAGCGGCCTGATCGTCGCGGCAGTCCTGCGGGACGACGAGCCGATTATCCCCCACGGCGACGAGCGCCTGGAAGTGGATGACGAGGTGATCGTCTTCGCACACGCGTCCGAGGTCGCCACCGTACAGCTGCTCTTCCCCGGCCCCGAGCTGAACTGAGCCCAGACGATGAACATCCGTCGTACGTTCCACAGCCTGGGCCTGGTTCTCGGGATCCTCGCGGTTGCCCAGCTCCTGCCTCTGGTGTGGTCGATCCCGGCCGGCGAGACGGGCGGCACCCGGGGCTTCCTCGTCGGCGCCGCTGTGACGGCGCTCGCGGGTATCGCGTGCCGATTCTTCGGGCATGCGGAGGGCGATCTCTTCCGGCGCGAGGGTGTGTTGATCGTCGTCGGGTCGTGGCTCTTTGCCTCGCTCAGTGGCGCCATTCCCTACCTCGTGAGTGGTGCGATCTCGAGCCCCATCGATGCGCTCTTCGAGTCCGCATCGGGCTTCACGACCACGGGGGCGTCGATCCTGGTGAATGTCGAGTCGCTCGGTTCCGGGTTGCTCTTCTGGCGGAGCCTGACCCAGTGGCTCGGTGGTGTCGGCATCGTCGTGCTCTTCGTGGCGCTGCTCGGTGAGCTGGGACCGGGCGCGCGCTTCCTCTTCCGTCTCGAGGTGCCGGGCCCGAAGGCCGAGATTCTCCACGCGCGCGTGCGGGAGACCGCGCTGACGATCTTGCGCATCTACCTCGTGATGAGTGCGCTCGAGGTCGTGGTTCTTCTGCTCTGCGGTCTGAGCGTGTACGACGCGCTCGCCCATACTTTTTCCACCGTCTCGACGGGTGGCTTCTCGCCCTACGCCGATTCGATGCAACACCTGTCGGTGCCCGCCCAGCTCGCGGTGACGATCTTCATGCTGGGCGCAGGGGTAAATTTTTCGCTCTACTACCTCGTGCTTCGGCGGCGTGGCAGCGGAGTGCTGCGAGACACCGAGCTTCTCTTCTATGCCGCCCTGGTGGCCGCCGCGGTCATCGTTGTGAGCTTCGACCTGATCGCCGTCGCCGGAACCGAGAAGGGTCGCCCTCTCCTCGACGCGCTGTTCCAGGTCGCTTCCATCATCACGACGACGGGATTCACGACCGTGGACTTCAACGCCTGGCCCGATGTTTCGAAGATCCTCCTGTTGATGTTGATGGTGGCGGGGGGCTGTGCCGGTTCGACGGCAGGAGGCGTCAAGGTCTCGCGCCTGATCGTGGGCTTCAAGGCCACCTTGCGCGAGGTGCGCCTCACCTTCAGCCCGAACGCGGTGATTGCGATCACGATCGGAGGCCGTGCCTTCCCGAACGAGTCGGTGCGCAGCGTGCTGGGCTTCCTGGTGCTCTGGATGCTCACGTGGGGCGTGGGTACGCTGCTGCTCGCGATCGGCGACACGGGAATCGTCACTGCGGCGACGGCGTCGATCGCGACCCTCGCGAACATCGGGCCGGGCCTGGCGGGTGTTGGGCCGAGCGAGAACTACGCCTTCTTCGCTGCATGGCAGAAGGCCCTGATGATCCTGTTGATGTGGTTGGGGCGGCTCGAGTTCTTCGCGCTGCTGGCGCTCTTCATGCGCTCCTTCTGGCGGCGCTAGACGGCCGTGAGAGCGAGGGCGACGTTGGTTCCTCCGAAGCCGAAGCTGTTCGTGAGACCGGCGCTGATCTCGCGCTGTCGGCTCTTGCTCGGCACGTAGTCGAGATCACACTCCGGGTCGGGTGTTTCGTAGTTCGCGGTGGGTGGAACCTCGTTGCGATCGATCGCGAGCGCCAGGATCGCGGCTTCGAGCGCTCCCGCGGCGCCGAGCATGTGGCCGGTGCAGCTCTTCGTGCTGCTGATCCAGAGGTCGGATGCACGCTCTGCAAAGACTGCCTTGAGGGCGTTCGTCTCGGCGATATCGCCCGCGGGCGTCGAGGTGCCGTGGGCGTTCACGTACTGGAAGTCGCCCGTGCCGAGGCCGGCGTCGTCGAGAGCGTTTCGAATGGCGAGCTGGGCGCCTTTGCTTTCAGGGTCCGGGCTCGTGATGTGGTAGGCGTCCGCGGACTGTCCATAGCCCGCGATCTCTGCGTAGATGTGTGCGCCCCGGGCCTTCGCGTTCTCGAGTAGCTCGAGCACCACGACCGCCGCGCCTTCGGCGGCCACGAAGCCGTCCCGGTCGAGGTCGAAGGGTCGGCTCGCCTTTTCGGGATCGTCGTTGCGCGTCGAGAGGGCCTTCATGGCGGCGAAGCCCGCGAGACAGATCGGTCCGACGGTGGCTTCGGCCCCCCCGGCGATCATGGCGTCGGCGTCGCCCATTGCGATCAGCCTCGCCGCGTCACCGATGGAGTGGGCGCCCGTCGCGCAGGCGCTGACGCTCGCCAGATTCGGTCCGCGGGCTCCGAACTCGATCGAGACGAGGCCTGCGCCGAGATTCCCGATCAGCTTCGGAATCGTGAACGGGTTGACGCGCTTCGGTCCCTTGTTACTCAGCAGATCTGCCACCGAGTGCAGGGTCTCGAGTCCTCCGAGACCGGTTCCGATCACGACTCCGGTGCGGTCGCCGTCGATCGTCTCGGCGCTGAGGCCCGCGTCTTCCATTGCCTGGCGGGCAGCGACCAGCGCAAACTGCTGGTAGCGGTCCAGCTTTCTCGCCTCTTTCGGGGAGAAGTGGTCGTCCGCCTGGAAGTCCCATACCTGGCCGGCGATGCGTGTCGGATACTCGCTCGCGTCGAACAGGGTGATCTCGCGGATGCCGCTCTTTGCTGCGAGCAGGGACGACCACGTCTCCTCGATGCCGATGCCAACCGGCGACAGGATTCCCATGCCCGTGAGCACGACTCTTCGTTCCGAGAGGCGGATGATCCATCCTCCGACTTCGCGGGGAGCCGCGGGATCAAAGCCGAGTTCCCGAAGCGGGTCAAGCGGATCGCTGCCCGGCTCTTACCAGGATCGTCAGGGCCTGGTTGACCGGGGCGGCCACTCCAGCCTCGGCAGCGAGGGCGACCACGGCCCCGCAGAGTGCATCGATTTCTGTCGGCCGTCCGGCGCGCAGATCCTGCAACATCGATGACTCGTGCTCCCGGGTGGGTGGCAGCAGCTCGCGGAAGAAGAAGTCGAGGTATTCGTCCGGCGAAGCCCAGCGGGTTTGTCGCCCGGAAGCCTCGAGAACCTCGAAGATCTCGCGCACGACGTCCTCGAGGATCGACCGGTAGTGGGCGTCCTCGCCGAGGACGCCATAGGGAACGCCGAGCAGGGCCGCGAGCGGGTTGAGCGCACAGTTGTAGAGGAGCTTCGCCCAGAGGTCCTGCTCCATCGTGGCGGACGGCTCGCACGGAATCCCGCCGGCCGCGATCGCCGCGCAGATCGACGCGACAGTCGTCTCGGGTTGGTCGAAGAGGCTGCCGATGTGAATCTGGTCGCCGTGCACCGTGATCTCCACCCGGGTCCAGCCGTCGCGCCGGAAACCGGTGGTGATCGTGGCGTTGAAGATCCGCTCCTTCGGCAGCCGCCGGGCGAATCTCTCCGCACTCCCCCAGCCGTTGTGGCATAGCACGACGAGTGGGGAGGGCAGACTCGGCCACACCTCCGCGAGGACCCCGGCAACCTCGTCCACGGCCGTCGTCTTCGTGCAGACGAGGACGCTCGCGGGTTCGGCGTTCGCCAACTCCGACAGGCTCGTCCCTACGGTGAAAGTCCCGGCGGGTGCATGGAAGTTTCCGAAGATGCCGGTGCGCGTCAGTCCTTCACTGCGAAGTGCGTCGGCGGCGCGCGGATCGCGTACCTGGAGGTGCACGCTTGCACCACTCGCGAGGAGACAGCTCGAGAGTCCGAGACCGACGGCTCCAGCTCCGATCACCGCGACCTTCAAGGATCTTCCTCGCTCGGGCGTTGGCGGGTGGGAGAGCGTATCATCGCCGCCCCCGAACTCCCGAGACCCCGGCGCGAAGATCCAGCGGAAAGCGAGCGAAGGAGAAGAGATGGGTCCCCTCGAAGGCGTGAAGGTGGTCGAGCTCGCGGGCATCGGGCCAGGCCCGTTTGCTTCCATGATGCTCGCGGACATGGGTGCCGACGTAATCCGCATCGACCGGGCGAGTCGTGTGCGCGGAGGTGATCCCGCGACGCCGCCCAAGGACCCCATGAGCCGCGGTCGCCGCAGCGTTGCAGTCGATCTCAAGAATCCGGCGGGTGTCGAAGCCGTGCTGCGGATCGTCGCGCGGGCCGACGCCTTGATCGAGGGGTTCCGTCCGGGCGTGATGGAGCGCATCGGCCTCGGCCCCGACGTCTGTCTCGCTCGGAATCCAAAGCTCGTCTATGGCCGAATGACCGGCTGGGGCCAGGAGGGCCCGATGGCCCAGGCCGCCGGGCACGACATCAACTACATCTCGCTGGCCGGTGTGCTCGATCACATCGGGCGCAAGGGCGAGCGGCCGTTGGCTCCGCTGAATCTCGTCGGTGACTTCGGCGGGGGAGGCATGCTGATGGCCTTCGGTGTGGCCTGCGCGCTGATCGAGACGGCCCGCTCGGGCAAGGGTCAGGTCGTCGACGCCGCCATGGTCGATGGTGCCGCGGTCCTGATGCAGATGATGTACGGCATGAGGGCGATGGGTGTCTGGAACGACGAGCGAGGCACGAACCTGCTCGACTCGGGCGCCCACTTCTACGAGGTGTACGAGACGCAGGACGGCAAGCACGTCTCGATTGGATCGATCGAGCCGCAGTTCTACGCAGAGCTGATCGAGAAGACCGGGCTCGCGGCGGAGGATCTGCCGGCGCAGATGGACCAGAGTCAGTGGTCGAAGCTGAAAGAGCGTCTCGCTGCGATCTTCAAGAGCAAGAGCCGGGACGAGTGGTGCGAGATCATGGAGGGAAGTGACGTCTGCTTTGCGCCGGTGCTCTCCATGGGCGAGGCGCCGGAGCATCCCCACAACCTGCACCGCAAGACCTTCCTCGACGACGGCGGCGTGGTGCAGGCGGCGCCGGCGCCGCGCTTCAGTCGCACGGCGCCCGAGGTGGCGCGTCCCGCGCCGCACCTCGGACAGGACAGCGCGGAAGTTCTTGCCGACCACGGCTTCTCGGCCGAGGAGATCCACGACCTCGAGCAGAGCGGTGCCGTCCGGTAGGAAGTTCTAGGACCCGGCTTCGTCGAGGCTGAGGTCGACCATCAGATCGCTGGCGATCTTCTCGAGTTCGGTGCCGAGGGACTCGAGGGTGACGTCCGCCGGAACTTCCAGGCGGGCCGTCGTTCGGAAGAGCGCCTCGCCCGACATGGGCGCACTCTCGCAGCCGGTCGACAGCTCGTCGACGTTCACGCCTCGCCGGGCCAGGGCCTGGGCGATCTCTCGCACGATGCCCGGACGATCATTGCCCACCAGCTCCAGCTGCAGCGTTCGGGTTCCAGCAGCGGCCGACTCCGGCGCGCTCGATTGCTCGATCTGGATTCGAAGCCCTTCGGACTCCAGCCCGCGCAACGCGAGAGCCAGCTTGCTTGCCTGCGTGTCCGGAACGCTCACCTCGACGATGCCGGCGAACTCGCCGGCGAGCCGAGCCATGCGACTCCCGAGCCAGTTCGCACCGTGGTCGGAGACTGCCTGGGAGAGCGCCTCGACGATTCCGGGCTTGTCGCGTGCGATCACGGTGAGGACGAGATGGACCGGCATGCTCCCTCGAGGTTAGCAGGCGCGCCGTCTTCGCAGTGCGGCGACACTGACGAGGGCCACGATGCCGAGGAGACGTGCGCCGGGCTCCGTCTTCCCCCAAGGAGCGACCGATTACCCTAGCGAAGGTCCGGATGATTGCGCCGCTTGTCGGGTTGGCTGAGAATCAGCGCCCATGCCCGTAGGCCCGACCCGATGAGCGACGAGACCGAAACCCGAACCGGAGTCGATCGGCGTCGCGCGCTGCAACTCCTTGTCGGCGGCTCCAGCCTGGCAGTCGCCGGTATGGCGGGTGTTCCGGTTGGCAGCTACCTGCTTCCGCTCGAGCAGACCGAGGGCGCGGCGGTCGCCGCCTTCGGCAATGACGAGGTCGGGCTCTGGGAGGCCAGGCAGGTCATCGTCGGAGGTCGACCGGTACTCGTCGTGAACACCGGCGACGGGTATCGCGCCTTCTCGGCGGTCTGTACCCATCTCGGTTGCGTGGTGAAGTGGAAGAAGGGCCGCCGCCAATTCTTCTGCCCCTGTCACGGCGCGCGTTTCGATCTCGAAGGTGAGGTCATGGGGGGGCCGGCGCCGCGCCCCCTCGCGAAACTCGAGGTCAGCGAGATTGCTGG
Organism: Myxococcota bacterium; assembly: GCA_046583095.1. Classification (GTDB taxonomy): domain Bacteria; phylum Myxococcota_A; class UBA9160; order UBA9160; family UBA4427; genus JAJDAN01. The sequence goes on along the minus strand of JAYGDB010000027.1, from coordinate 3,783 downwards.
CACCGTCGTCGTCCGCAAGGTCTGAGAACGTGTCCCAGTGGCTCGAACGACGTACCGGATTTCGTGAACTCCTGAAGCGCCACGGGCGCGGCTTCGCGGTGCCGGAAGAAAGCGGCACCGGGGTCTCGCTCGGAGCCATCCTCGCCTTCCTCCTGCTCGTCCAGCTGGCGACGGGGAGCCTGCTCCTGCTCTATTTCGTCCCGGATCCCGCGGGCGCCTTCGAGAGCGTTCGCGTTCTGATGCGCGACGTACCCTACGGCTGGCTGATCCGGCTCGTTCATGCTCACGGTGCGAACTGGATGGTGGCCATCCTCTTCCTGCATCTCTTCCGCACCGCGTTCCAGGGCGCCTACAAGGATCCGCGGGAACTCGTGTGGGTGAGCGGCTGTGTTCTCTTCCTGGGGATTCTGGGTGCTGCCCTCACGGGCTATATCCTGCCCTGGAGCCAGCTGTCCTACTGGGCGACGACCGTCGTCACGGCTTCGCTCTCCTACGTACCCGGGGTGGGAACGGATCTCGTCCAGTGGGTCCGCGGGGGGGAGTTCGTCGGCGACGCGACCTACCGCCGCGCACTCACCGCGCACGTGGCGTTGTTGCCGCTGCTCCTGCTGGCCGGGGTCGCCGTCCACCTGGCGCTCGTGCGCCGAGTCGGGCTGGCCGGTCGAGCGCGCCGGCGGGGGCAAGAGGGGACGTCGGCCACGCTGCCCTTCTACCCCCGGGTCGCGCTTCGGTATGCCACGACGATCGTGGGTTTCTCGATCGTCCTGACGATCTCGGTGTTCTTCCTGCCGGATCTCTTCTTCCCCGCCGATCACCTGGTGCCGGCCGACCCCTTCGAGACTCCTGCGCACGCAAAGCCCGAGTGGTACTTCCTGTGGGCCTACCAACTCCCGAGGCTCGTGCCCGAGGGCATTGCTCTCGCGCTCGAGGGCGTGGCCCTCGCGGTGCTCTTCGCGTTGCCGTTCATCGACCGTGGGCCCGACCGGCATCCCCTGGATCGGCCCGTCATCAGCGCGGGGATCGCGCTGGCGCTGGCCGCGCTCGTGACCCTGAGCGTGCTGGGGTACCTGGCGTGATCCGCGCGCTCCTCTGGCTCCTCGCGATCTGCCTCGTATCCCCGGCTCTTCAGCCTGCGCCCATGGCTGTCGCAAACGATGACGCCTGGCAGGACGAAAGCACCTGCGTGACCTGTCACGAGGCCGAGATCGACGAGGCGCTCGCGATCTCCGTCCCCGAGTGGCGGGACAGCATTCACGCCGAGCATTTCGTCTCCTGCGATGCGTGTCACGGTGGCGATCCGCGACTCGAGGACGGGGACGAGTCGATGAGCGACGAGGCGGGCTTTCTCGACAACCCGTCCTGGACCGAGATGGCGGACTACTGCGGGGTGTGTCACGAAGCGATCGCCGAGGCCTTCACGGCCGGACGTTTCGGACGCGCGATCCTCGCAGGCGTGCGCGTCGCCACTTGCGCGACGTGCCACATGCGGGACGGCCACCGTACGCTTGCCTCTGTCCCGGAAGAGATCGTGACCTCGGAGGCCTGTCCCGGCTGCCCGAGCGTCGCCGACCCCGATCGCTGGATCGGGTTCCTGCGCCAGGTGCGCGTCGCCGAACAGGCCCTGCTGGCGAACATCGACGCCGTCGAAGCCAAGGGCGTCGAACTGGCGGACTTTCGTCGGGTGACGCGCGAGATTCACGAGGGCTTTGCGCAATCCGTCCATGCGTTCGATGACGCGGACATCGATGCGGTCCGGGCCCAGGCGGTCGGCCGCTACGAGGGACTCGGCGAGCAGGTGGCGCTTCTCCACCGGGAGGCCGACAGCCGGCTGCGGCTCGGGATCGGGCTGATCGCGGCGCTCGCGCTGCTGTTCGCTGCGCTGCTCGCGACGTTTCGGAAGCTTCCTTGATCTGGGTTCGACGGATGGCCTCCCGGCTGGCCTGTCTCGTCTTCCTCAGCCTTGCCGTGCCTGTGGCAGCCGGGGGAGAGCACGACTACGTGGGCGTCGAAAAATGCCGCACGTGTCACGGGAAGGAGCTGATGGGCGACCAGCTGGGCGTCTGGTCCGAGGGGCCACACCGCCGGGCCTACGAGACGCTGCTGGGCGAGGAGTCTGCGTCCATCGCGAAGCGGCTCGAGCTCGAAGGCCCCGCTCACGAGAGTGACGCCTGCCTGCGCTGCCACCTGACGGCCTTCGGAGTGTCGCCCCTCCGAATTGCGAACCTGCTCGCCCCGGACGACGGCGTGCAATGCGAGTCCTGTCACGGCCCGGGCCGCGACTACCGCAAGAAGAAGATCATGTCCGAGCGAGAGAAGGCGGAGAAGAAGGGGCTCTGGGACGCTGGCCACGACGCGTCGATCTGTCTGGCTTGCCACAATCCCGAGAGTCCCACCTTCGATCCTCTTCGCTACAGGCTCGCCGACGGCACGACCGTGGGCTTCGACTTCGAGATCGCGAAGGGACGGATCCCCCACGCAATTCCCGAGCACGTGAAGGGCCACTTCATCGAGTTGGACGATGCCGAGAAGGCCGCCAAGAAGGCCGCGCGCCAGGCCGACTAGGCGAAGTCGGAGCGCGCTCAGTCTGCGGCGCGGCCGCTGATCAGGTCGAGGCTCGCCGTGACGCCGAAGTGGAGCGAGTGCCGCCGGTCGTCCTGTCCGATGGGCGCCCGCTCGCGTCGGTCGAGGTACTCGTCGAAGCGGTAGCCGACGTCGAAGCGGAGCCCGTCCCGGGGAACGAAGCCGATGCCGCCCCCCGCCGACAGGATGCGGCTCCTGATCTCATTCACCCCGTCGAGGGCGGTTCCGGTCGGGTTGTTGCTCTCGATATCCGCTTCTACCCAGGTGAAGTTCGCGAAACCACGCATCTCCAGCGAGTCCGTGAGCTTCTGGCGTCCGCCGAGCGAAAGGCTGCGAACGCCGCTGTCGTAGTGGACTCGCTCCGGGTTCGGCAGGAAGTTCGTGAAGCCGGAGCCGAAGGTGCGCGGGAAGTCCGTGCGCAGGTACGGCGTCTCCTGATTGTCCTGGTGCTGAACGAAGCTGAGAGTGAGAGTCGTGCTCGAAGCTGGAACGGCCGTCAGCGTCGCGCTGTAGCTCCACTGGAGCCGATCGAGGTCCTTGCGGGCCTGGCTCGCGCTGCCGGTGAGCACGCGGCCGTTGCCGTGCCCGTCCCGCACCCCGCCTTGGAGCGACAAGCTGATCGGGATCGGGCGCGGTAGCGTGTAGGCGCCCCGTGCGTCGAAGTAGACGCTGTGGGTCATGTCTCTCGGGTAATCGCGCTGGGGCCGGTACTCCCAGCCGAGTTCGCCCGAGACCTGCAGGCGCCGGAACAGCCGCGCCCGCCCGCGCAAGTAGAGGTTGTGGGATTCACTGCGCCCTGTGATGAGCGCAACGGGTTCGTCGACCGCGAGGAGCGCTTCGGGATAGCGGAGGTTCCGGTCGATCCACTCGTAGCGGTAGCCGGTGGCCACGAGGGCGCCGGCTTGCGGCCGAAGGCTGAGCTCGAGCCGCGTGTCGAACTCGCTGCGCCGGCGCAGGATCGGGCCGAGCTGCTGTCCGGCGAGGTCGTTCACGTCCAGGCCGTTCCGACGCTCGGAGAACTTCGCGGTTCCCATTAGCTCGAGATAGCGACCGAGCGCCAGGTCGAAGCCGCCGTGGGCCGACCAGCTGGTCACCTGCTGGCGGTCGAGTTCGAGGGCCCGCTGTAGGGGCGCTTGGTTGGTCTGGCGTAGATGTGTGATGAAACCGCCGCCCTGCACCGCGGCGCGACCGATCTTCGTATCG
>JAYGDB010000069.1:0-3949 GCA_046583095.1 Myxococcota bacterium | reverse complement strand
GCGGCATCGGGCGGAGTGGCCGGATCTTCGAATGCGCTGTGGAAGCAAGCCTCCACCTGCAGGTCCCGATCATCCTTGAAGAACTCGAAGTTCTTGAATGCGAGGACCTCGTCGTTGGTCATGGCCGGGTAGTAGTACCAGCGTTGGTCGGGATGCGGGCGCATGGACAGCTGGTTCGTGGGGAGACCGGTCGGTGTGAAGTCCAGCAGGCCGACCGGAACGCAATCGTCGAGATGCACGGAGTGGGGCTCGCAGACGGCGAGGGGAGTGCGCATCAGCGGGCCGTCGCAGTACACCGGGCGCCAGAGGTTGATCACCATGAAGCCCTCGACGTCGTCCATGTCGAAACGCTGGCGCCACCCTCGAGCGATTTCCGGCGTCGTGAACGCCAACAGGCTTTCCTGGTAGTCGTCTGGAGAGAGTCCGTAGTCCTGGTGGACGCCCAACGCGTAGGTTGGGTTCGCGGTTCCGGGACCGCGTCGCGCGGGCGGTCCCTGGTAGACCTCGAGCTTCCGTCCCGGTAGGAGCCGCGAGCGAATCAGCGCCTCGGCCTCGGGATGATAGGTTCGCACGGCGTCCTGCGGCGCCTCGGGCTGCGATGGATCGAAGTCCCAGTTCTCGACCGCGGATTCATGCGGTAGCAGAACGAAGCCATGTTCGTCGAAGAAGCGCGCCTCGGAGAAGGACGCATCCCTCAGTGCGTCGAACTGTAGATGTCGCGCATCGTGAATCCGTGTCGGAGCGATCGAATCCGGGGAGGGTATTTTCGCCGCGAGATCGTCGAGGCTCGCGAGGAACCGCTCCTCCGAGACGAAGTCGGGGCTGAAGAATCCATAGAGGAGAGTCTCGACGTGCGGGGTCTCAGGCATGGCATTCGCTCCGCGGTGGATCACCGAGACCCGGCCAGCGTCGAGTCGCGAGGCAGGGCCCCGGCGTGTCGCTATCGCGGATGAGGGTCGCAGATCGTGGATGCCCTGGGAAGTCTCCCAGGCAGCAGGTCAGGATCCGGCTGCGGTTGATGCGCGGCGTAGGAAGTCGGCGTAAAACCCGACGGCGGCTTCGAACTGCGGGACCGGGAGCCTTTCGTTCACGCCGTGGAAGATCCGCATGGCCTCCCGATCGAGCACGACCGGAAGGAAGCCGTAGGAAGGAATCTCCCGGCGCCGGAAGTAGCGGGCGTCCGTGCCGCCGACGACCAGGAAGGGTGCGACCGCGGCATTGGGGAAACTCGCCTCGATCGATGCCCGCAACACGTTCCAGCCTGCGCCCTCCGAAGGCGCAACGGGCGAAGGCTCGGTGTTGGTTCCGGTCCGGATCTCCACCCGCTCATCGTCGATCACCTCGCGCGCGTGCTCGGCCACATCCCCCGTGCGATCGGCCGGATGCACCCGGAAGTTGACCATCGCGGCCGCCTCGGCCGGCAGCACGTTCTCCTTTACGCTGCCGCGCAGCATGGTCGGCGCCGTCGTCGTCCGCACCATGGCCGCAGCGGATGGCAGCTGCGTGAAGCCGAACTCTACAGCGGGTCCGAAGAGCCAGAGGTTCTCGGTGACGATGCGATAGCCGAAGGACAGGCGCGGCGAGATCGATTCGATCAGGGCGGCCGGGAGACCGTCGAAGTGGGTCGGCAGGGGATGGTCCTGTAGTCGCCGCAGCGCTCCGCCCAGCACCGCGATCGCGGGATCTTTCGGTGGCATGGAAGAGTGTCCTCCCGCCCCTCGCACCACCAGTTCGAGCGTCACGTATCCCTTCTCGGCAACACCGACGAGCGCCAGCGGAAACTCGATGCCCGGCAGGAGTCCTTGGGTCACTCCGCCCCCCTCGTCGAGCACCATGAAGGGTCGGATGCCCCGTTCGAAGAGCAGATCGGCGGCAGCACCCGCGCCCGAACCTCCGATCTCCTCGTCGTGGCCGAAGATGAAGATCACGGTTCGCACTGGCTTGAAGCCCGCGCCGAGCAGCGCCTCGGTCGCCTCGAGGATCGCGAAGAGGCTCGCCTTGTCATCGATGGCGCCGCGCCCCCACACGACGCCCTCTTCGACGGCGCCGCTGAAAGGCGGTTGGACCCAGTCTTCGCGACTCTCCTCGACGATTGGCACCACGTCCTGGTGGGCCATCAAGACGAGCGGATCGAGCGCCGGATCGCTCCCGCTCCAGGTGAGAAGCAGCGTCCAGTCCTTGACGTGCTCTACTTGCATTGCAGCGTGAACGCGCGGGAAACTCGTCTGAAGGTGTTCGCGCAGCGCCGTGAAGGCCTCGACATCGAGGTTCGCGCTGCCGCCCCACGAGATCGTCGGAAAACGAAGCCCGGCGGCGAAACGCGCGACTGCCGCATCCCTGTCGAAGGAGACCCCGGGCAGTGGTGCGGCTTCGACCTGCTGCGCGCTCTTGCCGGGAAATGCCGCGCGATACAGGACCAGGGCCACGATGAGGGCGAGCGCCAGCGCCAGGAGCGGCAGGATCCTTCTCAGCGCCACGACTCCTCCTCCTTGGCCATCCTCGATCTAGTTGGCGTTCGGACCGCTGAGCCCGGCAGGAGTCGGCTCGTGATGTTGGAGAATTTCGACCTGGTAGCCGTCGGGGTCGCTGACGAACGCGGCGGTGACCGGCCAGTCTGCCAGCCGCTCCGGCGCCGAGATCGACTCCATGCCCGCGTCGACGCAGCGCTGATAGAGACCCTCACAATCATCGGTGCTGAGGTAGAGCTTCCAGAACGCGTTGCCGTGGTCGATCGGACCCTCGTGATCATGGTGCCAGGCGAGTTGGATCCGGTTGCCGTCTTCCCCGCTGAGCACCACCTCGGTCACGTTCGGGATCTCGATTCGATGCGTAATCTCGAGCCCGAGAACCTTCTCGTAGAAGTTCACAGACTTTTCGAGATCGCTGACGTTGATGCAGTACTGGTCGACGCTCGTTTTCATCGGCTGCGTGCTCCCTCGATTTCAGGGTGTTCGGCTCACGATTCGATTGTGCCCCATCGCCTGTAGCCACGCCGCCGAGATCCAAGAATCTTGCGGCCACGCCAGGTTGGCAGGCTGCTGTGTCCGCGGCAGCGGTGCCCCCAGGTCGTGGCCAAACGGCCTATTGCCTGCACGGGCGCGAGCTTCTATTCCTTCTATATGAGCTACGAATGCTTTGCGGTCGATGTTGCGGACGGGGTGGCGGAGATTCGCCTGAACCGTCCCGAGAGCTTCAACTCCATGATCCCGGCCTTCTGGATTGAACTCCCAGGGATCCTCAGAGAACTGGATCGGGGTAGCGAGGCGCGGGTGATCGTCCTCTCCTCGACCGGCAAGCACTTTTGCGCCGGCATGGATCTCGCGGCTTTCACTGGCAGCGGGAGCAACCAGGCGGGAGGCGAGCGCGGCCGCCAGCGCGCCAACATGCGCCGCGAGGTGCTCGAGCTGCAGGAGACGTTCAACTTGCTCGAGAAGGCGCGCGTGCCGGTGCTGGCTGCGGTGCAGGGCGGGGCGGTCGGCGGTGCGGTCGACATGATCACTGCCTGCGACATGCGCTACATGAGCGCCGACGCGTTTGTTTGTATCCAGGAGATCAACATTGCCATCACCGCCGATGTGGGCACCCTGCAGCGTCTGCCCAAGATCATCCCCGAAGGCATTGCACGCGAGCTCGCCTATACGGGTCGCCGCATGCCGGCGGAGGAAGCCAAGGCCTGCGGTCTCGTGAACGAGGTCTTTCCCGACCGCGAGGCACTGCGCGAGGGAGTTCTGGACGTCGCCCGCCAGATCGCCTCCAAGTCGCCGCTTGCGATCTGGGGCACCAAGGAAATGATCAACTACGCGCGTGATCACTCCACCGCAGACTCGCTGAACTACATCGCCACCTGGCAGACCGGCATGTTCCACCCACAGGACATGGCCGAAACCTTCGCCGCCAAGCGGGAGCAGCGAGATCCCGAGTTCGAGGATCTGCTGCCGCTCCGGAAGCC
>JAYGDB010000005.1:0-12163 GCA_046583095.1 Myxococcota bacterium | reverse complement strand
CCTCACCTCCGCGTAGTCGACCGCGTACAGCTTCGCGACGGCCACTCCTCGGCTCACGAACTGCCCCACATCGCCCTGCTCCTGACGGACGCGGCCGGCGTAGGGTGCGCGGAGTTCGGTGCGCTCGAGGTCCCGCTCCGCCCGCTCGAGCTGGGCACGTCTCTCCCGCAGGCTCGCCTCGGCCACGCGGAACGCGTTCTCGGCGTCGTCGATGTTCTGCTCGCTCGCAACGGACCGGCTCGCGAGGTGGGCCTGGCGCTGCCGCTCCTTGCCGGCGCGGACAAACTCGCTCTGGGCGCGGGCGACGTTGGCCCGGGCGCTCTCGAGGGACACCTCGTAGTCCGCGCGATCGATGCGAACCAGGGGCTGACCCGCCTCGAAAAAACCACCCGCCACGAAATCCGGCGATACCCAGACGAGTTCTCCAGAGACCTGGGGGACGAGATCGCTCTCTCTTCGGGGTACCACGGTTCCCTGCGCGCGAACCCAGAATCGATGTTCGGTCGGCTCCGCGAGCACGGTCCGCACGAGCGGCGCCGTCACGGCTTCCGGCCGCTCTACGATCTCTTCCCTGGAGGCGAAGACCAGGACCGAGAGCCCCAGAGAGACCAACAGGATGCCGATGGGAAGCGCGGCCTTCATGCTTCGAATCCGGCCCGCGCGAAGCGGATCATCTGCGCGAGCAGAGCTTCGGTCTCGGTGACGTCCGGGCTCGGCAGCGTCGGGTTGGTCTCGACCTGGCCCGCGATCACGTGCACCATGATGCCGACGAGGAACTGGAACGCGAGCTTCACTTCCTCCTCGTCGCGATCCGGAAGCGCTCGGACGAGCGCCGCGACGAAGCGCTCGCTGATCTCGCCGAAGTACTCCTGCTTGAGAGCGGTCACGACCTCGGGCGGATCCGAGAAGAGGCGTCCCGCGAGGCCCCGAAACGATGCGTCGTTGGGCGACTCGAAGACCGGGCGCAGGAACGCGTCGAGCACGTCGGTGAGCGACAGCGCAGCGTCCCCCGCCCTCCGCTCGAGATCGGAGAGTTGAGCCAGGCGGGCCTCGTTGAGCGGGACGATCGCGCGCCCGTAGGTGGCCGCGAGCAGTGCTTCCTTCGACCCGAAGTGGTAGTTGGCCGCGGAGACGCTCACCCCGGCCGCCTGGGTGACGGCGCGAATCGAGGTTCCCACGAAGCCCCGCTCCGCGAAGAGCCGCTCGGCTGCGTCGAGCAGGCGTCTGCGGGTTTCAGCGGCGTCGCGGCCGCGCACTGCGGGTCGGAGGTCGGTTGCCATGGGGGGTCTCGAACGATCGTTCGGAACATACGTTCGAATGCCGTCCACCGCAAGCTCAGGGCCACGAAACCGCCCCGACAGCGCTGGGAGCATCGAGACGCGACCTGGGTCAGGCTTTTGCCGTGCAGCAGATGCGAGCGTGGCAGGTCAAGGGGGTCGGAGAGCCCGTAGAGGTGCTCGAGTTCGGGACCGCAGGAGTGCCGGAGCCTGGACCCGGCCAGGTGCGGATCCGCGTCCACACTGCGGCCCTGAATTTCAGCGACGATCTGGTCTGCCGGGGCCGCTACCAGATTCGCCCCGAGCCTCCCTTCACGCCCGGAATGGAGTGCACCGGGCGCATCGATGCGGTCGCCGACGGCGTAGCGTGGCAGCGCGGCGACCGGGTGATGGCGACGACGACCCTGCCCCACGGCGCCCTCGCCGAGTATGCGATCGCCGATAGCTCGAACGTCTACCGGGCCACGGAGAACTTGAGCGACGCCCAGGCGGCAGGCCTGCTGATCCCGTACCAGACCAGCCACATCGCACTACATCGCCGCGCTGGCCTGCAGCCTGGCGAGACCCTGCTCGTGCACGCGGGAGCCGGCGGCATGGGCTCTGCGGCCATCCAGCTCGGGGTCGCCGCGGGTGCGCGGGTGTTTGCAACAGCCGGCGGCCCGGACAAGACCGCCCTCTGCAGGGACCTCGGGGCCGAGATCGCCATCGACTACCGGTCCGAGGATTTCGTCGCGATCGTCAACGGGGCCACCGGCGGAGCCGGCGCCAACGTCATCTACGACCCCGTCGGCGGCGACGTCTTCGACCGCTCCCGCAAGTGCATCGCCTGGGAGGGCCGTATCCTGATCATCGGCTTCTCGAGCGGGCGCATCGCCGAACTGCCGACCAACCACGCGATGCTGAAGAACTACTCGGTGGTGGGCGTCTACCCGGCGCGCTACGCGCAGAAGGACCGCCCCTTCCTCGAGGAGACCCACGAAGAGCTGCTGCGGCTGCTCGAATCCGGAGCGATCGATCCGCTCATCCGGCTTCAGGTTCCACTCGAGGACGCCGCGCGGGCCATCGGCGAGCTCACGAACCGGAAGACCGTCGGCAAGGTGATCGTGCACGTCGCTGCGCCTCAGATCGACGCTTGATTCGCCCGGTGTGCCGGGCCGCCGCTACCCTATGTGGATGGCGAATACCCGGCTGAATCCGACGGACACCTTCGCGCGCCGTCACATCGGCCCGGGCGAAAGGGACGTGGCCGACATGCTCTCGGCCCTCGGCTACCCGTCCCTCGAAGCTCTCGCGGACGCGACGATTCCGGTCTCGATCCGGAGCAAGTCCTTTGCACTGACCCCGCTTCCCGGCCAGGAGCGGCGGCCGCTCGGCGAGTTCGAGCTCCTCGAGCACTTGCAGGCCATGGCGGACGAGAACCAGGTGTTCCGGTCCTTCATCGGCATGGGCTACTCGGACGTGATCGTTCCCGGCGTGATCCAGCGCAACATCCTGGAGAACCCGGGCTGGTACACCCCGTACACACCCTACCAGGCGGAGATTTCCCAGGGCCGACTCGAAGCGCTGTTGAATTTTCAGACGGTGATCGCGGACCTCACGGCTCTGCCCCTCGCGAACGCGTCGCTTCTCGACGAAGCCACTGCCGCCGCTGAGGCGATGGGGATGTGCCGGGCAATCGCCCGAGGGCGCAAGCCGGGCTTCTTCGTCGCCGACGACTGTCATCCCCAGACGATCCAGGTGGTCCGCACCCGCGCCGCGTCTCTGGGGATGACCGTACACGTCGGATCACCCGACACCATCGACTGGGACGCCTCGGAGCTGTGCGGCGTATTGCTCCAGTACCCGACCACCGACGGGCGCATCGTCGATCCGCGCGACACCGTTGCAGCCGCACGCGCGGCGGGCGCCCTGGTCGTGATGGCTGCCGACCTTCTCGCTCTGACGCAGATCACACCACCCGGCGAACTCGGTGCCGACATCGCGATCGGCTCGAGCCAGCGCTTCGGGGTTCCCATGGGCTACGGCGGTCCGCACGCCGCGTATCTCTCCACCCGCGACGAGTACGCCCGCAAGCTTCCGGGGCGACTCGTCGGCGTGTCGAAGGACGTGCACGGCAAGACGGCGTACCGGCTCGCGATCCAGACCCGCGAGCAGCACATCCGCCGCGACAAGGCGACGAGCAACATCTGCACCGCCCAGGTGCTGCTCGCCATCATGGCGAGCATGTACGCGGTGTATCACGGGCCCGGGGGACTGCGCGCCATCGCGCGCCGAATCCACGCCCTCACGGCAGCCCTCGCGGCAGGTCTCACCCGGCTCGGGCACGACGTCGGCGACGTGGCCTTCTTCGACACCCTGCGCGTGGACGTGCACGACGGGGAGCCCGAGGCTGTACTGGCGGAGGCCCGGGAGCGCATGCTCAACCTGCGTCGCTACGAAGACGGCAGCCTCGGCATCACCCTCGACGAGACGACCACCCCGAACGACGTCTTCGACCTGCTCGAGTGCTTTGCGGGAGGCGATTCGCTCGGGATGAGCATCGAAGAACTGGCCGAAGACGGCGATCCCGGCTTTCCGGAAGCGCTCACGCGCCAGAGCGACTTCCTCACCCATCCGGTCTTCCACTCTCACCACTCCGAGAGCGAAATGCTCCGCTACATCCACCGCCTCGAGAGTCGCGATCTATCGCTGAACACGTCGATGATCCCGCTCGGGTCGTGCACGATGAAGCTCAACGCCACCAGCGAGATGGTGCCGGTCAGCTGGCCGGAGTTCTCACGCATGCATCCCTACGCGCCCGGCGAGCAGGCCGAGGGCTACGCGCTGGTGCTGCGCCAGTTGCAGAACTGGCTCGCGGAGATCACCGGATTGCCGGCCGTCTCGCTACAGCCGAATGCGGGATCCCAGGGCGAGTACGCGGGACTGCTCGCAATCCGCAGGTACCACGAGTCCCGCGGCGACGAGGGGCGGGATGTCTGCCTGATTCCCGTCTCCGCACACGGCACGAACGCGGCAAGCGCGGTGATCGCGGGCATGCGTTGCGTCGCGGTGGCCTGCGACGAGCGCGGCAACATCGATCTCCAGGACCTGCAGCGCAGAGTGGATGAGCACCCGGAGCGCCTCTCGGCACTCATGCTCACCTACCCCTCCACCCACGGCGTCTTCGAGGAAGCCGTGCAGGAAGTCTGCCGGATCGTTCACGCGGGCGGCGGCCAGGTCTACCTGGACGGGGCGAACATGAACGCCCAGGTCGGGCTGACGTCCCCCGCCGAAGTCGGCGCCGACGTCTGCCACCTCAATCTCCACAAGACCTTCTCGATCCCGCACGGCGGTGGCGGACCGGGCATGGGCCCGATCGCGGCGGCCGAGCACCTGCGGGCCTTCCTGCCGGGCGATCCCCTAACCGGCGAGGGCGCGGTCTCCGCTGCGCCCTTCGGGAGCCCGAGCGTGCTCCCGATCAGCTGGACCTACATCGCGCTGATGGGCGCCGAAGGTCTCACGCGGGCCACCCAGGTCGCGATCCTGAACGCGAACTACATGGCGCGACGCCTGACCGAGTACTACGACGTCCTCTATACCGACGCCAACGGGCTCGTCGCCCACGAGTTCATCATCGATTGCCGGCCTTTCGAAAAGAGCGCCGGGGTGAGAGTAGACGACATTGCGAAGCGCTTGATGGACTACGGCTTCCATGCCCCGACGATGAGCTTCCCGGTCGCTGGCACCCTGATGATCGAGCCCACCGAGAGCGAGCCCAAGCAAGAACTCGACCGGTTCTGCGACGCGCTGATCGGGATCCGCAACGAGATCCGGGCGATCGAAAAGGGGGAGCTCGACTCCGAGGACAACCCGCTCAAACACGCCCCCCACTCGGCCGCGGCGGTGACGGCAGACGAGTGGCCCCACTCCTACTCGCGCGAATTGGCCGCCTGGCCCGCGCGGTGGCTGCGGGATTACAAGTTCTGGCCGCCGGTCGGCCGCATCGACAACACTTACGGCGACCGCAATCTCGTCTGCTCGTGTCCCCCGCTGGAAGACCTGATCGAATAGAACGGACGGGTACACTCGGTCCCAAAGCGTAGGCGTGTCACCCCATTTTCGACTCCCGGCGACTCGACCTGGGGGCTCTCGAGGGCGGCGTTCGGGGGCATCGGGACACCGGCCCTGCAACCTGCCGCGGTGAACCTCGGCAACGGCGTCCGAACCGATGGACGGCTCGACCCGCGCAAGCTCGCCGCGCTATTCCGCGCCATCTACGCTCCCAGCGCGGAGGTCCGAGAATGAGCCAGGGGCGAGTCAGCGGGTCCTGCTTGTGCAGCGCCGTCGAGTTTCACGTCGAATTGCCGACACTCTTCTGCGGCCACTGTCATTGCTCGATGTGCCGTCGCAACCACGGCGCCGCTTACGTGACCTGGTTCGGCGTGCTCTACGAACAGTTCGAAATCGACAAGGGCATCGACGTCCTGGTTCGCCACGCATCGTCGGAGCACGGTTCGCGCAGGTTCTGCGGAAAATGCGGCAGCTCGCTCTTTTGCGAGAGCACCCAGCACCCCGAGCATATCGACATCGTGCTCGCCAACATGGACGGCCCGATCGACAAGGCTCCCCAGCTCCACTTCTACTGGGACAGCCGGGCCGACTGGACGCAGATCGGTGACGAGCTTCCGCGCTTGCGTGCAGACGCGGCCGACGACTGAACGCGGCCTCTCAACTTCGCGTGTCTTCGAGCCAGTCCGGCAAATCGATCGGCGGGTTCGGCAACAGCTCCGCACCCTTTTGGGCCAGGAGTCCTTTGAAGCCTTCGGGATTGGCCGGCCACGAGCGCGGGTCACCCATCATCACCTCGAAGAGCTCGACCCCCTCCGGGCCGGCGATGAACGGACCGAATGCGGCGCCGTGCTCGAGGGTGACATGCATGCCCTTCGTGCACTTCATGTCGCCACACATCATCTCGCCTTCGAGAACGAATAGGACGTGGTCGCTGTTGTGCCCGTGCTCGTGGACCAGCATGCCCGGGTCCCACTTCGCGTAGAGGCACAGGAAGTTCGGCGTGAACTCGAGCCACTTCTCGAAGATCGAGACCCGGCGATTGCCGTGCTGCTGGGCGCGCACCTCCTGCCACTTCTCGTCGTCGACGTGTCGAAAGCGGAGCGCGGGCTCCTGCTTCTCTTCGGCCATGGAAGCTCCTTGGTTGCGTAGGAAGTGTCGTCCGTCGCGCTCACGACCTGGCCACGGAGGTCCGTCCGATCACCTCCGCACCGAAGCGCGCGATCGAGTCGAGGTAGGCGGCCCGCGTGACACCCGGAACACCCAACGAGAGCCACGTAACACCGATCGATTCGAGTTCCGCGAGCTGCTCGCGGAAGGCCTTCGGGTCGAGCGGATCCTGGGAGTTCATGCGTGAGCCGAACGGCACGAAATTCACGTCGATCCGGTCACTTCGGCCGATTTGCCTCGCGTAGTCCCTGAGGTACTCGATTCGCTCGCGGAGGTCGTCGAGCGTCTCGATCCCGGCCGTCCGAATCCGCCCCGCGAAGCGGCCCGGGATCGGGAACGGACTCCAGCCCTGCGCGTGCTCCGCGGTTCTGCGGATCGCCGCGCTGGAGTTGCCACCGACCCAGACCGGAGGGTGCGGCTGCTGGACGGGCCTCGGCAGCATCGTGTTGCCGGACACCTGGAAGTCACGCCCGTCGAGCTTCATCGACTCGCCCTTCCACGCCTGCTTGATGGCGACGAGCGCTTCGTCGGTGATGGCGTTGCGGTCCGCGAAGTTCGCGCCGAGTGCCGCGTACTCGCCTTCGAGATAGCCAGCCGCGACGCCCACGATCACGCGACCACCCGACACCACGTCGAGGCTCGCCGCCGCCTTGGCGGTCAGGAAGGGGTTGCGATACGGCAGCACGAGGATGTTGGTGTGGAGGCGCAGCGTCTTCGTGGCGACGGCCGCAGCCGTCAGTGCCACGAACGGATCCAGGCTGTGGTGGCCGCCAGTCGCCATCCACTCGTCCGACGGGAAGGGGTGCTCGGTCACCCAGCAGGCATCGAAGCCCGCGGCCTCGATCGCTTCGGCGAGTTCGGCGATGGCACCGGCACTCGTGAACTCGTCCCCGTGCTCGACACGGTCGGTCGGCAGCTGCAGCGAGAATTTCACGCGGGCAACTCGAGCTTGTAGAGCTTCGCGGCGTTCTCCGAGAAGAGTCGCTGCTTGACCGCTTCGCTCAACTCGCTTCGCTTCTCGAGGATGCTCACCGATTCCGGGAACGCACAATCGAAGTGGCAGTAATCCGACGAGTAACAGACGATGTCATCACCGACGGCGTCGAACACGTAGGGGACCATCTTTTCGTTCGGCTCAGTGGTGAGGAAGCAGCGACCGCGGAAGTAGTCGGACGGAGGGCGGTCGATCTCGGGCGCCTGGTCGGGCATCAACTCCCAGTGCTCGTCGATACGCTCGAGCCAGAACGGAAGCCAACCGACACCCGCTTCCATGAAGCCAACGCGCAATTTCGGAAAGCGCTGCAAGATGCCACCGACCGTGAAGTTGAATACCGCCTGCATGGCACCGAGCGGATGCGTCAGTGCGTGCACACCGAGTCGGGTATCGAAGCGATCGATCGCGAATGGCGTCTGCCCGGGCGCTTGGCCACCACCATGGGTGCAGACCGCGACGTCGAGCCGCTCCGCGGCCTCCCACACCCCGTCGAAGCTCGGATCGTCGAGGTTTTTCCCCTGGATATGGGTGGCGGTGACCATTCCCACGAAGCCGTGCTCGGTCACGCACCTCTCGAGCTCCTCGGCGGCGAGCGCGGGCTCGATCATCGGGAGCTTCGCGACGAGTTTCAGGCGGTCCGGAGCGTGGCTCGCGTACTCGGCCCGGGCATCGTTGAGCGTCGCGCACAGGGCCGCCGCGAAATCCGGGTCCCCCATCGCCCACTCCTCGCCGGATCCGGGGGGAAACAGCACCGCCACGTCGATGCCCTCCAGATCCATGTCGGCCAGGCGCTGTTCGGGGTCGAACATGCCCGGCTGCATCGGCGCTCCGAGTTCGAGGTCGTCTTCGTCGGGCGCGACGCCGTCGGCCGCGTCGCTGACACGCAAGCCACCCCCCGGCAAGCCCCCGTACTGGGCGCGCATTGCGGCCACGTACTCGCGCATTGTCGCTTCGAACTTCGAGGGGATGCGGCGACGCCAGCCCAGCGGCTCACCGCCGTGCCCGTCCGCGTCGATCACGTAATGGCCGAACCTTCCCATCCCTTCCCCTAGCCTCCGGGCCGCACGACTTGCCCGGGCAATGCCGTCTGTAGCTTGCCGTCGAGAACGATGGGTTCGCCGTTCACGAGGGTCGCGACGAATCCCCGTGGACGCGCCGAGAAGCGCGCCTGCCCCCCGGGCAGATCGTGCACCAAGCGCTTCGTCCCGGGCCCGACGGTCTCGGGATCGAAGATCATGATATCCGCCGCGTAGCCGGGGAGTAGTGCGCCACGTCCCGCGAAGCCCGCGATCTCGGCGGGCACCTGGGTGAGTTGGCGGATCCCCTCCTCGAGGCTCCACTCCTCGCGGTCGAGAACCCAGAAGCGCAGGAAGTAACTCGACCAGTCGGAGCCGTCGTCGCGGTCGAGGTGGGCGCCACCGTCCGAAACGCCCATCAACATCGATGGATGCTTCATGCTCTCGCGGACACTCTCCTCCCAGCTCGATGTCTTGTTCTCCCAACGGAACTTGGTCCCAAGGTCTTCCAGAACCGCCAGGTCGAGCATCGCGTCGGCCGGGTGCTTGCCGAGCTCGGCACCGATCTCGGCGAGCGTCCGGCGCAGATACTTCTCGTTCTCGGGGCGCGTGACCTCATCGACGAAGGTCACGTCCCAATGCGGCGGGGGCAGCGTCGAGCCCGCGTCCGCGTCGCGGTTCGGCGCGTCCACGGCAGGACGCATCAGATCGCGATACGCGGGATCGCGCAGCTTCGCGAGCTTTTCGTCATGGGAGAGATCCATCAACGCATTCCAGGAAAACACCCCCTCGTACAATGACGTGCCGGCGTCGAGGTCGATGGGCCGGTCGAAGGGGTGGCTGCGAAGCAGCGAGAAGACGGAGGCGCCGCGCCCGGCCGCACGCTCGAGAAAGGCCTTGGCGTTCTGCCATCCGGCCGTCGGCGCGTCCACCTTGTCGCGGCCGCCGACACCTTGGATGACGATCGGGAGCCGGCTCTTCTGACCCAACTCGATCAGCAGCTCCTCGTCCTCGGCGTCGAGGCCGCCGATCACGCTCTTCGGCAGGTACGCGACGCTGCCGTGGCCGGCGAGCCCGGCCTCTTCGCAAAGCGCGACGAGTTCTTCCCGCGACGCGAAACGGCTCGCGATCGGACACTCGTCGCCGTCCACCTGGGTGGGCACCGACGAGGAGGAGAAGCCGGCCGCACCCGCCGCCATCGCCTCGCGGACGAGCCGACGCATGTCGGCGATCTCGGCACTCGTCGCCTCGCGCTCCGAACCCTCTGCACCCATCACCCAGCGACGCAGGCTCGAGTGGCCGATGTAGCAGGCGAGGTTCACGCCGAGGCGGCCCTCACGGGCCGCGAGATATTCGGGGAACGACTCGAAGTCCCACTTCACCCCGTCGAGAGCGACCGGCGCCATGCCTTCCACCTTCGCGAACATGGCCTGGCTGTAGCGGCGTGCCTCGCTGCGAGTCGGCGCGATCGAGAAGCCGCAGTTGCCCGCCAGCACCGTCGTGACGCCGTGATAGCAGGACGACGTGGCGTAGGGATCGAAGGTCAACTGGGGGTCGTAGTGGGTATGCGCGTCGATGATCCCGGGCGCCACGATCATCCCCTGAGCGTCGATCACCCTCTCGGCGTCTCCCGCATCGGGAACGTTCCCCACGGCCGCGATGCGTCCAGCCTGCACCGCAACATCGGCCCGGCGTCGCGAGCGCCCGGTCCCGTCCACGACGATGCCGCCACGGATCACCAGATCCCAAGTCATCGCTCGCATCGTCCTCCTGTGTGATCCTTATACATCCAGCAGAGCTTCGGGTCGACAGGAACCTCGACCGCGACACGGAAGGAGCCGCAAGCTGAGCAGTGAACCGCTCGTCGTCTGCATCGGGTACCCCGGGCTGGTGCTCGACCGGAACATAGAACGGATGCAGGCGATCGATCCGCGCATCGAGGTGGTCGGCCTGCCGGCCGACCCGGGCAGCAACTGGATCGGCGCCTCTGTCGAGAAGCCCCACGACGAGCCGCCGGCCTGGGCGCTCGGTTGCGCGGAGGAGCGACGCGACGCGCTGGCTCGCTGCGAGGTCATGATCGCCCTGCACGTGCCGAAGGACCTGATGTCGCTCGCCCCGCGACTCCGCTGGCTGCAGGGGTTCGGAGCCGGCGTCGAGCAGTTCGCCGCGGCCGGCGTGAGCCGCGATCGGGTGGTCGTGACGAACGTGTCGGGCGTCAGCGCGCCCTCGATGGCCGAGTTCGTGATCGCACGGCTGCTGCAGATCTGGAAACGCTTCCCCGAGAGCGAGGCCTACCAACGCAAGCACGAGTACGCCCGTACCTACGGGCGCAGCTTTGCGGGCTCGGTCCTCGGCATCGTCGGGCTCGGAGCCATCGGCGGCGCGGTGGCCGAGCGCGCTCGAGCGATGGGCGTGCGCGTCCTCGGCCTGAAGCGCAACCCGGCGACCGGCTCGGATGCAGCCGACGAGATCTTCGGTCCCGGGCAGCTACACGAGATGCTGGCCCGCTGTGACGCGGTCGTGATCTCCGCACCCGCAACGCCGGACACCCGTCACCTGATCGACCGTGCGGCTCTGGCGGCGATGAAGCCGGGGGCGATGCTCGTGAATGTCGCACGCGGCTCGCTCGTGCAGGAAGACGCCGTGCTCGAGGCGCTTGCATCCGGTCAACTCGCGGCCGCTGCCCTCGACGTTTTCGAGCAAGAGCCGCTGCCGCCCGAGAGTCCGCTCTGGGACGCCCCGAACCTCTACATCTCGGCCCACTCGTCGGTGTCCATCGACCGCTACGTCGACGACGTCCTCGACGTATTCGACGACAACCTGCGCCGCTACGTGGCGGGCGAGCCGCTTCGCAACGTGGTCGACATGGAAGGCCTCGGCTTCCGCTGAACCGATCAGTCAGCCCGACGCCCAGCCGGCGGAGCACCTCGACTGGCTCCCCGCTGCATCCAGCGGCGTGCGAACGCGAACTCGCTCCCCAGGATCGCGAGGCCCATCGGGATCACGAGGAAAGCTTCGTGACGGCCGAGGGGTTCTAGGAGGCGTCCTCGGCGCGATCGACGGCGCGCATCACGTCGACATCAGCCGCTTCGGTCGGCGCGGGAATCTCGACCACCCGCTCGTCCACATCGTCGTACTCGAGCCGAAGTGCACGGCACAGGGTCGCGTGCAGCTCGTAGGTCATCGTCACGTAGCTGAATTCGAGAATCTCTTCGTGCGAGAGGAAGCCCTCGAGGCGCTCGAAGAGCTCGTCGGGCACGCGGCCGCCGTCCAACACCAGTGCATCCGTGTAGGCGAGCACGGCACGCTCCTCGGGCGAGAACACGTTCGAGCTGCTCCAGGCCGGGATCGCCTCGACCTGCTCGTCAGTCAGGCCGACCGAGCGCGCCGCCTTGCAGTGCTGGGAGAAAACGAACTGGCTCGCGCGCGCCCACCCCGCCCGAATCTGCCCCAGCTCCCGGAGCTTCGGATCCAGCTTCCGCCGGCGGCTGCGGTAGAGCTGAAAGCCCGCGACCGCGTGGGCGAAAACATCGGGAACGATCGCGAAGACCGTCCACCAGTTTCCCGGGGTGCCGGTCTCGGTTCCGGGCTCGGCAACGGGGTCGCGGTCGCCGAACAGCAGGTCGTACATCTTCTGGATCTCGGGGGTCGCGTCGGCG
>JAYGDB010000226.1:0-3824 GCA_046583095.1 Myxococcota bacterium | reverse complement strand
TCGGCGTGGGCGGTTCCGAATCTGCTACAGCGACTCGAACGCTACATCGTCGCCGATGATGTGAAGCTGACGGACCGCACCGCAGACTTCGGCCGGTTTTCGCTCGAAGGGCCGGAGGCGACGTCCTTGCTCGGGGTTCCGGATGTCCCAGTCGAGTCCTGGGTGACGACCCAGGTTTGCGGCGTGGAGAGCGTCGCGGCGCGCTTCGGCTGGTCGGGAGAGACGGCGTGGCAGCTTTTCATCCCGGGCGGACGGCTGGACGACGTTGCGTCTGCGCTGGGTGTGCCGGTCGCGAGCAACGAAGCTCTCGAAATTCTCCGCATCGAGGCGGGCATTCCGCTGCTCGGCGCCGAACTCGACGAGGAGGTCTTGCCCGACGAAGCGGGACTCGACTCGGCGATCTCGCGCAGCAAGGGCTGTTATACAGGCCAGGAGATCGTCGCCCGCCTCCACTCCCGCGGTGCGGTGAACCATCGGCTGGTGGGCTTGCGCTTCGAAGGCGAGCAGGCGCCCAACCGCGATTCCCCGCTGGTTGCCGGCGAGCGGACGACGGGGGAGGTGACGAGCGCCTGCTTGTCGCCGTCCCTCGGTCCGATCGGCCTCGGCTTCGTGCGCGTCGAGCATGCCGAGCCGGGCACGCGCCTCGAGTGCGCGGGCCCGAGCCGGGGGATCCATGCGACAGTCGTCGAGCTACCCCGGGTCGGTCGTTGAGCTCGGATCGGGTCCCAGCTCCCAGGTCGCTGTGATCTGGAGCTTGTCCATCTTCGCATACAGGGTGCGGCGGCCGATGCCGAGGATCCGCGCCGCAGCCGAGCGGTTGCCCCGGCAGGCGCGCAGGGTTCGCATGATCTTCCACGCTTCGGCGAGGTCCAGCCAGGCCCGCAGCGACAGCGGGTCGTCGCCGTTGGCCCCCGTGGCCTGTTGGAGGAACTCTTCGAACTCATGCTCACGGGGCTTCCTGCCAGTGGGGCGGTCAGCGCTTTCTGAACTGGCCTGGATGGTTTCGAAACCCATGGCAAACGCTGGTGCAAGGTGCGTACCCGGCCTCGCAAGGCGGTTCGGCCGTCGTCGGGCTCCCGCTGCTTGCCAGTCGGGCACCTGCTGCCCAGTCGCTGAGCAGGCGCCCGTCGAGCGTTCAGCGAAACGCCTCCAGGAGCTAGGAGAGGTCCGCCCCGTGCGGCTGCATTGGGTACGCATCTTGCGAATCGAGTTGTCCTTTCCGCGGCACGAGTCCCACGGAACGTGATAATGTGGCGCCCCCGAGGTGGCTGGAGGCGGAGCGTTGAAGAAAGTCGAGGCGATCATCAAGCCGTTCAAGCTTGACGAGGTCAAGGAGGCCCTCGCCACTCTCGGCGTCCAGGGCTTGACGGTGACCGAGGTCAAGGGCTTCGGACGGCAGAAGGGCCACACGGAACTCTACCGGGGTGCCGAGTACGTGGTCGACTTCCTGCCCAAGATCAAGCTCGAGGTCGTTGTGGCTGACGACGCCGCGGACGGTGTCGTCGATGCGATCGTCGAGGCGGCCAACACCGGCCGAATTGGTGACGGCAAGATTTTCATCCTGCCCCTCGCCGAAGCGATTCGCATCCGGACAGGCGAGCGTGGCTCGGAAGCGGTCTGAATTCCGTTCGAAACCCCCACGTAAGGAAGGAACGCAATGAACGCGAAGGAAGTACTGGCGTACGCGAAAAAAAACGAAGTGGTGATGGTCGACCTCCGCTTCACGGACTGGCCCGGAACCTGGCAGCATTGCTCTTACCCGATCAGCCAGATTGAAGAGGGCACATTCGAAGACGGCATGGGCTTCGACGGTTCTTCCATTCGCGGCTGGCAGGCCATCAATGAGAGCGACATGCTGATGGTGCCCGATCCCAGCACGGCGTTCATCGATCCCTTCTTCGAGCACCCCACGATGGTGCTCATCTGCGACATCGTCGATCCCGTGACCCGTGAGCCCTACCACCGCGATCCGCGTTACATCGCCCGGAAGGCCGAGAACTATCTCACCTCATCCGGCATTGGCGATACCGCCTACATCGGGCCGGAAGCCGAGTTCTTCATCTTCAACGACATCAAGTTCGGAACCGGCCCGCAGGAGGGCTTCTACTTTATCGACTCGGTCGAGGGATCCTGGAACACCGGCGCCGAGGAGCCGGGCGGCAACCTCGGCTACAAGCCGCGTGCCCAGGAAGGCTACTTCCCGGCACCCCCCACCGATCACTACCAGGACCTGCGCACCGAGATGGTGCTCAACATGCAGAAGCTGGGGATCGTCGTGGAAGCCCAGCACCACGAGGTGGCGACGGCGGGGCAGGCCGAGATCGACATGAAATTCGAGCCGCTGCTCAAGATGGCCGACCAGCTGTTGCTCTACAAGTACATCGTCAAGCAGACGGCCCGCGTGAATGGTCTGACCGCGACCTTCATGCCGAAGCCGATCTTCGAGGGGAACGGGTCGGGCATGCACGTCCACCAGTCGATCTGGAAGGGCGGAACCCCGCTGTTCGCGGGCGACGGCTACGGGGGCTTCTCGGAGCTCGGTCTCCACTACGTTGGCGGCATCCTGCAGCACTCGCGGGCGCTGGCGGCAATCACGAATCCGACGACCAACTCGTACAAGCGACTCACCCCCGGCTACGAGGCGCCGGTGAATCTCGCTCTCTCGAGTCGGAACCGATCGGCATCGTGCCGCATCCCGATGTACTCCCAGAGTCCGAAGGCGAAGCGCATCGAGGTCCGCTACCCGGACCCGACCTGCAACCCGTACCTGGCGTTCTCTGCGATGCTGATGGCCGGGCTCGACGGGATCGAGAACAAGATCGACCCGGGAGAGCCGCTGGACAAGAACATCTACGCGCTCTCGCCCGAGGAGGCTTCCAGCATCCCGAGTATGCCGGGCAGCCTCGAAGAGGCCTGTGACTGCCTCGAGGAAGATCACGACTTCCTTCTGAAGGGCGACGTGTTCACCGCGGACACGATTGCGAACTGGATCGAGTACAAGCGCGAGGAGGAGTGCGCAGCGGTTCGCTTGCGGCCGCACCCGCACGAATTCGAGCTCTACTTCGACATCTAGAGCGAGGCTGATTCTCCGCAAGAACGGAGCCCCGCCGGCTGTGTCGGCGGGGCTCTACTGTATCTGGCGCTATCCTCCGCTGCGGAGGTTCTCGACATGCTGTTCCGCAAGAAGGCCGAGATGCCTCGACCCGAGGATATGCCGCCGGGTCGCGACCAGAAGCTGCCCGTGGCCGAGCGGCATTTCGTGCTGGATGCGCCCTTGCTGCCGCCGTTTCCCGAGAAGCTCGAGCTGGGGCTGTTCGGGATGGGCTGCTTCTGGGGGGCGGAGCGCAAGTTCTGGGAGGTGTCCGGGATCTACTCGACATCCGTTGGCTACGCGGCGGGCGGAACCCCGAACCCCAGCTACGAGGAAGTCTGCAGCGGCCTTACTGGGCACAACGAGGTGGTGCGTGTCGTCTTCGATCCCGCGACCATCGCCTACGAGGGCCTCCTCAAGATCTTCTGGGAGAACCATGACCCCAGCCAGGGTATGCAGCAGGGCAATGACGTCGGTACCCAGTACCGCTCGGGGATCTACGTCTACTCGGACGCGCAGCGAGCCCTCGCCGAGTCCACCCGCGACGCCTTTCAGCGCGGCCTGACCGATGCGGGCTACGGCGAGATTACCAGCGAGATTCTCGAAGCTCCGAAGTTCTACTACGCCGAGGACTACCACCAGCAGTACCTGGCGAAGAACCCGAACGGGTATTGCGGCCTGGGCGGGACGGGGGTGGTCTGTCCGGTAGGTGTGGCCTAGCAGCGGGACGTCC
>JAYGDB010000238.1:0-1958 GCA_046583095.1 Myxococcota bacterium | reverse complement strand
CCCGTGCCTCCGAGAGTCACGTTGTGGAACATCACGCAACGGTCGCCGATCTCCGAGGTCTCGCCGATGACCACCCCCGATCCGTGATCGATGAAGAAGGGCACGCCGATCCGTGCGGCGGGGTGGATCTCGACGCCCGTCAAGAAGTGGGCGACCGCCGACAGGAAACGCGGCAGCAGAGGCAAGCGCAGCCGCACGTGGAGCCAGTGCGCGATGCGGTGGATCCAGATGGCGTGCAGGGGCTGGTGAAAGAGGAGCGTCTCGACGTAGCTGCGGGCAGCCGCATCATTCTCGAGGACCGCCTCCAGGTCTTTCAGAAACATCTTGCCCGCCACCCCGACGTGGATCGAAGCCAGCCTACCCGACGAGTCCGGGACCCTGCAATCATCGGCTCCGCAGCAGAACTCGTCGTTGGGCACATCGTTCGACACGTCGATGTACTGCCGCACCACTCCGTGGTCCTGCCCGAGTCTCCGGGTCAGGCGGGGGGAGACGCGCGCGCGGGACAGTCCCTGGAACCCTCGAAGGCTCCCGTGCGGGCATCGGAGGCTCAGGAGCCCTGCAATGCCCTCCGGTAGACGTCCAGAGTCTCGATCGCGATGTCGTCCCAGGTCCGCGACTGGGCGCGCTTGAGTCCCTTCTCGACGAACTCGTCGCACAGATCCTGGCTGTCGAGCAATTTCTCGATCGCCCGCAGCAGACCGTCCGGTCGGTCGAGTTCGACGAAGGCAGAGGACGTCTCGAAGAGTTCCGAAAGCGAGGAGTTGTCCGCCAGAAGCACGGGTGCACCGCACGCCATCGCCTCCAGCGGCGGCAGCCCGAACCCCTCGTAGAGAGAGGGATAGACGAACAGCGTACACAGCGAGTAGAGCGCCGCGAGGTCGGCCTCGGCGACGGGACCAGTCAGATGCACGTCACGGCCCTCTTCGAGGCCGTGCTGATGGAGCACGGCGCGAATGTGGGCCAGGTATTTCGGCTCGCCTCGGCCTGCAATTACGAGGCTCTCGGGCCGACCGGACTCCTTGAGACTGGCCACAGCCTCGAGTACCGACGGCAGATTCTTGCGCGGCTCGACCGACCCAACGTAGAGGAGAAAGCGCTCGGGCAGCCCGTATCGCTCCTGGACCGCCGTCAGCGCCTTCGTGTCACGGACTCGCGACAGATTCGACCCAGCGGCGAGGTAGACGACGTCGATCTTGTCGGCCGGGATCTGGTGACAGCGCACGAGGTCTCGCTTGGTATTGATCGAGTCGGCGATGATGCGCGCCGCTCGCCGGCACAGGATCGGGAGCAGACGGTGCCGGAGCCGACGTCTCACGGGGTGCGTATCCGGAAGCAGGTTGACGCTCAGATCGTGGACGGTGATGACCGTCGGGAAGTTGGTGGTGAGTGGCGCCATGTAGTTCGTACCGTGGTAGAGATCGACGCCACCCGGGACGGAGGTGAGCCGGAGCTGATCGATGAAACGAGCCATCGGAAAACGATCCGGATACGCGCGCAGGTTGGGGCCGAAGGAAGGCTCGTCCCAGCCTCGGGGCAGACCGCAGAGCGCGTACTCGTTCTCGCGATCGTTTCTCGCCAGCCCTTCGACGAGACTCTGCGTGTAGCGGCGAACACCGCCCCAGGGGCGCACAATCGGTCGGCAGTCGATCGCGATTTTCATGGGACGCCGGATCCACCCCCGTAGGAGCAAGCGTGTCGCGGAGTAGGGCTCTCGAAGAACCTTAGCGAGCTTACCTGTGTACAGCTACGGAAACCCGGACCTTCCGGGGCTCCATCTCGCCCCCCCCTAGCTGGCTTCGAACAGCGCGAAGAGTTCTTCGAACGCCTTGGGCTGCTTCCCGACAGCCGACGACGGCACCAGGATCGGCGTCCGAAGGCCCGCGTCCCTCCAGGCCTCGAGCCCTTCGAGAACCTTCGTCGGCGGTCCGTAGAGCGTGGTGTCGTTCAGCCATGCC
>JAYGDB010000194.1:0-1850 GCA_046583095.1 Myxococcota bacterium | reverse complement strand
AGGAAGGAGAGCACACCTTCGCGCGAGTCTGGCTGGCTGCCCGTCCAGGCGAAGAGCGGCGCCTCGCGCGCCTGAACGCGTGCGATATCGGGCTGTGCGAGGTTGTCCCAGATCATCTTCTTCGTGAGGGCAACGCTCACGGGCGCCGAGTGGACGGCGATGTGCCGGGCTACCTCGCGCGCGCGAGGCAGCACGTCTTCCCGGTCAACGGCCTCGTTGCAGATTCCGAACTCGGCCGCCTCTTCGCCTCGGAAGATGCGACCGCTCAGCAGCAGGTCGCTTGCGCGCGCGGTTCCGATCAACCGCGGCAGGATCCAGGTGCTCGCGAGCTCCGGGATGATTCCGCGGTTCACGAACACGAAACCGAGCTTGGCGTCCGTCGCGACGATTCGCATGTCGTACTGGAGCGGGATCGTGAGGCCAACGCCGACCGCCGCGCCATTGATGGCCGCGATGATCGGCTTGCGGACGTCCCAGGGGTTGAGGCGCTCTTCGGGTCGGACGGGACCGGCATCGGGTTGTGCGGGCTTGCTCGCTTCGCCGGTGCGACCGCCCCGGTCGAAGGTCTTGCCGCCGCGCCCGAGATCCGCCCCGGCGCAGAAGGCTTTGCCCTTGCCCGTGACGATGATCGCCCGGACGTCGTCGTCATCGTTGAAGCGCCCGAGCGCATCATTGAGCAGGCGGCCCATGCGCCACGTGAAGGCGTTCATGCGATCCGGCCTGTTGAGGGTGATCTCGGCGACGCCGTCGGCATTCACGGAGGTCAGGACTTCGGGTTCCGTCGCTTCGCTCGCGTCTGACATCGGGGGTCTCCGGCTATTCGGGAGGGGGCAGGCGCCAGTACATCGCTCGCTCGCGGGCCATCAGCTTGAAGGCGATGAACTCTCGGCGAAGTGTCGCGCAATCCTCGTGGTGGCGCTTCAGCTCTTCGTTGATCTCCTTCTCGGCGTACACCACGTCGTCTTCGAAGAACTCGACGAGCCAGCGCAGGATCACCAGGCGCTTCTTGTGACTGGCCGGAATCCGCGTGAGCTTGTCGCCGTTCACGAAGCTGCGCAGCACTTTCTCTTCCCAGCCGTCCATTTCGATGCCGGTGGCGAGGCTCGCGACCCGCGTCTTCGATCCGAGGTGCTTGCGGATCGCACCGAGACCCTGCTCGTCGAGGCGGTAGAGATGGGAGTTGCCGTCGCTGCGCATCGACACCAGCTCGGCTTCGCGCAGTCGCGAGAGGTGGTGGGAGACAGTCGGCGCCTTGAGGCCGAGAAGGCTGGCCAGTTCCTCGACGCTGTACTCCCGGCCGGCGAGCAGGCCCAGGCTCTTGAGCCGGCTCTCGTCTGCCAGCGCCTTCAGGGATCCGAGCATCCAGTCGAAACTTTCGGACATCGGACTCTCCGGATCTAATTAGATATTGATCTAACCAGATCCGGGGCACCGGCTCAAGCCCTCAGACTCGGTGTGGGACGATCGCGTCGAGGATCCGCAGGATGGGATGCGGCGTCGGACGTGTCGCCTCCCCGCCGGCGAGGTAGCTGTCGTAGGCGTCGCAGGTCATCTGGATGTTGCTCACGCGCGGCGCCCACCCCAGGTCTTCGCGAGCGGCGTCGATGTCGAGGATGAAATTGCTGTCCGCCAGGATGTAGTGCTCCGGGACGATCGGCGAGAGCCCGACGAGCTGGAGCGCACGAGCGGCGTTCCGCAGCAGCGCGGAGGGGATCTTCACGACGGGCGAGCGGGTTCCCGCGTGGGCGATGAGGGCAAGCACCATGTCTTCGACGCTGGGGACGCTCGCGGGATCAGAGCCGAGGTTCAGGATCGGTCGCGTCCGGCCTTCGTGGGTTGCCGCCAGCACG
>JAYGDB010000080.1:0-38536 GCA_046583095.1 Myxococcota bacterium | reverse complement strand
AACGCGAGGAAGCCGCGGAGGGGATGGTCCCGATCATCGGGCGGCTCTACCGCGAGCGCGGCGTGATCGTCAAGGTGTTCGGCGACTCCCTGGTCAACAAGGACTGGATCGAGATCATCCAGAGCATCCGCCTCGCCCGCCAGATCCTCGAGTCACGGATCTCCGTCCTGCAGTGCCTGCCGATGCTCGAGGCCATCGCCAAGCTCGATCTCGGCCCCGTGCGGATCGACCTCGGCAACCTCGTTACGAACCACGAGCAGCTGACGACGGGCGCGACGATTGACGAATACGTCGCCGACGTGCTTGCCCCCTCGGCCACCGGCAACAAGCCGCTGCGCGAGCGTCCCCAGGACATCGTCCTCTACGGCTTCGGTCGGGTGGGTCGGCTGATCGCACGCATCATGATCGGCAAGACCGGCGGTGGCGACAACTTCAGGTTGCGAGCGATCGTCGTCAGGCCCGGTGGCGAAGACGATCTCGAGAAGCGCGCGAGCTTGCTCCGCCACGACTCGGTTCACGGTGACTTCCACGGCTCGATCGTTCTCGACGAAGAAGAGAACGCAATGGTTGCGAATGGCAACATGATTCGGGTCCTGTACGCGGACTCGCCCGACGAGCTCGATTACACCCGCTATGGCATCGAGGCCGCCATTCTGATCGACAACACGGGCAAGTGGCGTGACGAGGAGGAGCTCGGCAAGCACCTGAAGTCGCCGGGCATTACCAAAGTGATCCTGACCGCGCCCGGGAAGGGCAGCCTACCGAACGTCGTCTACGGTGTGAACCACGACGAGATCCACACGGGCGGGCCGATCCTCTCGGCGGCGAGCTGCACGACGAACGCGATCGTTCCGATCCTCAAGGTCGTGAACGACCGTTTCGGCATCGTGCACGGACACGTCGAGAGCGTTCACTCGTTCACGAACGACCAGAACCTGATCGACAACTATCACGCGAAGAAGCGCCGGGGACGCAGCGCCGCCCTGAACATGGTCGTGACGTCGACGGGCGCGGTGGACGCGGTCGCCAAGGTGCTGCCGGAGCTCGCGGGCAAGATCACGGGCAACGCGATCCGCGTGCCGACCCCCAACGTCTCGCTGGCGGTCCTGCAGCTCGATCTCTCTGAGGAGACCACGATCGAAGAGCTGAACCACTACATGCGTGACAGCTCGATCGGCGGCGAGTTGCAGAACCAGATCGACTACACGAACTCCAACGAGGTGGTGTCCAGTGACTTCGTGGGCAACCGCCACGCGGCGATCGTCGACTCGCGCGCGACCATCGTCGATGGGCGGCACTGCGTCCTCTACGTGTGGTACGACAACGAGTTCGGCTACGCGCGACAAGTCGTGCGAATCGTCGACGACTTGGCAGGTCTCGGAACCCAGACCTTCCCGCTCTAGGGGCCCGATTCCTTCAGGGCGGCGATGGCCTCGCGACAGGTGGCGTCCTGGGCCGGATCGGCGGGCATCGGAAACGTGATCCAGTCGCACAGGCCGGCGTAGCGCTCGCGCAGGACCTCGGCGATCTGGCCATACGGGGCCGTGGGGACGAAGGCGTCGAGCATCTCGTCGGTCACCAGCGCCGGCATCTCGCCCCATTTGCCTTCGCGGGAGAGCGCCAGCAGCCGCTCGCCCCGGTCCTTCCAGCCGAAGAGTTCGAGGCTGCCCCAATAGGCCGGCGTCGAGTAGAGGAATCCGAGCAACTCGCGCTGCTTCTCGCGAGCGGCGCGAACCCCCTCCTCGGTCTCACCGGTAGCGAGCAGTGTGCTCAGCATGAGACGCGGGACGACCGAGCGTCCCGATCTCGCCGCACCGGCTTCCAGGCGAGGGCGCGTCACCTCGCGCAGATAGCGCGGCGACGTGTTGCTCGGGTGCGTCATCAGGCCGTCTGCCGCTTCGCCGGCGAGCGCCGTCATCTTGGGGCCGACGGCGCCGAGGCAGAGCCGGATTGGCGGGTGGTCGAGGGGGCCCGGGTTGAAGAAAGGCTGCATGCGGGTGAACTGGTAGTGCTCGCCCACGAAGTCGAGCGGCGTTCCGTTCTGGAAGCTGTCGAAGATGGCGCGCAGCGCCCCCAGGTAGTCTCGCATGCGCGGAACCGGTGGCGTCCACGGCGTGCTGTAACGCCCGACGATATTGCCGCGCACCTGCGAGCCGAGGCCCAGCTCGAAGCGTCCGCCCGACAGCGCCTGCAGATCCCAGGCGGCGTGTGCGACAGCCATCGGGCTGCGCGGGAATGCCACCAGGACGCTGGTGGCGACGCGCAGCCGCGTGGTGGCCTGGAGGGCGATCTGGCTCATGATGAGCCCGTCGTGGACAGCCTCGGGAACGTTCAGGCCGTCGTAGCCGAGGGCTTCCGCGCGGCGTGCGTGGCTGGCGACCTCGGCGGGAGGCATGCGCTGATCCATCGTGGCGTAGACGTCGAACACGTGGGCTTTCCTCAGTCGTCCTGATCTCGTCCGCGCTCGAGAACATCGCTTCGCCGTTCGGCGAGCGTTTCGGCTGTCATCTCCTTTGCGGACGCAATCGCCGCCTCGAGCTCGTAGGCGAGGGCCTGCTCGAGCGGCATGCCGAAGCCTTCGTCGATCAGGCGCTTGTACCCGCGCAGGACGTGCGGCACGCAGGTCGCCATCTCCGCGGCGAGCTTCTGTGCGACCGGCACGAGTTCCTCCGGCGAGACCACCCGGTTCACGAGCCCCCAGGCCTCCGCGGTCTTCGCGTCGATGAAATTGCCCGTGAAGGAGATCTCCTTCGCTCGCTGGATTCCGATCAGGCGCGGGAGCTTCTGGCTGAGCCCCCAGCCCGGCAGGATTCCTACCCGGGCGTGGGTGTCAGCGAAACGGGCTTCGCTGGAGGCGATCAGCAGGTCGCAGGCGAGGGCGAGTTCGAAGCCCCCGGTGATCGCAGGCCCGTTGACCGCGCCGAGGATCGGCCCCTCGAAGGCGGCGATCGCGTCCTGCATGTCGCTGGCAGCGGCTTCGCCCGTGTCGGTTGCATCCGGAGAGGACAGCTCCTTCAGGTCCCAGCCCGCGCAGAACGCGCGGCCCGCTCCGGTCAGCACGATGACCCGCACTTCGCGTTCGGCCTGGAGCCGTCGGAAGCTGGTGGCGATGGCGTCGCGCAGCTCGCGCGAGAAGGCGTTCATCGCCTTCGGGCGGTTCAGGGTCAGGGTCGCGACGCGGGCGTGCTCCTCGACGATCAGGACGGGTTCGGGCATCGGAAAACAGCGTACACGCTGATGGCTACGCTCGGCACCGGGCTTTTCGACGACGACTCTCTCGTCGACGAGATCGCCTTCGCGAGCCGCGACTCTGCCCGACCCAGCTGCTACGCTCCTGTGCGTCGGGGGAGCGCGGAGGTCGCAGCATGAGCACTGGAGGCACTGAAGTCCGCACCGTCTATACCGCGGAGGAAATCCTCTCGAGTCAGGCCTACGAGGAGCCGCTGATCGCGAACGGTGTCCGCTGTCACGGAGGCTTCGACGGCGACGGCACGTATCACTCCCCGCGCACTCTCCACCGGACGCCGGCCATCCAGGCCTGGCAGGGCCAACTGCTGCGGGATGGCCACGATCTGATCGAGATTTCTTCGGCCTTGATGCCGCCCCAGTACCCCAACGCCGAGCAGGCGAAGCTGCTGCTGCGAAACGGTGTTCAGGATCCCCTGGTTCGGGCGCTCACGATCATCTCCATCGTCGAGGGCTTTGGCGCGATGATTCGGGACGTGAGTGTCCCCGATCTGCGAGAGATCCTCGTCGAGCCGATCGACGGGACGGCGCTCGACCACCTCACGAGTGGCCTCTTCGAGGCCCACGCCCGCGACGAGTCGGGCTACCGGGAGGAAGGCGGTCACAAGCAGATGTGGGAGGCCGCTCGAGACGCCGCCCTCGAGAATCCGAAGGTGCCCGGCGATGTGCTGATGCGCTTGATGGGACGGCGTGGGCGTGGCGGTCGGCCCAAGCCCGCGTTCCCGGAGATTGGAGAGCCGCTCGAGCGAATGCTCGGCTTCATGGCCCAGGTTCTCGTCGTCGAGGTGGTCGCCGAAGGGACGTTCGAGTGGGGCATCGACGTGCTCTCGGATCCCGAGGTCTCGGCGGCGCCCGAGGTTGCGGGGGGCATGGTCCGCAACATCCAGGCGGACGAGAAGCCGCACGTCGACTACCTGCGCACGGCGCTCACGGAAGTGCGTGCGCGCACGATCCGCACGGTCGACGGCAAGCAGATTTCGGGTCGCGTCGTGATCGACGGTTTCCTCCATCGAATCCTCTCGCAAATGACGAAGAACCGGCAGAGCGATCAGCGGGACGATGTCCGCGAGGGCCTGGCCGAGGCGATGGAGCAGGCGGCGAATCCGGCTGCGCTGAAGCAGGACTTCGACGCCCTGGACTCGTCCTGGACGGCCCCGGCCAACACCGGATTCGAGCCGACTTCGCAAGCGGCCTGAGCCATGAATGTCGCGACGCGGGCCCGAAGAACCGTCAAGGTCGGTTGGACCGCTGCAGCCGTCTGGGCTCTCTATAGGATCCCAGCCTGGGGCCGGCGCTTGCGGGGCGTCACGTTTACGGCCGAGCAGCTTTCCCCCACCCACGAACGGGCGGCGCGGCGGATCCTCGCGCTGGCCCTCGATCTCCGCGGCGTGATGATCAAGATGTGTCAGGCCGTGGCGACCCGCTCGGACATATTCCCCAAGGAGTTCATCGAACACCTGAAGCAGTGCCACGACGCGGTGCCCCCCAAGTCCTTCGAGGTGGTGCGCGCGGTGGTGGAGCGTGAACTCGGCAAGCCCCTCGACGCGGTCTTCTCGGACTTCGACGAGACGCCGATCGCATCCGCGTCTCTCGCCCAGGTCCACCGGGCGACGCTCCTCGACGGTCGCGAAGCTGCCGTGAAGGTCCAGTATCCGGACATCGAGGACATCATCCGCACGGATCTTGCGAACATGACCCGGGTCTGCCGCGTCTACGAGTTCTTCGATCCCCAGCCGCTTCCGCTTCTGCCCCTGCTCACCGAGCTGACGCGTCACCTCTCGATGGAGCTCGACTTCGTCCGCGAGGCGGACTGTGCGGAGCGCGTGCGAGATCTGTTCGCAGACGACTCGCACGTGAAGATCCCGGAAATCTACCGCGAGTGGAGCAGCACGAAGGTTCTCGTGATGGAGCTCGTCGGGGGCATCAAGATCACCGAGAAGGCGCAGCTCGAGGAGGCGGGCCTCGATCCGGGGGAGGTCCTCCAGGACCTGATGCACATCTACGTGCGCATGATCCTGGCGGCGGGTTTCTTCCAGGCCGACCCCCACCCGGGCAATCTCTTCGTCACGCTGGACGGGAAGGTCGTCGTGCTCGATTTCGGGCTCTCGAAGGAGCTTCCCGAGGGCTTCGGGCTGGGTCTCTTCGAGCTCATGTTCTCGCTGATGACGTTCAACGAGTCGGCCATGGTGCGCGCCTTCACGGAGCTCGGCTTCCGTTCGAAGACCGGCGACACCAGCACCTTCGTCATGCTCGCGCGTCGAATGGTGAGTCGTAGCGACACGGGTGCTTTCGAGGGCGAGTTCACCGAGGACATGACCGATGAGCTGTTCGAGGCCATCCGGGAAGATCCGGTCGCGGAGGTGCCGAGCGACTTCGTGCTCGTCGCGCGCGTGTTCTCCCTGCTGTCCGGTATTGCCCACAGCCTGGGCAGCCGCGCGAACGTGCTGCAGGCGATGAGCGGGGGAGGCCCGACCGGCCAGGCGGCGCCGTCGAGCTAGCGGCCTGCCCCGAGGCTCCTGCCCGCCTCTGGCCGGCCCGAAGCGGAAGTGGCGCGGTCGCTCCGAATCACCGCGACGTCGCGTCGCAGGTGCTGCAGGGCGGCTTCGAGAATGGCCCGGCGGGGGGTTGCGGCGGGATCGGCCCGAGGGCCCGCTTCGCCAGCGTTGTTCGCTGCGGGGCGCCGCTCGTGAACCCACACGACGTGCAGGCCGTAGCTCGACGGAAGCGGCTGGGACCAGACGCCCGTGGCCAGCACCGAGACGGCTTCGGCGAAGCTTGCTCCGAGCCGGGCCGCGAGCCGGCTCGGGGTGGAAGGCGGCAGGTCGCGCGGCAGCAGTAGAGGATCTCCGAGGCTGGCCACCTCCGAGTCGTCCGGCTCGAGTTGCTTGCGCGTGAGCTCGGCGCGGACCCGTTGGGCCGCTTCGTTCAGGTCGATCCCGTGTCGGTCGCGAGAAACGAAGACGTGGCTCACTCGCAACAGTGGCTCGTGGGTCGAAGGAGTCGGTTCGGTCGGCTGTGGTGCGGCCGCCCAGATGATCTGGAGCATCCGTTCGATCAGTCGCCTGCGGACGACGAGGTCCGTGCGATCGAGGCCGAGCGCGTAGGCACGTTCGAGCAACTCCGCATCCGTCGCGCCCGGCCTCTCCTCGCTCACCTCGACGAAGCGTTGGTTCTGGATCAGCCGCCGTGTGACGAGGGCATCGGTGTGCTGTAGACCTCGGGCGAGGGCCGCGCGCAAGAGAAGCTCCTGGTCGACGTGGTCCTGCACCAGGCGATCGATCTCGGCATCCGTGGGAGCGCGTCCCGTGGTCCGTGTCCAGTCTCGCGTCAGCGCACCGAGCGCTGCGGCGTCCACGATCACCGGTTCTGGCGCGCCGGCATCTGCTTGCCACCAGGCAGCCTGCGCGACGTAGAGCACCAGCCCCAGGAGCACGAAGTGCAGGAGCGGTCGCCGAATCGCCGCAGCCGTTCGTGCAGAACGCGACTTCGATTCTCGCTTCACGCTGCTAGGAGCCGGCCGGGGGCCGGTACCAGATCGGCGACGTCCAGGCCCGCTCCCGGATGATCGGCCGATGCTCCTCGGCGCAGCAGCCCTCGAGACCTTCGCCGATGCTGCTCGGATCGTCGCACTGCACCCCTCGCGCGATGCACAAGTGTTGGCTCCACCGGCACGTCGGGTTCTCGATCACGCGGGCGTAGTAGAAGGCGTGCTGGTCGGGATCGAAGTCGGGATCCCGCCACAGCGAGCACAGCGAGTCGAATCCGGAACCCGAGGTCTCGCAGGTTGTCGGGTCCACCCGGCCGCGCTTCTGCAGCTCGCCCGCCACCTCGATCAGGCGCTCCCGAATGGCGTCGCCCTCGAGCCAGCCCTTCACGATCTGTATGCGCTCGAGGGGTGTGCCCGGATGTCCCGTCGTCCCCGGATCGCGCAGGGACGAGACGACGAACACCGGGCCGTTACCTCGTTCGCCGGGAGCATCGCTGAGTTGGCCGCCCATCGGCACGCCGCGGGCATAGCCCGTCGTGACCAACTCGCCGGATTCACACAGATCCGAAGGCAGCTCCCAGCCGCCGAAGAAACGCACCCGCATGCGCGGGCCGCTCGTCCCGTAGACCTCGCGGCGCTTCATCGCTGCGAAGAGCGACTCGCGCGAGTTCTCCTCGGCCCACAGGACGGCGAGACCGCCCGGGTTGAAGTCGAGTTCGTCGGGGAGCCCCTTGGGTAGCTCGTCGCCGACCGGTGTCCCGGCACCTCCGTGCCCGGCGTAGTCGGCGCTCTCGGTGGTGAGTCCGGAAGCACCGAGGTGGGTGTCGGTGCTCGCGATGATTCCGTATTGGAACGGGTTCACACCGAGCCGTTTGTCGATCTCGAGCCCGTCCAGAAACACCCGGCGCACGAACTGGCGCGCGACCGGCGTGCTGTCCCCGCGCGGGAGGAAGCGTGAACCGAAGCTGTTGGTCGCGAGCTTCTCGAAACCGCACAGCTCGTCCTCGCTGCTGAAGGCGGGGTGGCATTCGGAGTCGCCCTTGTGCTGCATGATCTCGACGAGCCGCTCGTAGCGAGCGCGCCGGGCGGCATCGGTCGCGGTCAGCGCTCCACCGTCGCTGCGGGTCGTCTGAAACATCAGCCCGCCCGAGAGATTCGAGTTGTGGGGGATCACGACGACGTCGCAGCCGGTCCCGGCGTCGATGCAGTTGCGCCCGAGGCCGTCCCAGAAGTCCTCGAGCACCGGTGCGTCGATGAAGCTGGTGGGCAGCTCCGGTACGTGCTCGTTCCCGAAGATCACGTTGCGGTGGTAGTTATTTCCGACCCCGCCGACGCCGCCCGTCCATTCATAGGCGGGGAAGGTGGTGAAGCGGCAGGCGGGCGAGCGATCCTGGTGCGCCTCCGCGGCGTCCAGGATCTCCTTCCAGGGAGCGCGTGCTGCCTCGAGGCAGTGCTTGCCCCCCTCGCCGCAGAAGTCGTGCCGCTGTCCCTGGGACGCCTGGTAGTTCATCCACAGGAACGCACCGCGGGGCCAGTTGCGATACATGATGCACACCCAGGAGTCGTGCCCCGGTAGATCTTCGCTGTTGCAGATGTTCACCTCGCCCAGCAGCTCGGCGTGATCGGTGACGGCCGCGAAGTCGAGCGGGCGCGAGAGCTGGATGTGACGCATCGCCGTCGCGTCGGCTCGGAAGGGCTGGATGCCGATCCGCTCGCCTTTGGCGAAGCGATACGCCTCGCCGGGTCGCGTACGGGTGTCCTGGGTGCTCGCGTCGAGGGAGAGGGCCGTGTGGATGTGCAGGTCGCCGAAGTAGGCATCACGCTGTGCGGAGCGATCGACGCAGCGCGGCACGTCTGCGGAACCGGTCAGTGCGGCGAGGGCGAGCGGGAGCGCCAGGCTTGCGATGGCTACTCGGGCCACTCGGGCCAGTCCTTCTTGACGCTCGATTTCCACTGCGGCTTTCGGCGTTCGAGCCACGCCATTACACCCTCTGCGGCGTCCTCTCGACCCATCAGGTGGTGGTGAAGCTCCGTCTCGCGATGTTCCACCTGGGCCGGGGTGAGCCCAGGGCTCTCCCACAGCAGGCGCTTCGAGATGGCTACCGACAGGGGTGCCGTGTTCTCCGCGATGTCGCGCGCGGTCTCGAGGGCGGCCCCGAGCACCTGGTCGCCCGGCAGGCAGCGGCCCGCCAGGCCGATTTCGACGACCTCCCGCCCGGTCAGCTTCCGTCCGGTCAGCAGCAGGTCGGCTGCACGTTCCATCCCGACGAGCCGGGGCAGGGTCCAGTGCGAGTAGGCGTCCGGCATGACGCCCCTGCGTACCTGCACGATTCCGTACTTGCCCTCCTCGGCCGAAATCCGCAGGTCGCATTGGAGAGCCAGGGTGAAGCCGATCCCGATCGCGTGGCCGTTCATGGCGGCGATGACGGGCTTTCTCACCTCCCAGGCGGGCATCTCGACCCCCGAGGCGCTAAAGCCCTCCGAATTCTGGCTCGCGAAGGTCTCCTCGCCGGCCGTCATGTCGGCCCCCGCGCAGAAGGCCGTTCCCGCGCCGGTGAGGATCACGACCCGGACCGCGTCGTCGTCATCGCAGCGGCGGTAGGCGTGGGTGAGCTCGCTGCCCATCGTGCCGCTGAACGTGTTCAGGTGCTCCGGGCGATCGAGCCGGATTACCGCGACGCCGTCCGCCAACTCGAAGTCGATGTCCTGGTACTCCATACCGCGGAGAGTAGCGGTATCCTCAGCGGGCATGCGGACCGGGCTCGGGGACGAGTGCGACTGGGCCCGCGGCGCGCACGACTTCAGACAGGCCGAGTTGATCGACTTCGCGGTAGCCCCGCGAGCCCGAGGAGGCTTGGCCCCCAACCCAATGGAGACTCCCCCGTATGGGCCGATACAGCCGAGCCGAGATCGAGGACGCATTCCAGAAGTTCCAGGAGACGGCCCTGGCGGCCGGGACGTCGGGTGACTGGAATCCCTGGGCCGATCTCTTCACCGAGGATGCCACCTACATCGAGCACCTGTTCGGAAAGATGGGAGGCCGAGAGGCGATCCGCAGGTGGATCACGACCACCATGGCCCAGAACCCGAACAACGAGATGAAGTACTTCCCGGTCGAGTGGTACGTGATCGACGAAGAGCGGGGCTGGGTGGTCTGCCAGGTCTGGAACCGCATGGTCGATCCGGGCGACGGGAGCCTCCACCAGGCCTACAATTTCACCCTGCTCAAGTACGCCGGGCGCGGGCTCTGGTCCTACGAAGAGGACATCTACAACCCCGCGCACTTCCAGCAGATGATCCAAGGCTGGTTCCAGGCCAAGAAGGAGGCTCCAGCTAGCTGAATCTGCTGGGGAAACCCATCACCAAGCCGCGACAAATTTTCTCAACGTCGCGCCGTAAATGGTGATAGGCTGCGGCTGGTCTCGTGGCTCTCAAGCTGCCTGCCCGTATTTTGTTCGGCTCTAGTGGTGTTAAATCACCCGGTCTCGGAGGAGTCACCCCCCATGCGCATGCGAGTGTCCGTCGTCTTTTTCGTACTCATCCTGCTGTCGTTCGCGACCGCGACCCAGGCCCAGAACGAGTACGGGAAGGGAGAGCCGCGGGTCTACGTCGGCCTGTCCAAGCTGTTCGCGTACCCCGAACTTCTTGGATCGCTCGACCACAACGGTGGCGTAACACTGCGAGCGGGCGTCCGCCTGGGTGCTCCCGTCGCGTTCGAACTCCAGGGTGACATCGTCCGACTCCCCGATTGGCGGGACGACTCCCTGTGGACGCTGACGGCGAACTTCCGCTTCTATCTAACGCAGCTCGAGGCGGTGGCAACGAGGCTGCCGGACGGGGCGTTCCCGGACCGCCTGCAACCCTACGTGGTTCTGGGGCTCGGCGTGATGGGCGGCGATCCCGAGGACGGCAGGTACCAAGTGAGTGGTGCCAGTCGCCTCGGTGCGGGGACCGACCTCTACCTCACCGAGCGGGTAGCGCTCACTGTCGGGTACGAGTGGCTCACTGGAATGGGTGTCTGGAACGACAAGGAGGCCCATAACCTCACCGTCGGCCTTCAATTCAACTATTGAAGGATTCGCGCGCTAGCTCGCCGACGTGCCTCTCATGACGGCGACGAGCGTGCCGACCACGAATGTGACGGCGGTGGCAAGTGCTCCGACGATGAGCTGACGTCCGGCGCCGTACCAGGGCTTCCGGTGCGTGAGGGCGGTCGCTGCGGCGCCAACTGTCAGCAGGGCCAGCGCTGAGACGACGAGCGTCGGTATCAGGGCGTTCGCGGTCAGGAACCACGGAAGCAGGGGAACGCTGGCTCCCACCGCGAACGAGCAGGACGACCACAGGGCAGCGGTTCGGGGCAATCCCAGCGAGCCCGGGTGGATCCCCAGCTCGAACAGTGCGTGGAAGTCCACCGCGGGGTCGAGGTGCCGGTGGACCTGGGCGGCGACGCGACGCGCTTCTTCCGGCTCGAGGCCGTTCGCGGCGAGCAGTTCGGCCAGGTGGGCCTGCTCCTCCTCGGGGTACTTCTGGATATGCTCCCGCTCGAGGGCAAGCTCGTGCTCGAGCATCTCGCGCTGGGTCCGCATCGAGATGTACTCGCCGGCGCCCATCGAGAAGGCTCCGGCGAAGAGCCCGGCGACGCCCGCCAGGACGATCACCGAGGTATCCCCCGAGCCGGCGGCGACCCCCATCACGAGCGCCAGGTTCGAGACGAGCCCATCCGAGATTCCGAAGACGCTCGCCCGCAGGACGCCGCTCTGGGGGTCCTGCGAATGCTCGTTCTCGTGAACATGAGTGGGGTGCGGGCCCACTGTGTCTCCCCCCGGCGACTGCCCTGCGGCAAGTACGGTCGTATCTAACCGATTTTGAGACCTTTTCAAGCTCTAGAGAGGCCAAGGGCTTGCTGTGGTAGGCTGCGTGCCGGCTAGCGGCCCATTGCGGTTCTCTCCGACCGCAAGACCGGCTCGAGGTCGCTTTGCCCGCACCCGGGCAACCTGAGAGAGGAAGCTCCGATGGCACGAAAAGGGAAGACAGGGGTTCTGAAGCGGCTGCGCGAAGTCAAGAAGGCCGAGAAAGCCGCCCTCAAGCGAGAAGAGATGAAAATGCGGCGGGAATCCGTGACCGAGGAGGAGCCGCCCGACAGCAACCGTGTCGCCACAGTCGACGACATGGCTGGCTACGGCTTTCCCTCGGACGATGATCAGGACGAGGAAAAGGAAGAAACGTCCTAGCGGCGGGTTCTGCGAGCTCGCTGGCTGCGGGCGCGGCCTGTTGCCGGGCGCGTTCGGCGCGATCAGCGCCATCCCTTCGTCGCGCCCTGCACCATCCCGTAGGGCCCCACCGGCCAGTTGAAGCAGTCGACCATCAACTGGTTGACCTCGTCCGTCGTCGCCACGCCTTCGGCCACCACCTGCCCGGCCTCCCGCAGCATGGCCCCGTAGACGCGGTTCGCCACGAAGCCCCAGACTCGGGGATTGTCGTTCACGACAATCGGGTTCTTGCCGCAGGCGGTCGCTGTTTCGCACACCCGGTTCACCGTCGCTTCGTCGGTGGACGGCGCACGCACGACTTCCGCGAATCGCATGACCACGGGCGGTGAGGCCCAGTGCCAGCCGACGACCTGGCCCGGACGATCCGTTGCGGCCGCGATCGCCGCAATCGAGAAGCCAGAGGTGTTGGAGGCCAGGATGGAGCCTTTCGGGGCCGTCGCGTCGAGCTTGCGAAACGTTGCGATCTTGAGGTCGAGTTGCTCGGGGACGCACTCGATCACGAGGTCGGCGTCGGCCGCCTCGTCGAAGTCCTCGGTGAAGTACAGGCGGGCGAGGGCCGCGCGGGCTTCGTCGTCGCTGATCTTTCCGCGCTCGACTCCCCGCTCGACCCCATAGCGGCCGGTTCGCACTGCTTCCTTCGCGCGCTCGAGTGCGGCCGGGTCCGGGTCGTAGCAGCGGGTCTCGATTCCGGCTGTGGCGGTCGTCTGGGCGATGCCGCTGCCCATGACGCCGGCTCCGATGACTCCAACTCTCATTTTGGCCTCCCCAGATGGGATTCAGGGGACGGCAAGCTCGACCGTCTCCGGAGGCAGGCAGCTGCTGTCGTCGCAGGCCTGAAATGTCAACGCGAGCTTCTCGGCGGCGGGCAGCGGCGCGCCCGAGCGCACTCGTATTTCGACGTTGCCTTCGTAGACCGACAAGGGTTCCCGGCTGAAGCGCGGGTGATACCGCAATCCCTTGGGGTAGACGGCCTGGATCTGCGTGGCGGGTCGGGTCGGCTCGACCCGGGTCGGGATCAGGAACTCGAGGGACGCGGGGTTGGCGTTGACATGCCAACCCGCGGAGATCTCCAGGCGGACGAGGACCTCCGACGGCGATGCAGCGGACCGGGTCACGGACCCGCTCACGAAGTCCCGTCCGGTCGGGATGCGGGCGACGGGCGGGGCGGGTGGCTTGTCGACAGCGGCTTGCTTGGCGAACGGGGGAGCCGGCAGTTGGGGGCCGCTCGCGAGCGCGCGGACGGCGGTTCCGACCCCGGACGGAGCGCGCTCGAAGAGTGAGCCGAGCGCCGTCTGGGTACGATCGGCCGCGTCGCGGTAGCGGGCTTCGCCGGTCAACATCGCCAGGTCTCGCAGGACGCGCAGGGCCACGGTGTTACCCGAAGGCGTGACGTTGTCCCTGAGCACCCGCGGCCGAACGAAGAGGTTGTCGCGATCGGCGCTCTGTGCGGACAGGTAGAAGCCCGTCCCCGGCGGCCCTTCGAAGTCGGCGAGCATGCGATCCGCGAGGAGCCGAGCGCTCGTCAGCCAGCTCCTGTCGCCCGTTGCCGCATGCAGCGCGATCAGCCCGTCCGCGAGGAACGCGTAGTCGTCGAGGACCCCGGCTTCTCGCATGTGGCCCGCGATGTAGGAACGGTGCAGCCTGCCCCTGTCATCGAGCAGTCGGGCGAGCACGAAGTGGGCCGCACGGCCTGCACGCTCGACGTACTCCGGGTGTCCCAGCTCTACTCCCGCGTCGACCAGCCCGCGGATGGCAAGGCCGTTCCAGGCGGCGAGCACCTTGTCGTCGCGGAGAGGCTGCGGCCGCTGGTTCCGCGTGGCGAGCAGCTTGGCGCGGCTCTCGCTGAATCGCTGAAGCAGCGCCACCGCATCGGTGTCTCCGGTCCGCGCCAGCGCGGTCGCCACGGGCAGCCGGACGCGCAGGGCGCCCGGGCCCGCGCCGCCGCGGTGGATTGGCACGAGCTGGTAGACCGACAGCAGGGCGTCCGCCGATTTTGCCCCCAGGACTGTCTGGATCTGCGCGGAGGTCCAGACGTACGAGGCTCCTTCTTCGCTGTCGACCTCGGCGTCCTGCGCGGAGTAGAGCCCGCCCATCGGGCTCGTCATCTCGGCGGCGAGGTAGTCGGCGATTCCCTCGGCGACGCGTCGGTAGAGCGGATCGCCTGTTGCCTTGTGGGCGCGGGCGTAGAGCCCGAGAAGCTGCGCGTTGTCGTAGAGCATCTTCTCGAAGTGGGGGACCGACCAGGTCCGCTCGGTCGAGTAGCGGTGGAAGCCCCCGGCCAGGTGGTCGTAGATGCCGCCGGTGGCCATCTCGTCGAGGGTCTTGCGCAGCATCTCGAGGGCGCGACCCGGCAGCTTGCGCTGGTGAGCCGCGAGCAGCAGTTCGAGCTGGTGCGGCGACGGAAACTTCGTGCGCGAGCCGAAACCGCCGTGCTCCTCGTCGAACCTCCCGGCCAGGCCGTCGACTCCTCGCGCCAGCAACTGCATGGGATCGAAGCTCGCCCCGACCGGATCGGTTCGGCCGAAGCCGGCCTGGATCGCCGCGGCGACGCGCTCCGCGCGCGCGAGCACCTGGTCGCGCTCGGTATTCCAACGAGAGGACAACCGGTTCAGGATGCTGGGGAAGCCCGGCCGGCCGCCGCGGTCCTCCGGCGGGAAGTAGGTGCCGGCGAAGAATGGCTTGCCGTTCGGGGTGAGGAAGACCGAGTTCGGCCAGCCGCCGGAGCGCGTGAGCAGGTGGGTTGCCTGCATGTAGATCTCGTCGATGTCTGGGCGCTCCTCGCGGTCCACCTTCACGCTGACGAAGGATGCGTTCATCAGCTTGGCGATCTCCGGATTGGAGAACACCTCGCGCTCCATGACGTGGCACCAGTAGCAGGTGCTGTAGCCCACTGACAGGAAGATGGGCTTGTCTTCCCGCTTCGCCTTCTCGAAGGCTTCGGGTCCCCAGGGATACCAGTCGACGGGGTTGTAGACGTGCATCTGGAGGTAGGGGCTCGCCTCGCCCGCCAGGTGATTGCGGCGGGCGCCCGCCTCGGGCTTCGAGCTCGCGAGGCCGGCGCTCGCCCCGCTGAGCAGGGTCATGCTGGTCGCCAACGAGATGGCGAACCGGAATGCGCGAGGGGCCCGGTTCATTCCCCGAGATCGAGCGAACCCGAGTCGACGCTGGTGCGCTTCTCCATCTGCA
Source organism: Myxococcota bacterium (assembly GCA_046583095.1). Taxonomy (GTDB): domain Bacteria; phylum Myxococcota_A; class UBA9160; order UBA9160; family UBA4427; genus JAJDAN01. Next base: position 23,347 of record JAYGDB010000080.1, on the reverse strand, counting down.
TGGAGCGAGGCTAGCAGGCGTCGCGTGACCCGAGTCCGAATTCGTTCCGCGAGCCGGCGGGCTCGAGTGGTTCAGCGGGCCTGTACCGGCGGGCGGAGTTCATCCCGTCAAGAGAGCAGCGCCAGCAGGTCTTCGCGATTCAGACCGTCGGCCTGACCCGCGCCGCGGAGCGCGATCTCCGAGAGGGCGCGCTTGCGTGCGTGTAGCTCGAGGATTCGCTCTTCCACCGTGTTGCGGGCAATCAGCCGGTGGATGACGACGGGGCGGGTCTGTCCGATCCGGTGCGCCCGGTCGGCGGCCTGGTCCTCGACCGCCGGGTTCCACCACGGGTCGAGCAGGAAGATGTGATCGGCGGCGGTCAGGTTGAGGCCGGTGCCGCCGGCCTTGAGCGAGACGAGCATCACTGGTGCCCCAGCGGCGTCCTGGAAGCGGTCCACCACCTGGCCGCGCTTTCGGGTGGCGCCGTCCAGCCGCTCGAAGGGGATCCCCGCCGCATTCATGTGCGGCTCGATGCGATCGAGAAATGACGTCCACTGGGAGAAGACGAGGGCCTTGTGGCCGTCCTCGACGGCCTGCTCGATGCGCTCGATCAACAGAGAGACTTTCGACGAGCCGTCCGCCTCCTGGCCCGGAACCAGGGCACTGTGGCAGGCCGCCTGTCGCAGACGCAGCAGGGCCTCGAGAGCGGCAATCACGCTGCCGCCGACCTGGAGCCGCTCGACGACCGGTTGCACCGTCGCCGCCTGGACGGCCTGGTACACCTCCCGCTCCTCTTCCGAGAGATCGAGGCGAAGCACTACCTCGGTGCGGGGCGGCAGTTCCGGCGCCACTTCCAGCTTGAGCCGACGCAGCACGAACGGTCGCAGCCGCTCGCGCAGTCGTTCGCCGGTCTCGGTGTCGCCGTCGATGATGGGCCCGGTGTAGCGGTCGCGGAAGTCGCGGCGCCCTCCGAGGAGTCCGCGGTTCAGGAAATGCAACTGGCTCCACAGGTCGTCCAAGCGGTTCTCGACCGGCGTGCCGGTGAGCACCATCCGGAATTTGCTGCGCAGCGCATACGCGGCCTGGGCCACCTGGCTCTCCGGGTTCTTGATGTTCTGGGCCTCGTCGATGACGACCGCGTCCCACTCTTCGGCGGCCAGACGGTCCGCGTCGAGACGCAGGATCGCGAAGCTTGTGAGGGTGACGGCCGACTCCGGGTCGAGCCGTCGACCCGGTCCGTGATAGGTGTTGACCGTGAGGCCGGGTCGGAAACGCTCGATCTCGCTGCACCAGTTGTGGAGCAGGCTGGTCGGGGCCACCACGAGGCTTCGCCCGTCCAGGGCGCACAGAGCCTGCACGGTCTTGCCCAGTCCCATGTCGTCGGCGAGAAGGGCCCCGAGGCCGGCGCTTCGCAACAGGCACAGCCAGTCGACGCCCTTCTGCTGGTAGTCGCGTAGCTCGCCTCGAAAGTCTTTCGGCAGCGTCGCCGCCGGGATGCCCTCGAAATTCTCCAGTAGCGGTCGCAGATGCTCGAGGCTCGGGGGTGCGGGATAGTCGAGGTCCTCGCACAGTCGTCCGAGATCGGGAAGCGAGTGAGCGGCGACCTTGCCGCTCTCGTCTCGTGCCGCGAGCAGGTCTGCGATTCGGTGGCCATACCGCTCCAACCAGTCCTCGGGAAGGGCGGCCAGCCCGCCGCTGCGAAGCCGGACGAGGGAGGTGCCGTCCCGCCATGCCTGCAGGACCGCCTCGGGTGCCGCCATCCGAGCGGCCCGGTCGGTGCCGCTTTCGCCTTCCGGCAGCGGCGACTCGAAGAAGACGTGCATGCGCTCACCCTCGATTTCGAGGTGGGGCTCGAGGGGGCTCGTGAGAGTGAATCCGTGGTGCGCGTCCCCCCGGACCTCGCCCTTCCAGCGCTTCAGGCGATCTGCGATGCGGATCGCGTCGTCGGCCGCGAAGGTTGCGCGACGTCCGGGCAGGAGTCCGAGTTCATCCCGCAGATGCCGCAACTCGACCTTTTCGAGCCGCTCGTCCCGGATCGGGATCGTTCCCTGGAGGTGGACGATCCGGCCCGCGTCCACCCGTGCAGTGGCTGGATCTCCGTAGACGAGGGTGGCCAGGAGGCTGAGCTGATTGTGGCTCTCGCGCACGTCGATCGCGATCCTCGGCTTCTCCTTCCGGGTGCTCGGGAGCTTCTGGGTCTCGATCACGACCGGGATCCGCTCCTGGAGCGAGGGGAGCACCTCGGTGACGAGGTCGGCTACGCGGTCGTGGGGGAAGAAGCGCCCGGGCGGGAGGTCCGAGAGTTCGCGTCCGGTGAGACCCGTCGGCCCCACGATCCGGAGTACGTCTCCGCACATCACCGTGTCGTTTGCGAATCGCTCGGTGATCGTCGGATCCGGTCGGACCGACAGCACGAAGCCGCCCTCGGCGTCCACCAGTACGCCCTGTAAGCCCGCCGGCTCGATCGAGACCTGGATGGGCATGCCCTCGAGCCGGATGTCCGAGCAGCGGGAGAGGGGTCCGCTCAGGCGTCGCATCGCGGCGCGGTCCATCGGGCCGCGCCGCTTCGCGCCCAGCGCACGCTCGACTGCGATGTCCGCCGAAGTTGCCGCGAAGCTCGGACCGTCGACACGTCCCGCGGCGACCGCGGCCAGCGTCGCGCGCAGCGGCTCTTCGCGGCCGTCGATCACGACGCAGCGCTGGAAGGCGAGGCCACCCTCGAAGCGCGAAAAGACGTACCGCAGGGTTCCCGTCCTCTGCTTCGGCTGAGGCAGGCTGGTTCCTTCCTTGCGCGACTTCCGCAGGGCGATCACCGCCGCGGCGACGTGCTCGCAGACCGGCGCCGAGGTGGAGCACTCGCACTCCCAGTCCTGGTCATCGGGGTAGAGGGTGACGGTGGGGGAGATCATCCCGCCCTGTGTCGAGACCTGCAGGACTACCTCGCCGGGGTCGTCCCGTTGGCCGATGACCGCGTCCGCCCGCACCAGGTCGACGGCGCGCGACCAGATTCGGGTGGAACACTCGGCTCGAATCGCCTCGAAGAACTCTTGCACTCGGGTCAGGACTCCAGGCCGCCAGGGGGAGGCCCTGCCTTATCGGCTGTTCGGGCGTCCCACTCGAGCAAAGCCCTTCGAAGTGCCCCCGGCTCGTTCGAGCTGGGATTCGCGTCCACCCATTCGGCGGCGAACCGGAGCGCGGCTCCCACCCGCCTTCCGGGCCCGCAGCCGAGCAGCTGCATCACTCCCTTGCCGTCCAGCGCCAACTCGGTCCGCCGGTGGTTGCGTTCCCGGTTCAAGTGGATTCGCTCGATGCCGCTTCGGATCGCGGCGAGCCGTTTGCGCGCCTCGGTCACCTCGGTCTGCGTGTCGTCGTGCTGAAGCTCCCACTCGCGCATCTCGAAGAGCGCTTCGAGATCTGCCGGGCTCAGCTGCCGGAGGAGCTTCGAGAGGGCGCGGTCGCGCGTCGGATTCACACAGGCGTCCAGCGGGTGGTGCTCCAGCAGACGCTCGATATGCTGGGAGCGTTCGACTCCGAAGCGCAGACGCCGCAGGAGGGGGCGAGGGCGGCTGCCGCGAAGCCATGCCGCCATCCGCACCGGCAGGTCGCGCGGAAGCGTTGCGATCAGGGCTCCCGCATCGGAGCGAGTTCGGCGTACGAGTTGGCTCTCGAGTCCGGTGCGCCGAAGCAGGCCGAGGCCTTCGGCCGGGTGGTCGCCGAGCAGCAGCCTCGTAAGTTCGCGGCGGAGACGCGGCGCCGGAACCTGCTTCCACGAGTCGCGGCCGTTCGCGATCGCCTCTTCGAGGTCGGGTTGCGGCGCCAAGGCGTACTCCGATACCAGGCGCGCCGCGCGGAGCATCCGCGCGGGATCCTCGGCGAAGCGATCGCTTGGCTCGTTGACGCAACGCAACTCTCGGGCTTCGAGATCGCGCTGACCCCCGTACGGGTCGAGCAACTCCTCGGTTGCAGGGCGGTAGGCCATGGCCAGGACCGTGAAGTCGCGGTGGGCGAGGTCGTCGGTCAGGGCCGGGCCGAGACGGAAGCTCGACAGGTCGACTGGAATTCGCCCGCTGGGAACACTGACGACACCACGCTCGGGATGTGTCGGGATCGCCTGGGCGAAGAGGTCCAGGTTGCGCTCCGCTGGAGCCGACGTCGCCACTTCGAAGGCCTCGGGCGCCTGGCCCAGCAAGAGCCGGAGGAAGCCCTCACCCACGAGCCAGGCTTCGAAGCCCTCCGCCTCGAGGCGCGCGGAGACGTCACGGAGGCTCGCAGGCAGGTTCGCAACTCGGTCCTCGAGCAAGCTGGGGTGAGAGGACACGGTCGAGGGAATCTAGCAGGCCGCTCGGTACTCTCGGGCGAGCGCGTACCCGCCTTTCTGCGCGGGTCTCGCTCCGCAGGCATCGACTTTTCTCGACCGGAGGGCTATCCAGAGGCTGCCCTCTTTCCTGGCTCTGATCGCGAGGTCATCTTCTCGCTGGAGCTTGGCGGGTATCTCGTTGCGACCCGACGACCTACAGGCCTGGAAGGCAATTCCCGGGCTGCTGGCATCCGTCGTCGGCGGCGGCGAGGCGAGTGCATCGGATGATCCCGGGCTGCTGCTCGAACTCGATCGCGACCGCTTCGAGGTGGTCGTGTGGGATCGACGCAGCGGTGATCTCGGTCCGCGGATCCGAATCGTGCTCGGTTCCCCGGCACGTGACACGCCGAGCGGCGACTATCCGGTTGGTCGTGTCATCTTGAACCCGTCTTGGCATCCGGGTGACGAGGCGATTGCTGCAGGGGCCCAACCGGAGCCGCCATCGACCACGAGTCCCATGGGTGTGGCGAAAATCCCGTTCACCGACACCGGCTCGGTCGCTCTCCACGGCGGCGGCGATCCGCTGCTTCTCGGTAAGCCCGTGTCGGGCGGATGCGTACGTGCGCGCGATTCGGATCTGTTGCGCATCGTGGTCTGGCTGCTCGCGCAGGACGCCCTCGCCCCGGCCGATGTTCAGCCTGGCGGCGAGGTTCACCGCTCGTTCCGACGTCCCGTCCGGCTGCGAATCCCGTAGCGGCGAAGCGCCGAGCGCCTTCGGCTGCGGCGATCAGACCGCTCGCAGAGCCGCGGCCTTCAGTCTTCCTTCACCTCTACGTTTCGCTTCCGACTGCGAGCCACCGCCGATTGGCGGTTCCGGACCCAGAACCCTCGGGTCGGGTCTTTTTTTCGCCACAAGTACACCTTTCAGCTCACTCTTCCTTGGTCACGAGTCTTGGGGCGATCCCGAGGCTACGGGGCACGCCCCCGGGCCGTTTCCGGCAACCCCCGGGGACAAGGAAGAGGCTGCAGCCAGGTGAAGAATCTTCGAAGAACGCTGAGCGTAGTCACGGGCCTCGTGGCGGCGCTCTGGCTTGCGCCGAGCGCGCAAGCGCTTCCGTACTTCGATGCCGCGTTCGGTTTCGACAACTCGACATCGATGTTGCCCTCCGATTATGTCATCGCCCTCGACGCCAGCTTCCCTGCCCTCGGTATCGAACTGGTGATCGATGAGGTCGCCAACGAAACGGCTGGTGAACCGATCGATCGCACGATCACCTGGACCCTGGTCAACCACGCGGAAATCCCGGAGTTCGTCGTGTTCTTCACGGCCCTGGGGACCACGGTGCACGATTACTCGGGTGACAACATCGACATCGAGATCGACGGCGTGAATCCCATGCAGATCATGGAGTACGGCCCCTACTTCCTGGCCGGCTACTACCTGAACCTCGCCGACTTCGCGCTGGTAGACGGGCGTCTGGAGACCAAGAGGACGTTTGGCTATACCGTCGATGTGCCGCTGCAGGGCGGTATGCCGCCGGCTCTCGGCATTGTCTTCACGAGTGAATTCTCCGTACCCGAACCTGCAACGGGTCTTCTCCTCGCAAGCGCACTGCTCCTGATGGTCGCGGTTCGAGGTCGCAGGAACCGTTCGTGAATCTTGCCTTGTCCGACCGGCTCCTCGCCGGGCTATTGACCGTCTCGCTGTGTCTAGCCGGCAGCGCCGGCGTTGCCTCGGCGGACGACCGCGAGAACGTGCTCGTGATGCGGTTGGCTGATCTCGAGGTGCAGGGGCGCTGTGCCGAGGTGCTCGAGCTGTACCGAGAGAGCGGCTCGCAGCATCCCCATCTCGCCCTCGTGGCGGGGCGCTGCCAGGTTCGGGCGGGTGACTACGCGAGCGCACTCGCCACTCTCGAGCCCGTTCGGGACGACCCCGAGGCTCCGGCGGACGTCGATCTACAACTCGGGCTCGCCCACTACCACCTCGGTGCTCTCGATGCCGCGCGCGAATCGATCGGACGGGCCCGGGCGCGTGGCAGTGAAGGAGCGATGCTCGACCTGTACACGGGATTGCTCCAGCTCCAGCAGGACGAGGTTCGCGACGCCGCACTCTCCCTCGAACGCGCACGACGCGCGGACGCTGAGGCCGTCGAGCCCGTTGCCTCCTATTACTCATTCGTTGCCTGGCGCAGTCTGGCTGAAGAAGCTCGAGCCAAGGCGGCGCTTGCGCGCCTGCGCGAGAGCGATCCCGATGGCCCCTGGATTGCGGAGGCCGAGCGGATTCTCTCGCTCGATCGTCGCACGCGCGCGAGACCTCCCGTCTGGGTGGACGCCGAGGCCGGCTTCGAGTACGACGGAAACGTTTCGGTAAAAGGCAGGAGTCCGAGTGTCTTCATCAATGGTGACCTGGTCGACCGGAAGAAGGACGCACGGGGCATCTGGTCTCTCGACGGCGGTGTCGAGTTGTTCCGAGAAGAGGACTGGGCCGGAGGCGTCATCGCTTCCTACACGGGAACCGCCCACTTCCGGATCAACGAGTTCGATACCCACTACTCGACCGTCACCGGGTGGGTCGATCACGATCTCGACGACCGTACCCGCCTGCGCGGCAGTTACGATTACAGCTTCGCATGGGTGAACTACGACCCCTACGTCTCGGCCCACAGTGCGACTGCCACGCTTTTCCGCCTCTCGGACGACGGTGACGGACTCTCGGCGCTTTCCGTGGGCGCGGGCTGGTATGACTTCAGGTACGACCGGCTCGACCCACCCCAGTTCGACTCCACGCCTCCGGGTGAGACCGATCCCGACCGCCAGGACATCGACCGAGATGGGACCGAGCTGAGCCTCGACTGGATGCAGTACAGGCAGACCGACCTCGAGGATCTAGAGATGCGGTACGGCTACCGCTACACCCGGTTCCAGGCCGACGGGCGGGAGTTCGCCCACATGGCCCACCGCTTCTTGGCGGGCTTCGACGTGATCCTGCCGGGCGAGATCGTGTGGGACAGTTGGTTGAGCTTCACGTATCGCTCGTATGACGAAACCTCGGTCTACGATGACCAACCCGATCCGGGTTCGCCGAACCAAAGCCCCCGGCACCGCGATCGGCTGTGGGAGACAGCGACCTCCTTCGAGAAATTCCTCACGGACGATATCAGTGTGCTCGCCCGTTACTATTTCGCCGACAGCGGATCGAACGTCCCTGCGTACGACTATCACCGTCACGTCGTTGGGGCTTACGTCAGGGTTAGATTTCGCTAGATTCTCTTTGACTAACAAGAGGGAACGTCTTTGACCAAGCTCTTTACATCGAGTAGCCGCGGATTGATCCGACCCAACCTACGGGTGTTTCTGCTGTGCGCACTCTTGTTGCCTTCGACTACGGCGGCCTCCGAGTCCCGCGAGGTCGTTGGGCGCGTGGTGTCCGTGAGAGGTGCCGTCTTCGCCCAGGCTCCGGGTGAAGAGCGCCGGATCCTCGAGTGCCGGGATTCCATCTACGAGGGAGATCGCGTGCTCACTCTCGACGACTCCGACGCCGGAATCGACGCGGGCAGCTACTACCTTCGGCTGGTCGAGAACACCGTCATCGATGTCGGGCGGCAGTCCACGGGGCAGCCCAAGCTCGACGTGGTCGATGGGTACATACGACTGGTCGACTCCGCGGCCGGTAACGGGCCTCCCGCCGAGCTCTCGACGCCCGGTCTACGTGTCGCCCGACCCGGCCCCGACCAGGAAGCCCTGGTGTTTCTAGAGAAGGCGGCGGTGGTCTCGATCGTTTGCGCGTACGAGCAGCCTGTGTCCGTCGCGCGCCGCACGGATCCCGGCAACCGGATGACGGCGACGCCCGGAAGATGCGTGGTGGGCAAGCCGCGCGAGGCGCTCTACGTCGCCCAGGCTTCGCATCCGCAGATTGCCGTGCTGATCAGCGACGCCTGCGAAGAACTCGCGATGGTTTCGGCCGGGAGCCGTTTCTTGCCCGGAGACGTTGCGCTCGGCTCAGCCGTCCTGTCGGGCGGAGCCGGTGGCGGGATGGCCGGCGCACCGCTTCCGAATGGGCCCCCCTTCGGTCCGGGTCTGACCGAGCCGTGCAGCGGTAGCTGCGGCCCCGGGCCTGCGCCCCAGGTCTATGTCCCAGGCACGACGAGCTTTCCGTTGATCCCGCCCACGCTGCCGTCGCCCTGAGTGACCCCGCTCTAGAAGAGTTCCCTCATCCGGTCGAGGCGCGAGAGGGTGGCTCCCTGTTCCTCGGGCGGCAGTCCGAAGACGAGCCGGTGAACGCCCGCCTCCCGGTAGCTCTCGATCAACTCGGGTTTCGCGGGGCAGCCGTAGATCGTGATTTCGATCTCGGCGGGATCGCGTCCTGCCTCGATCGCCATCTCGCGAAGCGCGGGCAGCTGTTCGACGATTGAATCCCGACCGTGGATCGGCATCCATCCGTCGCCGTAGCGAATTGCCCGGCGCACGGCGCCCGGGAAGGCGCCGCCGACGTGGATCGGCGGGTGGGGATCTTGAACGGGTTTCGGCCAGGTCTTCACGGGGTCGAAATCGACGAGCTTTCCGTGGTATTCGGCCTCGCTCTCGCTCCAGATCAGCTTCATCGCCTCGATGCGTTCGCGCATCAGCCGGAAGCGGGTCTCGAAGGCGGTGCCGTGGTCCGCCATCTCCTCGGCGTTCCAGCCGCCGCCGATGCCGAAGAGAAAGCGCCCGTTCGAGATCTGGTCGAGGCTTGCGATCTGCTTGGCGGTCTGGAAGAGATCCCTCTGCCCGACGAGGCAGATGCCGGTGGCGAGCTTGAGGTGCAAGGTGACCGCGGCCGCAGCAGACAAGACCACGAACGGGTCCATCACGTCGTAGTACATCTTCGGCAACTCGGCTCCGCCCGGCCAGGGGGACTTTCGGGAAGCGGGAATGTGGGAGTGCTCGGCGACCCAGATGGATTCGAAGCTTCTCTCCTCGAGGCCGATGGCCAGGTCGGTCGGAGCGATCGAGTAGTGGGTGGGGAAGGTGGCGATTCCGAACTTCACGGTGCCTCGCTCGTGGGGTCTTCGGGGATGGCAGTGCGCCAGCGCCGGCGAAGCTCGTCCGCTTCAGCAGCACGCTGGGTTCGCTCCAGTAGCGTCGCGTAGCGGTCAGCGATCGCAACAAGGTCCCAACCCGCGAGTCCCGACGACCTGGCCCCTTCCTCCAGGGCCTCTCGGTAGAGGGACTCCGCCTCCTCGTGCTTGTCCTGGTCTCGCAGGGCGGTGGCGAGGGTGTCGGCGATCGCTGCGAAGGGCTGACCGGCGACATCCCGCTCTTCGAGCATGCCGAGCGCACTGCGGGCGGGAGCTTCGGCTCGCTCGGGCTGGCCGATCTCCACCAGGAACCACGCCAGTTCGTTTCGGCTCTGGGCCCGTTGGTAGTGCTCGTTCGGGATCGCATCCCAGATCGAGATCGCCCGGTCGAAGTGCATCTCGGCAGCTTGGTGCTGGCCGGCCTGTTGCTCGAGGAGCGCAAACTCGCGGACAACCCGAGCCGTGGCAGCGTGCTCGCTGCCGAAGTGCTTTTCGTTGAGATCGATAGCCGAAGTCAAGGCGCTGCGAGCTTCGTCGACGTTGCCGCGAGCGAGTTCGAGGCGGGACCGCATAGTCAACGACTTCGCGTACAACGGGCCCGGTGGATCCTCGAGGGCCAGCGCGATCTGCGAGGCCTGCTCGATCTCGACCTCGGCCAGGTCCAGCTCGTTCAGCTCGATATGAGTGAGGCCCAGCTGCGAGTGGAGGCCCACCAGTGCGGTGTGCTCTGCGCCCAGCTCGTTTTCCAGGATCTCCAGGGCGAGGAGCAGGGCGTCCCGGCCCTCGGCCGGCCGTGCCTGTAGGCTCCTCGTGGTGGCGAGCTGCTGAAGGAGTCGAGCGAGTTCGGCGTTGCGGGCGCTGGGAACCTCGCTGCTCACGAATACGAGCAGCTCCATCATCCGGGCGAAGCTGACGCTGTCGCCAGCGGCGAGGTAGGCGGACGCGACGCGCTGCAGGTTCCGGTAGTTGGCCCTTGTTCGCGGGTCTCCATCGTGGAATCCGCGCGCGAGATCGTAGGCGTGGGAGAAGCTGTCCTCGGCGTCAGCGAATTCGCCCCGCTGTAGGTGGGCGCGGCCCTGCTTGACGAGCGAACTCCAGCTAGGCCGCGGCACGCCGGCCTTCTCGCGGAGTGGCCGGCTGGCTGTCGGGTCAGCCGGGAGACCGTCGACCTGCCCGGGCGCCGCTTGAAACGGTTCGACGGGCACGGCCGACTCGCAGCCGACGAGCAGCGCTGCGATGGCCAGGAGTCCAGCTAGGCGAGCTTTCACGGGGCGCCATCTTACCACCGTCTCGCCGGCTTACCGGGGGGGCGAGGTCACCCGCACCTCGATCCGGTCCCCTCGAGTCCGTACCGCGAACGTCCGGATGGGCTTGTTGGCCGGGGGGGTCGTCGCCTCCCCGGTGCGCAGATCGAAGTGTCCACCGTGGAGGCCACACACGATTTCACAGCCGACGAGATCACTGCCTGCCAGCGACCAGGCTGCGTGGGTGCAGCGGTCGGCGATCGCGTAGAAGTTGCCGCCCGCGTTGCAGACGAGGAAACTGCGCCCGCGTGCCTCGAACGCCACCACCGCTCCTTCGGGCACATCGGCCGTTGCACAGATGTCCAGGAAGGTCGCTGCGTTCACGCCTGCGGATGGATGGGCACCGATTAGCCTTCGAGCTGCGAGAGGATCTCGTCCTCTTCCGGGAAGCGCCCGGCTTCGTGCTTCGAGAAGATCAGCTTGTCGTCCTGGTGGACGTCGAAGATGCCGCTACCTCCCCGGATCAGCTCGGCTTCGGCTCCCGTCTCTTCCTTGATCCTGGCCGCCAGACTGGTGGCACGGGGCAGGTAGTTTCAGCGGCCGCAGTAATGGATCGTGATGGCCATGACGTGGCTCCCGAGTGGCTCGCAGGATGAGCAGTGTAGCCGTATTGTCGCCGTGATGTCCGATCGCCCCGAGGACGACTGCGCCCAGCGCATCCGCGAGATCTATGGGGACGACTTGCTGGAGCCGGCGGGTGTTGTGCACGTGACGTCCGCCTGGAGCGATCCGGACGGGCGCCTGTTCAGTCTTCGGATCGGGCCGGACACGCCGCACAGCGCGACGGACTCGTTTGCACTCGAGCTCGCGCGAGCGCGGGCCGACGCGATCGTGACGACCGGGCAGATCCTGCGCGACGAGCCGGGCCTCACGAACGCTCTCCGCGACCCGGAGCTCGGCGCCTGGCGGCGAGAACGACTCGGGAAATTGGAGCCGCCCCTGACGCTGGTGCTCTCGCGTGGTGCCGATCTCGACCGCTCGCATCCGCTCTTCGCGGCATCGGAGGTCAGCGTGCGGAACGCGAGCCTGCGAGATTCGCTTGGCTGGCTGCGCGATGAACGCGGTATTGCGTCTGTGGCGATCGAATCGGGCCCCTCGACGGCCCGGGCGCTGTACGACGAACCGTTGGCAGTCGACGAGCTGATGCTCTCGATCTGTCGAACGCCGCTGCTGCCGGAGGGGGCTCGGGGTGCCGAGCTGTTCGACCTCTCTGTCCTCGATCGTCTCTTCGAGCAGCGAAGTGAGTGCACCCGCGAAGAGCAGAGCGGGACCTGGAGCTTCCTCAGGTTTCGCTCGTAATCGCGAGGATGTCGGCGCCGTACTTCTTGACGAGGGTCGGGCCCATGCCCTTGATGCCGAGAAGCGACTCCTCGTCGCGCGGGATTTCGCTGGCGATTCCGAAGAGCGCCCGGTCCGTGAGGATCCGGAAGGCGGGACACCGGCGGCGCTTCGCTTCCCGAGTGCGCCAGCGCTTGAGTGCCTCGACCAGAGCAGCGGGCGGGTTGGCGGCGTCCTCGGAAGCGGCAGCGTGCTTCTTCGAAGGAGATCGTCCCTTCTTTCGACCGCTTCGCGCGCGGGTAGGTTGAGCCGGCTGCTTGGGGAGCTTCACGCTCGCCACGTCCTCGTCGCGTGCCCGGCGTCCATCCTCGCTGAGGTGCAGTCGGCGGAAGTGGATCGTCTGCCCCTCGCTCTCGAACGAGTCCGCCTGCTCGTGGACGAAGCGTCCCCGGACGAGCCCGCCGAGAAGCACCTCGAACGCCTTCCGTTCGAGGGCCTTTCCGAAGACCAGCTTGTGGAGCCGACCCTTGCTCTGACCGTCGCGCTCGCGCAGCGCGTCGAGGATCTGGCACATGGCTCTCTGCTCGAGCTCGTTGGCGGGACGTTCCTCGAGGGCCACTGCATCGTCCGGGAGGCAGCTCGCACAGTGGCCGCAGGGTCGACCCGAGTCCTCCTGGTCGCCGAAGTGCTTGACGAGTTGCAGCATGTGGCAGCTGCGCTCCTCCACGAAGCGTGAGACCTCGTCCAGCTGGGCCTGCTTGTGCTCTCTCTGGAGCCGGTAGGGGGCCTGCCAGGCGTCGTGGCCCCGGGTGACGCGGTCCTCCGGGTCGATCAGGGCCCCGCCGTGGATCCACAGCTTCTCGAGGGCTTTTTCGAGCGTTTCCGGGGCCATTCGGAGCTGCTCCTCGAGGGCCGACCGGGGGATCGGCGCTGGATCCAGCGCTTTCTGCACCTCGAGCAGCAAGCTTTCGTCCGGGTAGTCGCGGTTGAGGAACCACTCGTGGGTTCGGCGGTCCGCATAGCTGTGGTAGAGGACCGCCCGCGACGGAAGTCCGTCGCGTCCTGCCCGTCCGATCTCCTGGTAGTAGCCCTCGATGCTTGCGGGCAGCGCCGTGTGGACGACGGTGCGGACGTCGGGTTTGTCGATCCCCATCCCGAAGGCGATCGTCGCGACGATCACCTCGATGTCTCCCGCGAGGAAGCTCGCCTGGGCACGGTCGCGCTTCGCAGTTGCGATGCCCGCGTGGTACACCGCCGAAGGAACGTGACCCTCCAAGTGACGTGCGAGCTCTTCGGCCTTCTTGCGCGTCGGGGAGTAAACGATCGCCGGTCGGTGCTCGGGCTTCGAGAGCAGCTCCACGCTGGCGCCGATGCGTGCGCCCGGCCGCATCTCGACGAGTTCGATGAAGATGTTGTCGCGGCGGAAGCCGTGGATGTGCAGTTCGCCCTGCGGGATGCCGAGTTGCTTCACGATGTCGCGCTGCACCAGCGGCGTTGCGGTGGCGGTGAGCGCGAGGATCGGTGCGGGCCGCAACAGCGGGAGCCGCTCTCCCAGCATGCGGTAGTCGGGCCGGAAGTCGTGACCCCACTGCGAGATGCAGTGGGCTTCATCGACGGCAACCAGCACCGGCTTGCGCCGGGCGAGCATCTCCGGAAAGCCGGGTACGCCGAGCCGCTCGGGCGCGATGAAGAGGAAGTCGAGCTGTCCCGCCAGATAGTCGCTGCAGACCCGCCGAGACTCGGCGTGCTGGCGGCCCGAGTGGATTCGCTCGGCCGCAAATCCCTGTTGCTGCAGCTTGAGGACCTGATCTTCCATCAGGGCGATGAGCGGGCTCACGACGACCGTGGTTCCGGCGCGGGCGATTCCAGGGAGCTGGTAGCAGAGGGACTTGCCGGCACCGGTCGGCATCACGAGGAGCGCGTCGCGTCCGAGCGTCAGCGCTTCGCACACCGCGTGTTGGTGCGCGCGAAACGATTCGAAGCCGAAGCGTTCGTGGAGCAGGCCGTGAAGCTCGCTGACGGGTGTGGGGTCGGGCTGCGCGCGTGGTGTGTGAACGAGTCTCTCCTCCACGGGCTCGTGCGAGACGGCGAGTTGTAGCTGCTGCGGCGGGCGGGCGTCTGTGGGCACTTCCATCCGTACCCAGCCGGGTTCCTCGATCGCGGCTCCAGCGGGCGCCTCCTGTGGAGCAACTTTCCCTTGTGTCACCACACGTTGGACGACGTCCCTCACGTAGCCCTCGATGCCTTCCATGAACTCCGCCAGGCGCTCGTCGCCCGCCTGGATCGCCTGCAGGCGCGCCTCCCACTCGCCGGTCATGCGAGGGCTGCGCACCTCCGGGTGAACCATCGAGATGAGGGCGATGCCCTTGTCGGTGGCGGTGAGGGCCTTCTTCTTGCGAGTTGCGTAGCCGCGTGCGATCAGAGTCTCGATGATCGACGCACGCGTGGCCGGCGTGCCGAGGCCGGTGCGGCGCATGGCGTCCGAGAGTTGCTTGTCTTCGAGACTGCGCCCCGCGGTTTCCATACCGGTAAGGAGCGTGCTGTCCGTGAAGTAGTGGGGTGGGCGCGTCTTGCGCGAGACGGACTTCACCTCCGTGACCTCCACGTGAAGTCCCGCAACCAGTCCCGACGGAAGCTGCCGCCCACTCGGGTCGTTCGGGGCGCTGGCGGGCGTCTTCCGCTTCACGTCGAGGGCTTTCCAGCCCTCTTGGTCCACCGTGGTCCCGGTGCTGCGATAGCGATCTACGATCGCATCGTTGTGAATTGCGGTGATCACCGTGGTGGTGGAGTAGAGGTGATCGGCGTGCCACGCGGAGAGCAGCCTTCGACACACGAGGTCGTAGAGGTTGGCTTCGTCCCGGCTGAGTGAGACCGAGCCAGGAGACTTTGGGGTTGGCACGATCGCGTGGTGATCGCTGACGCGGGCGTCGTCGACATAGCGGCTTCCGAGTGGGCGCGTTCCGGTACCCGGGGCGAGTTGTTCGCGGTACGGCTCCTGGATAGCTCGGACGATCGCGCCGATGTCCGCGGCCACGTCCGACGAGAGATGGCGACTGTCGGTGCGCGGATAACTCAAGAGCTTCTTCGTCTCGTAGAGCGACTGCGCGAGGTCGAGGGTCTTCTTGGCCGAATAGCCGTAGAGGCGGTTCGCGTGTCGCTGCAACTCTGTCAGGTCATAGAGGAGCGGCGGCGCAAGCTTGCGTTGGTGCGCGTCGACCGACTCGATCTCGCAGCGTCCCGTGCGCGCGCGCGCAACGATGCGCTCGGCCTCTTCGCCGTCGGCGGGCAGGCGGCGAGCGAGTGCGAGTCCCTCGGCCGCGTCGGCGTCCTTCTTCTCGTCGCGGGGGTCGGGCTTGCGGAACCAAAGGCCTTCGTAGCCGTGCGCATCCCGCGACTCGAACTCGGCGGCGACCTCCCGGTAGTCCTCCGGCACGAAGTCGCGGATCGCCAACTCGCGCTCGACGAGCATCGCCAGGGTGGGCGTCTGGACCCTGCCGACGGACAGGGTCTCGCCTCCCCGCAGGGTGTATGCCCGCGAGAGGTTCATCCCCACCAGCCAGTCGGCCCGAGAGCGGCCCCGTGCGGCGTCCGCGAGGGCATCGTACTCGCGGCTGTCTCGGAGGTTGGCGAACCCCTGCCGGATCGCCTCCTCGGTGAGCGACGAAATCCAGAGGCGTTTTACAGGCTTGTTGACGCCCGCAGCCTCGTAGATGTAGCGGAAGATGAGTTCTCCCTCGCGACCGGCATCGGTCGCGCAGACGATCTCGTCGACCTCGGGGTCCTGCAGCAAGCGGCAGACCACCTCGAAGCGGTCTCGGGTTCCCGAGACGACCTCGAGGGGCCATTCTGCGGGAATCATCGGCAACTCACTGGCTTGCCAGCGCTTCCACTGGGGCTTGATCTGGTGGGGCTCCGCAACCGCGACGAGGTGGCCGAGCGCCCAGGTGACCGCGTAGCCGTTGCCCTCGAGAAATCCGTCCCGCCGTTGCTTGGCGCCCAGCACCCGGGCGATGTCTCGAGCCACGGACGGCTTTTCTGCTAGGACGGCGATCGTCATGCCGAAGACGTGATCCCTTTAGCGCCCGATCCTCGATAGCCCGGGGCTCCAGAGGACGGCACTCGACAATATTTGACCGGACGGGATCGCGGATCCAGCCCGGGGTGGGGGGGACCGCGCGGGGTGCAGCGAGGCTACCGCTCTTCGCGGGCCTCCGCGAGAGCCTTGGCTTCGGTGAAGTGGATTACGCCGAAGAACAGCGTCTGGAGCAGTTCGAAGGCAAGCGGGCGTCCGGTGTTCTTGAGGGTGCGGTAGAACACCGCGCACTCGATCGTGTGAACGATCGTCAGCAGCACGAACACGAGCCGTCCCAGCTGGCCGAACGTCGTATCGGATGGGAACAGGAAGCCCGATGCCCCGATGAGCCACGCGGCGATGACTCCGATCTTCAGCGCGAGGATCAGCTGTGCGGTCTGCATGCGGGGGAGGCTAGCGGGGCCCTCGTGGGCCGGCAGTAGGCTCGCAGTGGGCCGGCACGAGGCGTTCACGGGGCCCAAAAAAAAGCGACCCGGAGCGCCGCAAGGCGCTCCGGGTCTCCCTGGGAAGGGGATACTTTGTCTATGTAAGGGAGTGGCCTCGAAGTCGCCTTGGTGTCAGAGAAACTCACGAATTTCTCGTCGTAGGCCCGTCAGAGCCCTCAGCCGCTCTCGGGCGTCTTGAAGACGCCGGTGACGCTCTCCCAGATGAACTCCCGGGCGATCACCACCCACAGGACGAACGGCAGGCTGTCGGACAGCGTGTTGGCAGGCACGATGCGGATAAAGCGACTGTGACTCATCGCCCCACCTGTCGCGGCCTCCAGGCTGGCCACGTAGACGAAGACCACGTGCGCGGCGAAGATCACCACGAAGCCCGCAAGGGTGCCGACCAGCCGTCGGGTCAACGTGAGCCGCGGGGTGATCAGCATCAGGATCAAGAACGGCAGGTAGTTGATGAAGCGGTCGCGGGCGCCCTCGGGCAGCAGGGTGGTGAGGCCGAACATCCCGTAGATGGGCATCGCCAACTCCAGGAACAGTTTTCCATAGGCCTCGCGTCCCCATTCGAGCCACAGCCACGTGAGCGGGACGCTCACGGCCACGATCTTAAGCAGGACGAGCAGGAGCCTCACGTCTCACCACCTGGAAGATCCAGAGCAGCCACACCGAGGTGATCATGAGGATCAGGGTGGCCTGCCAGAAATAGAGGTGCATGAAATCGAATACGGTCAAGTGGTAGCGTCCGATCCACACGAGGAAGATGATGCGTAGGACGTTCGTGGCGTAGAGAATGGGCGCGCCGAGTAGGATGCCGATGCCCTTCTTCACGAGCGTGGTCGGGAAGGCGAGGACCGCGGCGGTGTAGATGAGGATCTCGTAGAGGCCCGTGCACTCTTCGATGATCTCCACCGCGAAGCCCCCGTAGCTGATCATCTTGCCGGTTCGCCGGACCTCGTCGGAGAATGCGTCGAGCGTGAGGCTTCCCAGGATGGCCGTCAACTCGGACATCCAGTCGACGACGTTCACGTAGCGCAGGCTGAACTTCGGGTAGAAGAAGGCGAGGGCGACCAGATACAGAAGGAAGGCCACCACGAAGCGGTTCGCGGGGTTACGGAACACCTGCCTTGCTTTCGAGAAGAGACTCGAGTCGGCGGCGTCGGACGTTTCGTCGGATTCTTCGGACATGGGGCTCTGGCGAGCCGGGAGTCTACCACGACCTCAGCTGAGGTCTCTGGCGAGCCGGATGCCGGAGAACTGCCAGCGGGCTTCCGCCCAGAAGAAGTTCCGGTAGCTGACCCGGACGTGGGACGCGGGTGTCACGCAAGATCCCCCGCGCAGCACGAACTGGTTGCACATGAACTTGCCGTTGTACTCGCCCACCGGTCCCTGGGGTATGCGGTAGCCCGGGTAGGCGACGTGCGGACTGGCGGTCCACTCCCAGACGTCGCCGAAGAGCTGTGCCTCGCGGTTCGGGACGGGGACGCTCGTGCGGGGGTGCAGCACACCCGATTCGACGAAGTTGCCCTCGATCTCGCGTCCGTGGGCGGCGACCTCCCACTCGGCTTCGGTCGGGAGACGCGCTCCCTTCCAGCGCGCGTAGGCATCGGCCTCGAAGAAGCTCACATGCGTGACGGGCTCGTCCTCCTCGACGCTGCGTGGGCCGTGCAGGGTGAGGATCTCCCAGGGGTCGTCCGGCGTTTCCCGGCGCCAATGGCCCGGGGCCTCCCAGCCCTCCCGGCGGGCCGTGTCCCAGCCGTCCGCGAGCCACAGCTCCGGCCGCTGGTAGCCCCTGTCGTGCATGAACGCGAGGTACTCACCGCAGCACACGGGCCGCGAGGCCAGGGCGTGAGGAGCGAGGTGCACCGTGTGGCGCGGGCGCTCGTTGTCGAACGCGAAGCGATCCCCCTCATGGCCGATCTCGCGCATACCGGGCTCGTGCTCGCACCACTTCAGCTCGGCGAGCGGAGGCGACTCCGTTCGCGGGCGCGGCTTCCGGTACGCGGGCCAGAGCGGGTTGCACGAGAACGCGTGCTTGATGTCCGTGAGGATCAGCTCCTGGTGCTGCTGCTCGTGGTGGATCCCGAGCTCGATCAGCCCTCGGATCTCGCTCGACAGTTTTCCGTTCGCGAGCTGGCTCTGGAGCGAGTCGTCGACGTGGCGCCGGTAGTCGAGCACCTCTTCGGCGCTGGGTCGGGAGAGAAGCCCTCGCTGAGGGCGCGCGTGCATGGCTCCCAGCGTGTTGTAGTAGGAGTTGAAGAGATAGCCGTACTGCGGGTGGAAGGGTGCGTGTCCCGGATCGATCCCGGCGAGCACGAACGTTTCGAAGTACCAGCTGGTGTGTGCGAGATGCCACTTCGTCGGGCTCGCGAACTCGATGGATTGCAGGCACTGGTCTTCCGGTGACAAGGGCTCCGCGAGGGCCTCGCTGGCCGCCCGAACCTCCGCGTAGTGCTTGGACAGCTCATCCGCGTCGAGCGGTTCGCTCGCAGAGGCTTCGACGCTCGGGAGCTGCGGGTCTCCTCCCGAAGAATGGAGTGTCTTGTTCACGAGCCGACCTCGCTCTGAGCCATCACAGGCGAACAAGGGTCAGGCATCGAGCTGTGGTGTCAAGTATTCGATGCGGATCGCGGGGTGCGACCGAAGACCGAAAAGCTCCATCGGTCCGCTAGCTTCCTTTCGCGCGATTCCGGGTGCGCAATCGTTCTGCAAGCTGGAGGTCCCTTCCAATGCGCAAGGCGCTGACGGCGATGCTGATTGCTGCAGGATTCGTCGGTGCTCTCTGGTTTCGCTTCAACGCACCACCGCCGGGGCGGGGCCTGCTCTATCCCCACGACCTCCTCTACTCGTACTACCCGAAGGTCGATCTCATCGGGTCGCGTCTGGCGCAACTCGAGCTTCCGCTCTGGAATCCGTTCGGGTGCGCGGGAATGCCCCTCCTCGGCGCGATCCAGAACGCGATTCTCTACCCCCCGATGTGGGTGTCGGCGCTCCTCCCTGCAGGCTCCGCTCTCGGGAGTCTGACGTGGGTTCATCTGCTGCTCGCCGCATGGGGAGCGGCGCTGCTGTTTCGATGCTGGCAGGCACCGCCGATCCTGGCGGGCGCACTCGGCGGAGTCTTCGTCTTCGTGTGTGGACTGGGGCAGAGCTTCTGGCCGCCTCAGGTTTTCGCCATCGCCTGGATGCCGTGGATGCTCCTGTGCATCGAGCGTGCGTTCGGAGACCCGAGCGCATGGCGATGGTGGAGCGGCCTCGTCGCGGTCACTGCCTTGCAGCTGCTTGCGGGCTTTCCCCAGCACGTCGTCTACACGCTTCAGATCGCGGCCCCGTTGTTGTTGCTGCGAGGCGTGCTCTTCGCCCGTGCTTCGGGTGGCAGCGCAGCCACGGCCGCGCGCGCAGTCGGTCGGGTGGTGCTCGCCCTGGGGCTCGGCGCCGGTATTGCCGCCGTGCAGCTCGTTCCGGCGGCGGAGTTCATTCTGGAGAGCGAGCGACGCGAGAGCGTCAGCCCGAAGGATGCCCAGTACCTGCAGAGTCAGCCCCGGCTCACGACGATCCTCGCCAACAGTGTGAAAGCGGAGCCGCGCATTACCGCTTTCGAAATCGGAGAGGGCGTCGGCTATGTCGGAACGGGCACCCTGGTCCTGGCGGCAGTGGCGATCGTCAGCTTGCGAAGACGTCCGCTGGTGTGGGGACTGCTCGTCTTGGGCGGTGGGTTCCTCCTACTCTCGGACGGGTACGTCGGCATCGCGCACTCGGTGTTCGAAGCCTACGCGTCCTTGCCGCTCGTGGGGAGCTTCCGCTCGCCCGAGCGCTTGCTGCTGCTGGCCGGCTTCTCGGCGGTGGGGCTCGCAGCGCTCGGGGCGTCGGTGCTCTCCGCGTCCGACAAGCGGGATCGCCCGGTCGCGATCGGTGCCGCGGGCGTGACGGCCGCCGCGATCGCTCTTCTCGGCAACACACAGGCGGCGCTGGCGGCAACTGCCACCGCGTGCGTCGTCGCCGGCGCCTTCTTCCTGCACGGGGCACCGCGCTCCCGCCGCGCTCTCGAGTGCCTCGTGGCTCTGATCCTTCTGACGGACGTGGTGCTCGCCACGGGCGCCTTCGGGTCCCTGCGCGCCTTCCCGGGCGCTTGGGCCGAGGTGATGCATGTCGGGGGGCATGCCGTCATGAACGCCGAGGAGGTCGATGCGCAGCGCCAGCGGGTCGCTGACGGGCGCGTGGCGTTCCACGGTCGCGGCATGCTCGTGCGACCGATCGCCGGTGCGGGTCCGCTTCGGGAGGTGAGACGGCTCGGCTGCTACGAGACGCCTGTCCCGGAAGCGTGGCAGGATCTCTCGCGGCTGGTGAAGGGAGGCGACTATCGCAGCGCCATCGCGGTGAATGTCGACCCGGACCGATTTGCAGCGTTGCTCGATCTCGCGGGTGTCGTCGAGGTGACCGAGATTCTGGGCCGCCCGAGCCGGGGACTGGGAGCGCGGTTCGCCAAGAACGAGCGGCCCGTCGAGCGCTTGGCCCGGGGCATGTCGGTGTCGATCCGTCCGAACCGCGATGCGCTGCCACGTGCGTACGTGGTGGGTGCCTACGAGGTGACACCCGACGACACCGCGATCCGCCGGATTGCCGTCGGCGCGCTCGACTACCGAAACAGCGTGCTTCTCGATCGAGCGCCGGAGCTGGCCGAGCCCCGCGTCGATCGGATGTACCCGGCCAGGATCGTCAGCGACGAGGCGGAGCGGGTGGAGGTCGCCAGCGAGGCGCCGGCGGCAGGACTGCTCGTCCTGAGCGATACCTACTACCCCGGATGGCACGCGAGCATCGACGGCGAGCCCGCGCCGATCCTGCGGGCGAACGGCCTGTTTCGAGCGGTCGCCGTTCGAGCTGGAGAGCATCGGGTCGTGTTCGAGTACATGCCGAAGAGCCTGCGTATCGGTGTGGGAATTTCGGGAATGGCGCTTCTGCTGACGATCTGGGTGAGCCTGCGACAGCGGCGGGCCGCTTCGCGCGCGGCGATGCCCGGCTCGACCTCGACACTCCCGCCGCGGTAGGCCTTTGCGTCGCTTCGAGGGCTGAGTCGGTGATAGAATTCGGCCAGGAGGAACCGTCCCCCCGATGGAGTTCGCGCTCTTCTACGAGATTCCAGTCGCGCGTCCCTGGCAGAAGGACAGCGAGTACCGGGCCTACAAGGACACCGTCGAACAAGCCGTACTGGGCGAGCAGGCGGGCTTCGACAGCTTCTGGACCGTCGAACACCACTTCCTCGAGGAGTTCTCGCACTGCTCGAATCCCGAGGTGCTGTACGGAAACATCGCCGCGCGCTACGCGGCCTCGGGCTGCGATGTTCTCTTCTGTCTCGTCAACCCCTACAACATCCCGCACGACCGGGTCATGCGTTCGATCGAGCTTCTCGGCGAACACGTGATTCCGGCACTCCGCTGAGAGGGCTCATGGATCTATCCTACGGTGAGGAGTACGAGATCTTCCGCAAGCAGGTGCAGGGCTTCCTGTCGGAGAACTGGTCACCCCAGGGTGACGAGGCGACCGGTACGAAGGAGGAGCAGCGGGATCGCTTCCGCGGGCGCGCGATCGAGGCGGGCTACCTGGCTCGCTCGGTCCCGAAGAAATACGGCGGCAGTGAGCAGGCCGCGGACGTGCTGCGGGCCGCGGTCATTCGCCAGGAGTTCCAGCGGGTGCGTGCCCCGCTCGACGTGCAGGGACTCGGGGTCGGGCTGCTGGTGCCGACGCTGATCGAACGTGGCGAGGAGTGGCAGCGCGAGAAGTTCATCGAACCGACGATCCGCGGCTGGATCCGTTGGTGCCAGGGCTACAGCGAGCCCGGCTCGGGCAGCGATCTCGCCTCGCTACAGACCCGGGCGGAGATCGTCGGCGACGAGTGGGTGATCAACGGCCAGAAGATCTGGACGAGCGGCGCACAGTTCGCCGACTACTGCTTCTGTCTCTGCCGCACAGAGCCCGAACAGTCGAAGCACGCCGGCATCTCCTACTTGCTGATTCCGATGAAGCAGCCCGGGGTGGAGGTGAGCCCGCTCAAGCAGATGACCGGCGCAGAGGGCTTCAACCAGGTCTTCTTCACGGATGCGAAGACGCCGAAGGACTGGATCGTCGGCAAGCGCGGGGAAGGTTGGCTGGTGTCGCGCACCACGCTCAAACACGAGCGCAACGGCCTGCTCAACGTCGAGTCGGCTACGGCCATCTTGCCGCGGCTCGTCGATCTCGCGCGCACGCGAACTCGCAACGGGCGCCCGGCGATCGAGGACACGGAGATCCGCCAGCGGCTCGCCGCCATCGAGGGCTACATGCGCTCGAACCAGTACTCGCTCTTCCGCCGCGTCTCGAAGGCCGCGAAGGGGCAGAGCGGCGGGCCGATCGACATGATGGCGAAGATCTGCCGTTCGGAGATCAATCACATGGTGTCCAAGCTCGCCTACGACCTGCTGGAAGACGACGGGCTCAGCGCGCCGTCCGCGGCGGCGGCCTGGGTGGAGGGCGGCAGGGACGCTTCGGGTTGGGTGTCGAGCTTCATGGGGTCGCTCGGCGGTGCGATCGCGGCCGGCAGCACGAACATCCAGCGCAACGTGATCGCCGAGCGCGGCTACGGGCTGCCGCGGGACGCGGCGGCGCAGAGGAGCAAGTAGCCGAGGCGGCGCTAGCTCTCTTCGCCGCGCCGCTCGCGCAACTGCGCCAATATCTCGGCGTGCTCGCTCTCGTTGAGCGAGAAGCGGCTGAAGAGTAGCGCCCCGATCGCATAGCCCGCGGCAGGGAGCCCGCCCGCGATGATCAGGATGGTATCGCGAACGGCCTCCGTCTGGTGCTCGGCCTCGCCGTCATAGCCCGACCAACTCAGCAGCAGTCCGCCGACTCCGATGGCCAGGCCCGCCGAAGCCTTG
>JAYGDB010000072.1:0-2637 GCA_046583095.1 Myxococcota bacterium | reverse complement strand
CGAGTGGAGGTAGAAGACCGCACAGATCGCGAGACCACCCCAGGTGTCGAGGAAGCGGGCAAGACCGCCGTCGAGGTGTTCCGGTTTAGGAATCGGATTCGCACCTTGGAGACCCGGGAGTGTACCACGCAGCTCTCTCCGCCCTTCGGCAACTCCGGCACAGGCATGAAGGTCTGGATATGATCTGCCGAGATGAGCGCTCGGGCATTCGGAATCGCCGCCGTGGCGATCGTCATCGTGGCAGCGGCGCTCCGCTTCGATGCCCTGGGCGTCGGGCTCCCCAATCAGCGCACGCGTCCCGACGAGCAGCCGGTCGTGCTCGAGATGGCGCGCCCCGCGCGGGGAGACTTCGCGCTCGAGATGCTCGTGTACCCGAACGCGTACGTATACGCGACGTGGCTCTGGGTGGAGGCCGGCCTCGCGATCGGGCCCGTGCTCGGGTTCGGCGTCCCCGGCGGCTACCAGAAGACACTGATTCGCGCGCCCGAACAGATCTACCGGATCGGGCGCGCGATGTCGGCCACAGCCGGCGCGCTGGCGGTACTTCTCGTCATCGGGATGGCACGGCGCGAGTGGGGCGCCGAGGCGGCACTGGCTGCGGGTCTGCTGCTGGCGACGTGCTTCCTTCACGCCCGAGACAGCCACGCTCTCAAGCCCGACGCACTTCTCTCTCTGACGGTCCTGTTGGCGCTCGCGGGTGCGGTGCGACTGGCGGAGCGCCCCTCGCCGGGCAACATCCTGGTCGCCGGCACCGGGCTGGGCCTCGCGATGGCGACGAAGTACACGGGCATACTCATGCTCGTGCCCCTCTACATCGCGGGCTGGATGGCGGGCGGCAGGACAGGTTGGCGCAGGCTGTTTCCAGCGCCGGCGATCGGCGCGGGAGTCGTGGCGGCCGCGGTCTTCGCACTCACCTCTCCCCACCTCGTCTTCCAGGGACCGCTGCTCGACTGGAGCCGGGCCATCCTCGGCGTCGTACTGCCCGATCTGCTCCCGATGCCCGAAGACTCGCTGCTACGCCCAATCGACCCGGCGCTCCTGGCAACACTACCGCCGGGCATCGACCTCGAGAGCTACGGGAACCGTCCCTGGTATCACGGCATCGTCTTCCACACGACCTTCTCGCTGTGGTACGGCATCGGCGCGCTGGCCACGTTGCTGGCTCCCTTCGCGGTCGCCTGGGGCCTCGTGCGACGCAAGCCGCTGCCGGTACTCGCCGCAGTGGCCTGCGCGGTCCAGTTCATCGTGATGGCCCTGACGCCAGCGGTGACGGCTCGCTACCTGACGCAGATGCTCCCGATGCTGCTGCTCCTCGAAGCCGGGCTGCTCACCGGTCTGGTCCAGCGCCTGCCGCTCGCCTGGCGGCCGTGGACGCTGGGGGCCCTGGTGATCCTGGTCGCCGCACAGCCCCTGCTCGCGACCCTCGGCCACAATCGCATCGCGTCCGAAACGGACACCCGCGTCCTGGCTACCGAGTGGCTGGCTTCGAACGTCGGCTCGCACGCGAACCTCGCCTTCGCGGGGAGCGTGTTGATGCCGTACGGACAGCCGGAGCCGCCGAAAGGGGCCAACGTCGTCGCCCGTCACCTCGACGAAGAGAAGCTGATCGCCGCCGGCACCGACTACCTGATCACCCACGAGCACTCGCTCTACTTCTCCACGCTCGACGAGGCGGCGCTCGCCAAGCTCGGCCCGCGTCTCAGCCTGCTCGCCGAGTTCGATCCGGCTGCCTCACCCGACGCCCCGACCGCGGTCTTCGAGCAGACAGACGCCTACTACATTCCGGTCCACGGCTTCGACCGTGTGAGCCGGCCGGGCCCGCTGGTCCGGATTTACGCGTTCGACGCGGAAAAGTGAACGAAGAATGAAGAGCCTCGTGACGGGCAGCTCCGGGCTGCTGGGAAAGTGCCTCGTCGAGCGCCTCGAAGCGCGCGGCGACGAGCTCTCGCTGCTCGATCTGGAGCCGCCCCCGCCGGCTACCCGCCACGCCTTCCACCAGGTCGATGTCTCCGACGCATCCGCGCTGCGCGCGGCGGCTCGGGACTGCGAGGTGATCTACCACCTTGCCGCTGCGCAGCGTATGAAGCCCCAGTTCTCGAGCTGGACGGAGGCCGAGATCTTCGATCGTAACCTCGATGCCGTCCGCGCGGTGCTCGACGTGGCCGCCACAACGGAGGCGCGCAAGGTGATCTTCGTCTCGAGCTCGGGGGTCTACGGCGAGCCGCGGTGCGTGCCCGTCGGCGAAGACCACGCGACGGAACCCCTGGGCGAATACGGCCGCTCGAAGCGGCTCGCGGAAGAGATCTGCCTCGAGGCGATCGAGAAGCGCGGCCTCGACGTGACGATGTTCCGGCCCATGAGCCTCTTCGGGCCGGGCATGACGGGCATCTTCGCGATGCTCTTCGAGTGGGTGCGAACCGGCGCGCCCGTCTTCGTGCTGGGCGGCGGCGCGAACCGCATCCAGGCAGTCAGCACCTGGGACGTCGCGGACGCCTGCGTGCTGGCGGCAACCCACGAAGGCCGGACGCGACCGATCCTGAACCTCGGCTCTGATCCCGCGAGCGTCCCCAGCGTCGAAGACATGGTGCTTGCCCTCATCGCCCACGCGGGAACCCGCTCGCCCGTCGTGAAGATCCC
>JAYGDB010000033.1:0-40527 GCA_046583095.1 Myxococcota bacterium | reverse complement strand
GGCGGGAGGCACTACGAGCCGACGATCGGGTCGATCACGCGCTCGCAGAAGAACGCCTCGAAGCCCTCGGCGTCGACGTCGAGGGCCACCCGTGCGTTGGCCTCGTGGCGCGAGGTCTGCAGCAATCGCCCGCGGAGTGTGACCGTATCGCCCTGGGTGAGGCGCCCCTCCGTCTCGATCGCCACCCGGCAGTCTTCCACCCGAACGAAGTCCGGCCGAAAGGCCGTCGCGACTGCGAGCGAGTCGTAGAGGTGCAGGTCGGCCTCACCGCCGACCCGCTGCCGAAACTCCATCCAGGGCGTCACGGCTTCAGCGACGAAGCGAGCGAGTTCGCTCTCGCCCCGTGCCACCCGTTCGATCGTCTCGAAACGCAGGTGCGTCTGCTCACAGACATCGAGGCCCACCATCGTGAGGGGCAGCCCTGCGCGGAAGACGATGTCCGCGGCCTCGGGATCCGCCCAGACGTTGAATTCGGCAGAAGGCGTCACGTTGCCCGGCACCGTCGCGGCCCCCGCCATCGCGACCAGGCCAGCGACCTTGCCGGCAATCTCCGGGGCACGCATGAGGGCCGTGCCGACGTTGGTGAGCGGGCCGATCGTCACCAGCGTGATCTCGCCGGGGCTGTCGAGCACGCTCTGGATCAGGAAGTCCACCGCGTGGGGATCACCCGGGGCCGGCTCCCGCCTCGGGACCAGGCGCGGCATCTCGCGGCGACGCTCCAATCCCTCGATCTGCTTCTTGCGGGAGGGATTCATCGGCAACTCGACCCCGGCCAGTACCGGCACATCCCGGCACCCCACGAGTTCCAGCAGGTGCACCGCGTTCGGGTAGCCGTGATCGACCGGCACGTTGCCCTGGACCACGGTGACGCCGATCACTTCGACTTCGGGCGAGTTCAGGGCCAGCAGGATCGCGAAGCTGTCCTCGGGATCTCCGCCCTTCGACCCCATTGCGGGATCCGTGTCGATGATGACGCGCACCACGCGAGGGTCGCACCCGCTGGAACCCCAGCGCAACATCCAGCAGCATTCCAGGCATGACGGTCGAGACTCGCGGCCTCGAGTCGACTTGCATCACCCTTGGCCGGATGCCCCCTCCCCGCGGGTTCTCGCGACGAAGTAATCGCCGGTGACGGAGATCGATCCTCTCGCTGCCCCGACAGGCACCTCAATCCACACGATCCCGGCCCGAACGAATCCCACGTTGTAATCTCGGACACGAAGGAGGCCCCATGGCCAAGGACGATCGCTGGGAACGCGGTGCGGAGATGCTCAAGAAGGTCTACGCCGGAGACGTCATCACGCCGCCGAAAGGGGCGATGGCGTTCACGGACCTGATGCTCGAAAGCCTCTTCGCCGAAGTCTGGACGCGTGAGGCGCTCCCGATGCGCGACCGCCGCCTGATCCTGCTAGGGGTCATCGGCACGCTGGGTGAGAAGGACACCTTCGGGATCCAGTGCAAGGCCGCGCTCAAGAACGAGGAGTTCACCCCCGAGCAGCTGCGGGAAGTGCTGATCATGCTGGCCAACTACGCGGGCTACCCGCGCGCGGCCGGACTGCTCGGCGCGATGGAGAAGGCGATCGCTGAAGTCGCCAGCGAGCAGGCGGATTCCTAGCCGCGCGAGCCGGGAACCGAGATCAAGCCCTCACGGACACGAGCCGCCGGTTCGACCCGCCCACGCGAGCGCGGCCTCGAGCATGCGCTCGTGCTCGGGCTTCTGGTACGTAGCCGCCGGGTGGCCGAGTGCCGAGTAGAAGCTCCTGCCCCGGCCCGGACACGCGATCCAGATGATCGCGTGGTCGTCGCCCATCGCGAGATCCTCGCCCGGTTCGTAGGTCGACTCGTCGAGCGTTGCCAGGACATGGGAGCCGGCCGCCCGCGGGCTCGCCTCGAACGAGTACCACTCGTCGGTATGCAGAAAGCTCGCGCCGAAGTGGGACATCGTCGGGTGATCGCCGTCCTCCACGTTCACGCGGGCCTCCCGAAACTGCGGACTCACGGGATGGCCGATGAAGCGACCCCCCCCGAGCAGCACATCGGTGTACCAGTTCCAGTAGCGGTAACGGGTGCCGGCCGCGCCGTGGACACCGACGAAGCCGCCTCCGGCCTCGGCCCAGCGGGTGAACGCCGCCTTCTGCTCTGCCGTCCAGTTGTCCCCGGTGATGTTGTTGCCGAACACGACGTCGAAGCGAGCGAGCAGCTCGTCGCTGAAGACCGCGGCGTTCTCGGTTGCGAATACCGCCCAGCCGTTGCGCTTCGCAACGGCTTCCACCGATGCACGCGCCGCAGGGATCGCTTCCCGATGCCGAAACCCCGAGGTCTTCGAGAAATGCAGGATCGCGAGGGGCGCTCGCTCGAGCCCCGCCGGAAGCTCGGGCGGTACGGTGTCGATCACCGGCGAGGTCCAGCCCAGGGCCGGTGCGATCAGCTGCCAGGCCCGCACCCCGACGATCACGAGCACGACGACAACGAAGACCGCAATGAGACCCGCAACAGGGCGACGCTTGCCTACAGCCATCTTCACTCCTCCTTTCGCGACAGAGGAAACGACGTGCCGTCTCGAGTGGCACTGGCCCCCTCGATCTCGCCGGACGCAGCGGCCTCGAAGTGGAGGGTCAGCTCCTCGCTCACAAACAGGTTCGGGCCGGTTTCCCGAAGCGGCGCGAAGGGCCCGTTGCGCAGCCCGACCGCGATCACCGAGTCATCGCGTTTCACCTCGAGCTCGATGCCCACGATCGGAACCTCGTAGAGGCCCACGTAGCGGTCGAGCCGGTGCGGCGCGGAGAGCTCGCGCAACTCCGCAGCCGTCCAGGGGAGGCTACGCCCGGCGCGCTGCGAGCGAATGCGGGCGATGGTCTCCGGAGCCACTGGATCCCCGGCGTGTCCCCAGGCGCGGCGCAGGTAGGTCGACACGCCCGCGAGGGCTTCGTCGTCGAAGCGGGCGTCGCGCACGTGCCCCGGCATGCTGAAATTCCACTCCACGTCATCGATACGAATCGGGCCCGTCACGCCGTCGAGGACGATGCGCACCAGCCAGGCGTCCGAATCCCGCACCCAGGTCGTGCCGACCAGCGAGGGAGCGAGCCCGTCGATGCCGCGCCCCGACACCCCGTGACAGGCCGCGCAGGTTCCCGCGAAGAGCGCGCCCCCGCGCTCGCGCCGCTCCTCTTCTTGCGGCGTCAGGGGTCGAGCCCCGCCCGGAGTCGGGTCGCCGGGCCACGTGAAGTAGACTCGCGCCTGGGCGATCGCGGACGCCTCTTCGACGCCGGAGACACGCTCGGGATCAAAGAGCGCGTGCCGAGACGGCAGCTTCACGCCGAGGCTGCTCCGGCTGCGCTGGGCCTCCACGATGCCTTCGAGCACCGCCAGCATCTCGGGCTCCGCCAGCGTCTCCACGACGTCGAGAATCCGGGACACCTCGGTCTCGGGATGCGGCCCTTCGCGCGCCGCGAGATAAGTCGCAGCCGCGAGCCCCGGGAGCCACCCTTCGGTAGCGAGCGCGTCGCTGCGAGCGAGTTCGCCGACGAACGCCTCGAACTCGAATCCCGACAGCCCCGAGATCACCGCCTGCATGACGAGCGGATCACCGCTTCGGCCACGCTCGAGGAGGATCGCCACGGGCCGTGCCTTCGCGGGCAGAGAACCCAGGCTGTGAAGCGCCTGCAGCCGAACGCCGGGGGCCGAGTCTTCGAGCAACGGAGTGATCTCGTTCAGCACGACGAGATCGGAGTTCTCGAAGAGCCTCTCACCCACCCGCAAACCGAGCTTTCGGATCTCGGGATCCGCGTCGGAGAGCGCGCGCTGCCAGGTCGTCACGTCCAGCGCGCCGAGACCGTCGAGGGCCCAGAGCGCATGACGTCGCCCCATACGGCCGAAGTCGCCGAGCCGGCGCAGCGCTTCGACGGCGCCCTCGGCCTTCGCGTGAACGATGCGGCGCTGGGCACGGTCGCGCACCCAGCCGTTCGGATGCTCGAGGGCTTCGAGTTGCCGCTCCAGGCTGTCGAGCGGCGGAGGTCGCCGTTCGATCGACCGGTCCTCGCGGACGATTCGCCAGATTCGCCCCGTCGCACCCGGGCGCGCCAGCCCCTGACGCTTCACGTAGTCGCGCAGGTAATCCGAGACGTAATGGGCGTGCTGGATCACACCTCGATACATGTCGATCACCCAGATGGCGCCATCCGGCCCGAAGTCCGCATCGACGGGGCGAAAGCGCTCGTCCGGCGATACGAGAAACTCCCGGCTCCCGAAGCCGTCGTCGTTGTAGAGCCGGTGCTCGCCACGCAGCTCTGTGCCGGTGCGTTCGATCGCGAAGTGCGCCACCGCCGACCCCGCCGCTTCCGGGACGAAGGCATCGCCGATCCGCTCGGGTCCGTACTGATCGCCTCGCTGAATCGCGAGACCGCTTACCCCGGTGGGCACATCCTGGCGACCGTCGCGACGCAGGGTGCCCGGCAGGTAGGCGCGGTTCAACCCGGGCGCCGGGCGCACCGCGAACACCTGGGCGTCGGCGCTGAGCGGCACGTTCACGCCGGCCTTCCTGCGGCTCAGCGCGGTTGCGGGCTGCCGCATCGTGTACTCCGCGGGAAACGCGTCGGCGTAGAGGAAACCCGAGTTGTGGTTGTAGAAGAGCCGGCCCGCGTCGTCCTGGGCGATGCCCCATTGGCCGCGGAAGACGGTCTCCTGGCTGCGCAGCCGACTGCCTTCCAGCCGAAACCTGCGGGATGACTTGGCGTTGTAGATCCAGCCGTCGATGCCGGCGAGCAGGCCGTTCTCCTGGTGCTCGGGGTTCGCACCCACAGCCGCGTACTCACCGAGTCGCGTCCGGGTGCCGCAGGTGCGGTCCCCGTTCGTGTCCCGACACAGCCACAAATCGGGTGGCACTCCGACGAGCACTCCCTGCGGCAGCACCGCGATGGCACGCGGCAGTACCAGGCCTTCGAGAAAGACCTCGCTTCGGTCCATGCGACCGTCCGCATCCGTGTCCTCGAGAACGACCACGCGACCGACGGGCTGGTCTTCGCCTTCGCCCTCGATATTGGGCATGAAGCCCCGCATCTCGACGACGTACAGGCGCCCCTCGTCGTCCCAGTCCATCGCGACCGGGTCGACGACCAGCGGCTCCGCGGCAACCAACTCCACTCGGAAGCCCGGCGCCGTGCGGAAGCTGGCGAGTTCTTCCTCGGGCGACAGCACCGGGGCCAGAGGCACGTCGATGCGGGCCAGGACCTCCTCCGGATCGGGTCCACGCCAGGCACGAAAGACGATCACGCCGAGCAGGGCGACCGTCGCGAGGATCAGCAGGGTGCGTCTCAAGCAGAGTCCTTCGCGCGTTTCCTGGCCTCGGGGATCCCGAGCCTCGCGGCTGCCCGATCGTCGCGATCAGCGCCGCCGGTCGTCTTCGACCCCGTAGAGGCGCGCCATCGACTGGGAGACCAGCGAGGCAACGGGAAGCGCGACACCGGATTTTCGCGCCAGTTGCAGCGCCCAGGCGAGATCCTTCTCGCCGATCGTCATGTGGCCCCGCATCAGCTGCTGGAAGTCATCGCTCTTCCGCGCCTCCTCGGGCAGCTTGTGGGTCGTCAAGTAGGCGATCATCAGGTCGGTCAGCTGGCCGTTCGAGCGCCCCGCGTCCTCGAGTACCTCCTGAGGCAGCCCGATCGCCCGGGCCAACGCCATCGACTCGTAGGCGGCCGCCCACTGCACGTAGGTGATGAGGTTGATGCAGAGCTTCAGCTTCGCACCGTTGCCGAGCTCGCCGGCGTGGATGAGCGGGACTTCCGTTGTCGCCTCGAAGTAGGGGCGGGCCTTCTCGAGCGCGGCCTTGGGCCCCCCGATCAGGTAGGTGAGCTGCTTGCTCTGCGCCCGGCTCGCACCGCCGGTTACACACGCATCCATCACGGCGACGTCGGTTGCGGCAGCGGCTTCCGCCACTTCCGCAGCCGTCTCGGGAAGAATCGTGCTGTGAATCAGGATCACGCTTCCGGCAGCCAACCCCGCCAACAATCCGTCGTCGCCGTAGACGACCGCTCGGACGTGAGCGTCCTCGGGCACGCAGATCCCGACCACATCGACCTGGGCCCCGAGCTCCCGGGGTGAGGCAGCGGCCTTGGCGCCACCCGACACCAACTCCTCCACCGGCTCGGGCGCGATATCGTATACGGTGGTCTGCAAGCCGGCGGGCGCCAAGTGGGCGGCGATCGGCTTGCCCTGGTTCCCGAGTCCGATGAAGCCGACACGGATCACGGCGGGCCTCCTCCTCTTCTCTCTACGGAGTTACCGTACCCCAGATGAGCCTTCGAAAAGACTACTCCGGCGCGTTCGCTCCGGACGTCTGCCTGGCGAGCTTCAGTCGCCAGGCCCTGGCACACCTCGGGCGCGAATACTTGCTGAACGGGCACCTGCAGGACCGCGTCGGGCTGCCCCTGGTTGCCAAGCGCTTCGGGACCGACGCCTACGTCCAGTTCTCGATCGAAGAGTGGATGGCGGCGAGCCCGATCTACTCGCTGCGCATGCAGCGAGCGATGGGCTTCGAGGGCAACGAGGTCGGCACCGTCTTCAAGAACCTGCAGCTCGAGATCGGCGCGCCCCAACAGTTCATGGACTTCCAGTTTCGTCTCGACTCAGCCGACTACGGCGAGTTCTGGCTGGCCCATTGCGGCGCACTGATGGACGTCGAGCCCTTCGGCGAAGAGAGCGTGAGAAAGATGTGCCACGACATCGAGGACCCGACCTTCGATGCCACGGCGGCCGCCACCCACCCGTTCATGCGGATGCGGCCCATCCACCGCCCGCCCCGGGTTCCCGCCGGCCGCCTTCCCCATTGCCGTTGGTCGGTTTTCATCGGCGAGGACGGCAACGAACTGGAGCCACACCCGAACCTCGAGATCGTCCGCAGCTCGAAGCTCGCCACGATTCCCATCGTCGTGCCCGACCAGGACGCCGAATCCGGCGGTTGGCCCGACTACGCGGGAGAGTTCGATCCGGGCTTCCAACTCGAAGACCTGTCCCACCGCGCCCTCGTCATCGTGAACCAGGAGGTCGCAGTCCAGAGCCACCTGCTCGCTCGTGCCTTCATGCTCTGCGTCTCGCAGCGGGAGGGCGACGCAACCGCCACCGAACTGGGCGCGTCCCAGTGGACCGGCATCGCGGCCCTCACTGCCGAGCGCCTTCGCCGAGCCATGAAGATCGAGGGCGACGACATCGAGGCGGTCGCAAAGGTCTTCCAGATCCACCCGTGTTTCCACCCCCGAACCTACCTGGACTTCCGCGTCGAGATCAGCGGGGAGCGCAGCGCCCTGATCGAGATCGGCGAGTGCCCCGCGCTCCGCGAAGGCGACGCCTACTCGTGGTTCGCCGGTCTCGGCGAGGACAGCCACCCGGCCCTCGACGCCATTGCCGGACAGGTGAACCCCCGCGCGCGCTGCCACCCGCTGCCGAACCCGAAGAACACACGACTCGCCTGGGAGGTGCGGATCGACCCGGACTCCGAACCCCAGCCCGAGCCTCCGGAGCTCAAGCTCGCGAGGTTCAGCCGCGGAGCCACGTTCCAGTTCGAGCAGAGACGCGGCCTGCGGGCCTGATGAGCGCCAGCAGCAACAAGCAGCTGGTTCTCGACTACCTGAGCGCGATCGCCGAAGGGCGCAGCCAGGACGCGAAGGCCGCCTTCGCGGAGGATGCACTCTGGAAGCACCCGCCGTCTCTCGGCAACAAGGGCCGGCTGGAAGGTCGCGAGCGCATCTTCGAGACCTACTTCGCGGTGGACGACGACCTGTTCGAAACGGGACGCCGGGCCTACGACTTCGAGATCCTCAACGCCATCGCCGAGGGCGACCGGGTCGCGGTCGAGATCCGTCACCGCGGCACGGGAGCGAAGGGGCAGGCGTACGAGACGGACTACCACGTGGCCTTCGAGGTGCGCGACGGGCTGATCCGCGAGGTCCACGAATACCTGGACTCGCTCTACGTCAAGCGCGAGCTACTCGGAGACTGAGCGGGGGCTGGCGCGCGACCGAAGCGCCCGCGCCTCGCGGTCTTGCGGCCAGCTCTCGAGCACCCGGTCCAGGTAGCGGCGGGCCAGCGCGTAGCGTCCGGTCTCGACGAGCAGGCGTCCGGCTACGACGTTCGGCGACCGATCGGTCGGGTAGGCCTGGGCGACGAGCCGGGCCACCCGGGCCGCCTCGACGATTCGGCCTGCACGCAGCTGGAGCGCGAGCAGCGCGTCCATCGCGTGTGCCCAATCGAGGTCACCCGAACGCAGATCGTGGGCGAGGCGCTCGACCTCGCTGTTGGGAGCAGGCAGCTCGAAGGCTCGCGGCGGATCGGAGAACGGGAAGCCCGCCCGAAGCTGCTGCATGTCGTAATCAACGAGGATCCGATCGATCTGCGTCAGTGGCATGTCACGCCGTGCCTCGTCCCGGCTGGGCGCGCCGGACCAATCTCCGATCCGGCCGTCCCGCTTGAGCGCCTCATAGAAGGCATCGGCGAGCAGGAAGTAACCGTCCGCATTCGGATGGACGTGCTCGAGCGTCAGCTCGGAGCCGAGGATGCCGTGGGGCGACGCGTCCATGAAGTGCTGTCGTACGTCGACGAGCGTTGCGCCGTAGCGACGGGCGAGAGTGCGGATCTGCTCATCGAAGACCTCGGGGGCCCGGAAGCGCAGTTCGTCCCGATCCTTCGCGTTGCGGAACGCGGCTCGGGCGGCCTCGAATCGCCCCGCGGCGAACTCGCTCCGCCCGCGCGCGAACCAGGCGTCGGCCGAGTCCCCGCCCACGCCGCTCGCGAACGGCGGGAGGTCTTTCTCGTTGCTGACCAGCGTGCCGATGTAGACGGGGATACCCGCGCGTCGGTACTTCTCGAGCAGCGCGCCGAGGTTGGTCTCGAACTGTCGGCTTCCCACCCAATAGGCTTCGGAGTCGAACGGAATCCGAGCACCCTCCGCAGCTTGGGCAAAGAACGTGCGGGGGTCGGCACCGGCGGACATCGCCGCGAACAGGAGCCGGTGCATCCCCTGGTATAGACCGAGCCGGTTCAGCTGCAGCTGCACGCGAGCCTGTAGCTGGGACGTGGAGGCATCGAGTGCAGAGCCGGGGCCGAGGATCCCGAGGTACTCGTTGTGCCCGGCATAAACGAGAACCGCGTCGGGCTGGATCTCGATGATCTCGTCGGCGAGATCGACGAGGGTGTACGAGTTGACGGCGGCCATCGCCGTCGTGATCACTTCCACCTCGCGACCCGGGAACACCGTCTCGAGCCGGTCGCCGAGCATTCCCGCGAGCCCGCCCCAGCGCCCATAGGGGAAGCCGGCAGCGGTCGATCCACCCTGGATGACGATTCGATAGCCATCCTCGGGCTTCTCTTTCCAGAACAGGATCGGCTCGATCACGGCGGCGAGCTGGGTCGTGGCCGGCAAGTAGCGGCGCATAACATCGGGACTCGCAACGAGCCGGCCGGGAAGATCCGGCGCCTCGATGAAGAGCGGTTCTCGGCCGCCGAGACCGATGCCCCGCAACGTCAGCTCCAGCGCGAGCAGGACGAGAATCGGCAGCAACAAGCTAGCCCCGAAGAAGAGTCGGCGGCGCTCCATCCCGTGATCGTGTCACGGGCATCCCGAGTGCGTCAAACGGCCGCCCCCGACCCGCTCTGCTAGACCTTGGCCCCCATGCCGAAGTTGGAAAAGCACATCGTCGTCGTCGGGGGCAGCATTGCGGGGCTGGGCGCTGCGTTGATCTTGAGCGAGCAGGGCCACCGCGTAACGGTGCTCGAGAAGGACGCTACACCCCTCCCTGAGAGCCCACTCGAGGCGTTCGAACACTGGGACCGCCGGGGGTCGCCCCAGACCCGCCACTCCCACGCGTTCCTCGCCCGCTTGAACGGCATCCTCCAGCGCCGGGCTCCGGGCCTGCGCGAAAGACTTCTCGCGCACGGCGTCGAAGAGCTGCACTTCAAGGACCTCGCTCGCGAAGCTCTCGGACGCGACGACGCCTCCTTCGTCCCGCAAGACGACGAGATCGTGCTGCTGGCGTGTCGGCGCATCACCTTCGAGTGGGTCCTGCGGCGCCACGTCCTCGACTCGGGCCGGGTCGCGTTCCGTGACGGGGTCGAGGTGCTGGGCCTCAAGGCGGCCCCGAGCGGGTCGCTCCCGAAGGTCACGGGCGTGCGCCTCGAGGCCGAGGACGGCCGGGAAGAGAGCCTTGCCGCCGACCTCGTCCTCGATGCAAGCGGACGCCGCTCGCCGCTGAGGCGCTGGCTCTCGGAGATCGGCGCCAACACGCTGCAGAAGGACTCGGAGCCCTGCGGGATCTTCTACTGCTCGCGCTTCTACCAGACCCTCGATGGCAGCGAAAAGCCCGAGCTGGGCGGCGTCATGGGCTCGGATCTCGGCTACATGAAGTACGGGATCTTCCCGGGCGACGCCGGGATCTTCTCGATCACCCTGT
Source organism: Myxococcota bacterium (assembly GCA_046583095.1). Lineage (GTDB taxonomy): Bacteria > Myxococcota_A > UBA9160 > UBA9160 > UBA4427 > JAJDAN01. The sequence continues at coordinate 30,091 of JAYGDB010000033.1, read as the reverse complement.
GCGCTTCCCCGCACGACGAGGCCATGCGGCGCATCCTCAAGACCCGCTTCTTCGAGGCCGCCGTGAAGGCCCTGCCGGCAACCAGCGCGTGGGTGGAGCCGAGTCTCTCGGTGCCCGTCTCCGACGTCCACGCGATGGGCAACCTCAACAACACGCGCTGTCACTTCGTCGTCGATGGGCAACCCCTGGCGCTCGGCGTGTATCCCATCGGCGACGCGCTGATCCACACGAATCCCCTGAACGGGCGCGGCTGCACGCTGGCATTCGTGAATGCGGAACTGATCGCCGACGCGCTCCGCGAGCACCCGGACGATCTTCACGAGTTCGCCCGGGCGGTGGACACAAAGGTCGAGCGAGAACTCGTTCCCTGGTACCAGGCGACCCTGTCTCAGGACCGCGACGCCATCGAGGTCGCTCTAGCCCAGCAGCGGGGAGAGGACCCGTTTCGGATTCACCGCGAAGACGGGACGGTTGATCCCAAGGCGTACATGCGGAGCCTGATCCGCGAAGGCCTGCTGCCGGCGATGCGGGAAGACCTGGTGCTGCTGCGCTCTTTCATGCGGGTCTTCAACCTGCTGGAGGCGCCGACAGACCTGATGAAGGATCCGCAGATCATTCAGCGGGCCCTGGCGGCGTACGAGCGGCGGGGCGAGCGGGAAACGACGGCCAAGGGCCCCAGTCGCGAAGACATGCTCGAAATCCTCTCGGCAGTCGGCTAGGGGTCGATCCGCTCGCTGTCGTTCGCCCGCGCGAGGTTCCGGATTGCCTCGCCGAAGCTCGGATCGATCCGGATCGCCTCCCGAAAGCTCATCGCGGCTCGCTCCCACTCACCGGCCTCGAGGGATCGCAGCCCCAGATCGTTGTGGACGCGGGCCAGGTTCGACCGAGCCTGGACGTAGTGGGGAGTGATCTCGAGAGCCCGTTCGAAGTGCACCTTCGCCTGGACAAGCTGGCCGCGCTCAGCCAGCAAGGCTCCCAGGTTGTGGTTTGCAAGGGCATTGTCCGCGTCCAGCCGGATCGCCTCGCGATAGTGATGCGCGCCTTCGTCGACCCGCTCCCTCGCCGCCAGCTCATTCCCGATGTTGAAGTGAGTGACGGAGCGCATGCGATCCACTTCGATCATCGGCCAGTTGCAGAAAATCGTCAGCGCGAGGAGCGAGAGGCCGAGCGCCGCGATCTGGCCGGCGGTGCGGCCGCGAATGAAGCCGCCGAACCCGCAGACCCCGGCCGCAGCGAAGAGAACAACGAAGGGTACGAGCGGCATGCGATATCGCGCGAACACGTAGAAGATCAGGAGTCCCGCCGTGTAGGACGAAGCGAGGAGATACAGCGGCAGCAGCCGGGACCGCTGGGGCCACGTGACCCAGACCCCCAGGAACGCGAGGGGGGCCAGCAGACCGAAGTGCATCACGAGGCCCGTCCAGCGGAGCACGAACGACCAGTCGGCGTGGGTGTACTGATCCTCCGTATCGACGATCTCCACCGCGTTGAACGCGAGGCGGAGCTTTCTCAGCATCAAGCGAAGCCAGTCGCCCGGCTGGGACTCGATGAAGCGAAGACCCCGCTCGAAGTAGAAGTCCGAGACCTCGCCCCGGCTGAGTTCCCGGCCGCTGATCTTCTCGGCCAGGTCGATGGCGTCCTGGATCTCGACCCGGGGATCTCCGCGGGCGAAGAGCAGGGGCTTGTAGGTTCCGTCAGCCGCCTCGTTGTTGCCGATGTAGAAATTGTGTCCGAACTGCGACGTGGTGAGATGGAAGTCGCCGCTCACCGACGCGTTGCGCACCGCCACCGGCAGCAGCACCAGCGCGATTCCCGCAGCGAACGAGGCCGCGAAAGCCACGCGTCTGGACCAGCCCACAGCCGGAAGCAGAAGCAGCCAGAAGAGCAGGACGAGACAGAAGACGAGCGCGTTCTCCCGCGAGAGGACCAGAACGCCGAGCGACGCGCCGAGGCCGAAGCACAACCCGAGGCTCCGGCGCGAGTCGATCTGGCTGAGGATCCACAGGCTCGCGCATACCAGGAAGACGTCGATGCACGATTTCTGCAGCATCGAGTCGAAGAAGATCGCGGGCGCGTACACGGCCAACAGAAGGCCCGCCGCGAGGCCGGCCGGCTTGCCGAAGAACCGCCACCCGGCCTGGGTGAGGAATACGCACGAGGAGGCGCCGAGGACCATCTGCACCAGGCGGACGACCAGGGGGGCGTCCCCGATGAACCGGTAGAGGACCGCGAGGAAGTAGGAGTAGAGCGGCGCCTGGTAGAAGACTTCGTCTCCGATCCAGTCGCCGCCCGCGATCTCGCGTGCGCGCGCGTCGTAGTTCTGGGCGTCGCCGAGGATCATGTCGGACGCCACGGACTCGTTCAGCTGCCAGACTTGAAGGCCCCGAAGCAGCAGCGCGAAACCGAAGACCGCCAACCCCCAGACGAAGTGATCTCGCTGCGCGGAACGGCTGGAAGGGGCGCTCGGGCTCATGATCCCGGCCAAGGGTACGTGATTCGTCGCAGCCGCCTCCAGCTTCGTGGCAGCCGCTACCCCTGACGGGGCTCGAATGCCGCCCAATCGACTCGAAGCGACCCGGGACCAGCGTACCCCCCTATAATCGCGCGACCCCACCCAACGTGGAGCGCGCCCGTGAGCGAACCAGACGCCCGCGTCGATCCCACCCGCGCCTGGCGGCGCGGCGGGACTTGGGCCCTGTGCGGGTTCCTGGGGGTCTACCTCCTGCTCGCCCTCGGGAGCGCAGGTCAGAAATCCATCACCGTCGACGAGCTAGGCCACCTTCCTTCGGGCTTCTACTTCCTGCAGACCGGGGACGCCCGATACACGTCCCTCAACCCACCGCTCGTCAACGCCCTCTCCGCCTTGCCGGTTCTCTTCCTGGATCTCGGCGGGGAGCCACCCCCGCCCTCCGACGACACCTCCTCGTTCTGGGCCACCGGCTATCACTTCCACGAGGGCCACCGCGACGACTACCTTCGCATCTTCGCCGTCGCCCGCTGGGTGCCGATTCTCATCGTCGCCGGACTGGGGGTGCTGCTCTTCGCCTGGGGGCGCCAGCTCGCGCCGGAAGCCCCGGAAGTCGCCGGCCTGCTCGCCGCCGGCTTCGTCCTCTTCTCCCCCAACGTGCTGGCGCAAGCGCGCATCGTCGGAACCGACACCGGAACCGCCTTCTTCGTCGCGCTCGCCCACCTCGGCCTCGCGCGCATGCTGAAAGACCCCCGCGCCGCGACGACACTCGCGTGCGGCGTAGCACTCGGGCTCGCCCAGCTGACCAAGTTCTACGCGCTGCTCCTCTACCCCGTGTTCCTGTGCCTGACTCTCGCGTGGCCGGCCCTCTCGGGTCTACCGCGATCCCAGCGCATGCGACTGCTCCTGCACGGGGCCGCAGCGGGCGCCATCAGCTTCGCGGTACTGAACAGCGCCTACCTGTGGCAGGAGGTGGGCGCATCCCTGTCGGAGTTAACGCTACGCAGCACCTGGCTCGAGAGCCTGCAGGCTTCGCCGGTCGGAGAGTTTCCACTCCCGCTACCGGGCGCCTACCTGCGCGCCTTCGACGGTCAGCTCGCGGAGATCGGATCGAGCCTGCCGTCCTTCCTCTTCGGCGAGACCTTCCAGGGCGGCCGCTGGTACTTCTACCTGGCCTTGCTGGCCATCAAGACGCCGATCGCACTGTGGGTCGCCTTTGGCGTCGCACTCGTCGTGTCGTTCCCGCGTCCGCGTCTGCCCTGGAGCCAGATCAGTCTGCTCCTCGCCTATCCGGTAACGCTCTTCGTGCTGCTCTCGGCAAGCGAAGGACGCCAGCTCGGCGCGCGCGCGCTCCTCTCGGCGGTCCCGCTCGTGTGGCTGTGGGGCGCCGCCAGCATCGCCCGCGCCAGGCCGCGCGGCTGGCCAGCCGCCGTCGCGGGCGCAGCCCTGGCCGGCGCGATCGTCACCTCGATCTGGACCTATCCCCACTATCTCTCCTACTTCAACGCCTTCGCCGGGGGATCGCAGGGGGGCTACCGCTACGCGTCTACCGCCGATGTCGACATCGGCCAGGATCTCGTCCTGCTATCGGAGTTCCTGAAGGACGAAGGCGTCGAGAGCGTGCAGCTCCTCTACTTCGGAAGCGTCGATCCGGCTCTCTACGGAATCGACTACGAGATCCCGACCGACGGGCTGAAGCCGGGCCTGCTGGCCGTGAGCGTGTCGCTCTACCGAACGGCATACACCGCCTTCGACCACGGCGTCCTGCGCATCGTGGGCCCTGTCCAGGTCGTCGGACTGGGCGAGCCGATCGCAAGGCTCGGCGGGTCGATCCACGTATATCGGGTGGGGGCGGAGCCGCCGGCCGCGCACTAGCCTGCGCGCCGCTGGGGGCTCCCCGGCGTTTTGACAGCCCCCTCCGGACCCGCGACAGTGAGGTTCCGATGGCCTCTCAATACCCCGAAACCCGAAGTCTCGAGCGACTCGTCGCCGGCCAGGAGATCCTGTTCGGGGGCAACCGGGTGGCCCGCGTCTCCGAAGAGCTGGCCGAAGCCTTCGCGGCCGGGGACCAGATCCGGATCGTCGAGCGAACCGGCGCGTTGCTGCACATCCCGTTACAGCAAGCAGAGATCGCCTCGGCCGCAGTGGGGCGAGCTGTGTCTGCCTTCGGAGCCATGGGCGAAGTCGAAGACGAGCAGATCTCGCGCTTCTACGAGGAATTCGCCCAGCGCCTCGACTCCCCCGAGGTGTGGACCGAGGTCACCCGCACGAACGCCGAGGACGTCGAGCGGGCTGCCGCGCGTGGGCGTTCGACAACCCGGCTCGTCGCGAGCGACGAGCTGCGACGAGACATGATCGACGGCCTGCGAGGCTGGATCTCTACGAGTTCCCGACGCGGCCAAGTCATCGAGCGCATCGAGCACGACGGCTGGCGCGCCGAGTTGCTGGGGAGCGAACTCGGCGTGGTGGCATTCGTCTTCGAGGGCCGCCCCAACGTGCTGGCAGACGCGACGGGTGTGCTCCGAGGCGGCAACACGGTGGTCTTCCGAATTGGCAGCGACGCCCTGCAGACCGCCCAGGCGATGATGCGGCTGGCCCTCGATCCGGCCCTGGAAGCCGCCGGACTGCCCGCCGGTGCGGCCGTGTTGGTCGAGAGCAGCGCCCATGCCGCGGGCTGGGCACTCTTCTGCGATCCCCGGCTCTCCCTCGCCGTCGCCCGTGGCTCGGGCCACGCGGTGGCGACCCTCGGCGCCCTTGCGCAGCAGTCCGGCGTGCCCGTGAGCCTGCACGGAACAGGCGGCGCCTGGATCATCGCGAGCGAGACCACCCAGCCCAAGAGTCTCTCCCACGCGGTTGTCCAATCACTCGACCGCAAGGTGTGCAACACCTTGAACGTCCTGTGCCTGCCCCGCTCCCGGGCCAGCGAGCTGGTCCCGGTCCTCCTCTCGGCCCTGACCGAGGCCGGCGACGCGCTGGGCGAGGCCTGGCGCCTGCACGTGGTAGAGGGCGACGAAGGTCACGTTCCCGCCGAGCTCTTCGACGAATCCATCTCCGTGGGGCGAGCCGACGGCACGCAGCAGGAATCCCGGGCCGATTCCATCCCCGAGACCGCCCTCGCCACGGAGTGGGAGTGGGAGCGGACACCCGAGGTGAGCCTCAAGATCGTGGAGGATGTCGACCAGGCCGTCGATCTCTGCAACCTCTACAGCCCGCAGTTCATCGCGAGCCTCCTTTCCGAAAGTGCCAGCGAAGCCGAACGCTTCTACCAGCGCGTCAACGCTCCCTTCGTAGGAGACGGCCACACCCGCTGGGTCGACGGACAGAAAGCGCTGAACCGCCCGGAGCTCGGACTCTCCAACTGGCAGAACGGAAGGCTCTTCGGGCGCGGCGGTGTCCTCAGTGGCGACAGCGTCTACAGCGTTCGGACTCGCGTCACGAGCGACGATCGTTAGCCGAACAGGTCGCCGGATTGGGGCTCCGGGACGAGGCACTCCGGGTCGTCGTTGCGCGGGTTGTTGATGCGTCTGCTGACCGCGCTCGCGTCCAGCCAGTCGGCCGGGCACGGCGACAGCAGCGAGGTCAGCAGTTCGGGATCCTGCTGGCCGCGATCGAGCCAGCGCCCGTAGTCGGCGGGCCCGAGGATCACCGGCATGCGATGGTGGAACGGGGCGAGGCAGGCGTTGGCTTCGGTGGTGATGAGCGTGCACGAATCGATCACCTCGCCCCCCTCCCCGGTCCAGCGCTCGTAGAGACCCGCGATGCCGATCAGGGCCCGATCCGGTCGTCGGAAGATGTAGGGACGTCGTTCGGCGCCACTGCCGCTCCATTCGAAAAAGCCGTCGGCCGGCACCAGGCAGCGACGGCTGCGGAGAGCAGCCCGGAAGGCGGGCTTCGTCGCGACGGATTCGGCGCGGGCGTTGATCATGCGATTGCCGACAGCCGGGTCCTTCGCCCAGTGCGGCACGAGCCCCCAGCGCTCCATCGAGAGCACTCGGCGTCCCTCCGGGTCTTGTCGAACCGTCACGATGTCTTGGGAGGGCGCGACGTTGTAGCGGGGCTCGAGCGGCGCGAACTCGAGATCGGGCTCCAGGTCGAACTGCTCTGCGAGCTCTCGGGCAGAGCTGGTCAGCGTGATGCGTCCGCACACGGAGCTTCAGGATAGTGATGTCGACGCGGGAAGGCCCTAGAGGCAAACTCTCGGCAGGAAGGAATCCGTGAGCCGAGCCCAGCTGACCGAGAACAGCGTCACGCCCGAGCACTTCTACCTCGGAAGGCGCGAGTTCCTCTCCCGCTCGGCCGTCGCCGCGGCCGCCGCCGGCTCCTTCGCACTGGGCTGCGGCCCCGAAGAGGCGAGCGCAAGGAGCGCGCCCGCCCTGCCTACGCGCACCCTCGACTCGACACCCGGCCCGCCAGAACTCCAGACCGACGAGCCGAAGACGCCCTACCGGGATGCCACCCGCTACAACAACTTCTACGAGTTCGGCACCGACAAGAGCGATCCCTCGCGCTACGCGGGCAGCCTGCGCCCCGAGCCGTGGTCCGTCGCGATCGAAGGCGAGGTCGCGAAGCCCAGGCGGGTCTCCCTCGAAGATCTCCTCCGCGGTCACGCGCTGGAAGAGCGCATCTACCGTCTGCGCTGCGTCGAGGCCTGGTCGATGGTGATTCCCTGGGTAGGCATCCCGCTCGGCGACGTGATCCGCCGCTTGCAGCCCACCTCGAAGGCGAAGTACGTCGCCTTCGCGACCCTTCACGATCCGGAGCAGATGCCGGGTCAGCGGCGCCGTGTCCTCGACTGGCCCTATGTCGAGGGGCTGCGAATCGACGAGGCCATGCATCCCCTCGCGATCCTGGCAGTCGGCATGTACGGCAAGGTGCTCCCGAACCAGAACGGCGCGCCGTTGCGGCTCGTCGTGCCCTGGAAGTACGGCTTCAAGAGCATCAAGTCGATCGTGAAGATCCGCCTTCAGGAGACCGAGCCCCCTACTTCGTGGAACCTGAGCGCGCCCCGGGAGTACGGCTTCTACGCGAACGTGAATCCGGCAGTGGATCATCCCCGCTGGAGCCAGGCGCGCGAGCGCCGGATCGGTGACCTGCGAAAGCGGCCCACGCTTCCCTTCAACGGTTACGCCGACCAGGTGGCGGGGCTCTACGCCGGAATGGATCTCCGCAAGCGGTTCTGACCTTGGCGCTCCTGGAGACACCGCGGGCGCGTAGGCGAGCACTGCGCACCGGTGCCCTGATCATCGGCGTCACGCCTCTCGTCGGGCTGGTCATCGCGGCGCTCAGCGACGGCCTCGGCGCGAACCCCGTCGAGGAGATCACGCACGTGACCGGCAAGTGGGCGCTGCGCTTCCTGGTCCTGTCCCTGACGGTGACTCCGCTTCGCCGCCTCACGGGCTGGCGGATGCTCACCCTCGAGCGGCGAACCCTGGGGCTCTTCGCGTTCCTCTACGCGGCGCTGCACCTGACCACCTACGTGACGCTCGACCTGGAGTTCGACTGGGCAAGTCTCGGCGAGGACATCCGCAAGCGTCCCTACATCACGGTGGGCTTCAGCACGTTCTGCCTGCTCCTCACCCTCGCATCGACCTCGACCCGCGCCGCCGCGCGTCGCCTCGGGAGCCGCTGGAAACAGCTACACCGCCTCGTCTACCTGGCCGGGATCGGCGCGGTGGTCCACTTCTTCTGGCTCGTGAAGGCGGACACCCGCGAACCGCTGATCTACGGCGCGATCGTCGCGATGCTGCTCTCGGTCAGGCTGTGGTGGGCGCTTCGTCTGCGTCGAGCGACAGCGGCTGGCTGAGCGCCGCCCCCACCAGGATCGCGAGCGAGAATGCGACCGCGATCACGTCGTAGACCCGGTAGCGCAGGTCATCCAGGAACCAGATCTGTGCCGCGGCAATCCAGGCGAGCACCGTCAGGGACAGCACCACGCCGGCCCACGGACGCCGCCGGGCGAGCATCGCTGCGGCGATCACGAACGAGTAGTAGTAGTTCGCAGGACTCGTCAGCAAGGGCAGCAACAACAGGGCGAGCATCGCCGCCTCGGCGTCGGTGGTTCGCGGCAACGCGCGCCAGAACGCCGCCAGGCCGATGAGTACCAGCAACCCCTGAACGACTCGCACCGCCGCGACGGTCACCGGAGCCGGCTTGAACAGCTTCACGGACCGGCCCTTCGGGTCGATGACCTCCCGCGTCGTCGCGCGGTAGACGAGATCGCCGGCGAGGGCCGAGAGGCCCACCTTGTTGAGCCCGGGCTGCCCCAGCAGCCCCGACACCTTTTGTTGGAATTCCAGGTAGGCGCCGGGGCCCCGCCCGGTTCCGAACGCCCCCACCGCCAGCAGCAGCAGCCCGCCGACGGCCACACCGACCGCGAAGCGCCGGGCCGGGGGCGGGAGCCCGTCTTCCCGCAGCCTTCGCGCCACCCGCGCGAAGACGCCGACGACGGCGATCCCGGGGAAGAGGCGAAGCAGGGTCGCCCCGGCGAGCAGCAATCCAGATGACAGCCTGCGCCCCCGCTCGAGCAGACACAGCCCGGACACGAGGCCAAACAGCCAGAGGTTGCGGAGGAAGGCATCGCCGATCCAGTCGTAGGCCCAGAGCGGACTCGCACCCCAGACCAGCGCCGCGACACACGCCACCTCGATCCCGAACGCCCAGGCCAGCAGAGCGGCCATCAGCACCACCAGGACCCGATCGATCTGGATCAGGCTCGGAAACGCCTCCGGATCCGCCGGAACGCGCTGGGAGAAGAGTCCACCCACGAAGGTCCACACCGGGGTCGGGTTGTAGCCGTGATCCACCATCAGGTGACGCCAGCTGGCACCGAGGATCCGCTGTCGGAAGAAGCCGAGATCGCGCTTGAAGTCGCGCCAGCGCTCGGGCTCGAAGCGCTCGCGGCAGGCTCGCATTCCCTCGAGGGTCGTCTCTCGCGACTGCAGGCGCAGGGTGTGTTGGTTCCGCACGTCCGGGAGGTCCGTCGGGTCCTGCTTCCCGACCTCGACGAGGGCCGCCAGCGTGCAGGGGTAGAGCTCGAAGTAGCCGAGTTCGACGAAGTACTTCGAGCCCATGTAATAGTGGAAGACGTCGGCGCCCTTGAACCCGCCGATGTGAGTGGCACCGAAGAAGTTGTAATAGCCGGCGAAGGACGCAGCGGCGAGCAGCGAGAGCAATCCGACGCGGGCTGCCTGCCAACGCTCGGGACGTCCCCGACGGCGCAGCCACACGCCGCAGCCGAAGACGCCGAAGCCCACCGCCGCGATCGCGCTGCGCGCCAGGCTCAAGCCGCGAAAACGCTCGCGACTCGCCTGCTCGCGCGCCTGGCGCACGGTGTGCTTCCGCTGGAGCTCCTCGGCGGAATCGGCCTGGACCTGCACCCCGGCCTGGCGGTCGGCCTGGCCGGTCCGAGGCTCTGCGCCGGCCCCATCGGGTGCCAACGAAACGATCCAGAGAAGCGAGAGCAGCGCAAGCGCAAGTCGCCGCGGCATCTCCGCATGATAGCCGGACGCGCCTCCCGGCTCCTTGCCGCAGCGTGACCGGCACGTCACCCTAGGACGAGGTGAGCGAGCCCGCCGACGAAGCCGCGAGCGCGAACGACGTCCACCGCATCGAAGCCGGTGGCCGTCAGTTCGTCGTCGTCGGCACTGCACACATCTCGAGGGATTCCGTCGACCTCGTGCGCAAGGTGATCGAGACCGAGCGCCCCGATTGCGTCTGCCTCGAGCTCGATGCCCAGCGCTACGAGGCGCTCTCCCAGGGGCAGCGCTGGGAGGACCTCGACCTGCGGGAGGTCGTGCGCAAGGGACAGCTCGCCCCCCTGATGGCCAACCTGATCCTGGCCTCCTACCAGAATCGGCTCGGGTTGAAGCTCGGCGTGACCCCGGGGAGCGAGCTGCTCGAAGCCGGGCGCACCGCCGAGGAGCTCCAGATCCCGGTCGCCCTCTGCGACCGTGACATCCGGGTCACCCTGCGCCGGGCGTGGAACTCCCTCGCCTTCTACCGCAAGGCGATGCTCATCTCGACGTTCGTCGCGAGCGCCTTCGAGAGCCCCGAGATCTCGGAAGAGGAGCTGCGGCGCATCCGCCAGCAGGACGTCCTGACCGAGCTGATGGCAGAGCTCGGGGAGGCGATGCCCGCCCTCAAGCGTGTGCTGATCGACGAGCGGGATGCCTACCTGGCCCAGAAAATCCGCGACTCGGAGGGAGAGCGCGTGGTCGCCGTGGTCGGGGCGGGCCACGTGCAGGGCATGCTCGCCGCGCTCGCGGTGAACCGGAACGTCGACCTCGACGAGATCAACGAGATTCCGTCGGTCTCGCCGATCTGGAAGTGGGTGGGGTGGTCGATCCCCGTCGTGATCGTCGGCTCGATCGCGTGGATCGGGCTCAGCCAAGGACCCGAAGCCGCAGGCGACAACGCCTGGTTCTGGTTCCTCGCGAACGCGATCCCGAGTGGAATCGGGGGTCTCCTCGCGCTCGCCCATCCGGCGACGATCGCGGCAGCATTCTTGTCGGCTCCATTCACGTCGCTCACACCCGTCATCGGCGCGGGCTATGTCGCCGCCTTCGTTCAAACCTGGGTGCGACCCCCGAAGGTCAGCGAGTTCAAGACCGTCGGGACGGACATGAGCCGGCTATCGGCCTGGTGGCAAAACCGGCTGCTGAAGATCTTCGTGGTGTTCCTGGCAACGACCTTGGGAAGCCTGATCGGCACCTGGGTCGGAGGCATCGAAATCGTGGGGAATCTGCTCGGCCCGTGAGGGCCCGGGAATCTAGAGACGAGGCCACCCGAGCTGCAGCTCAGTCCAAGCGCCGTTCGCTGCCGGAGCGGTAGGCCGAGATGACGTTCCTCGAAGTCTTCGACTCCGCCGGGCCGCTGCTCATCCTGGCCGTCGTGATTCTCGTGGGCGTGTCGTTCGGCGCCTTGACCCGGCGGATCGGACTCCCGGGCGTCACTGGCCAGATCCTGGGCGGGGTCTGCCTCGGCCGAGCGGGCCTCGACCTGTTCGACGAGGCGTCCCTGGACGGCCTGGAGCCGCTGACCCAGTTCGCCCTCGGACTGATCGCGGTCACAGTCGGTGCCCACCTGAACATCCGGCGCCTGCGCAACGCAGGGAGGCGGCTGTTCTTCCTGCTGCTGACCGAGGCGACGATCCTGCCCCTGCTGGTGTTCGTGTCGGTGTGGGGGTTGACCCGCGCTGGCCCGGATCTGGCCCTGCTTTTGGCGGCCGTTTCGATCGCCACCGCTCCCGCGACGATCATCGCCCTGGTGAAGGAGACCCGCGCGAAGGGCGTCTTCGTAAAGACCCTGATCGCCGCGGTCGCGCTCAACAACATGGCCTGCATCGTGCTGTTCGAGGTGGCTCGCTCCTGGGCATCGACACTCGACGGTGCACCGGGCTGGTTCGAGCCCACCGGACAACTTCTGCTTTCGGCAGCGATCGGCGGCGGCATCGCACTCGCTATGCACGCTGTGACGCAACTCGTCGTGCGCCCCGAAAGACTTGCCACCGCGGCGGTCGTGGCACTCGTCCTGACATCCGGCTTGGCCTCGAGCCTCGACGTCTCTCCGCTGCTCGCGTGCCTTCTCCTCGGCATCGTGCAGACGAACCTCTCACCCACTCGCGACCAGCTCGTCGACTCGGTCTTCGCGAACTTCGAACCGGCCATCCTCGCGGTCTTCTTCACGCTGGCCGGCATGCACCTCTCCCTCGACGAGATGGGCGTCGCGGGTTGGGTGGCACTCGTCTACTTCTTCGCACGCATCGCCGGCAAGCTGGTTGCCGCGAACCTGGCCTTGCGACTCGCGGACGCAACGCAGCGGGTGCGCCGCAACCTGGGCTCGGCCCTCGTCCCCCAGGCCGGCGTCGCGGTGGGCCTCGTCATCATGGTGCAGGCCGATCCCTCGTTCTCGTCCCTGGCCGGGGTCTTCAGTGCCATCGTCCTTACGACGGTCGCGGTGAACGAGATTGTCGGCCCGATCCTGACGCGCGCCGCCCTGCACCGGTCTGGCGAGGTGGGCCGCGATCGGATGCGGCTCATCGACTTCCTGCAGGAGGAGCACATCGAAACGGGCTTCCATGCAACCAGCAAGGAGGAGGCGATCGAGAAGCTTGTCGACCTGATGTTGCGCACACATTCGGTGCCGGGAATCGATCGCCCTACTCTGCTCGACTCGGTGATCGACCGCGAGCGGCAAGCGTCCACTTGTCTCGGCGGCGGGCTCTCGGTTCCTCACGGTATCCTGCCGGAGGGTCACGCAATGGTGGGGGTGATGGCGATCTCTCGTGAAGGCCTCGACTTCCCGACACCCGACGGTCGCCCGGTGCACTGCATGGTGCTGCTCGGAACTTCACCCGAGGAACGCGACCGGCACCTTCAGGTGCTCGCCGTTCTCGCGCGGAGCGTCGGGAACGACGCGGCGTTCCAGGACCAGCTCTTCAACGCCGGAAGCCCGGCACACGCCTACGAGATCCTCCATGGCGAGGAGTCCGAGGACTTCAACTACTTCTTGGAGGAGAGCAGCTAAGTCCCTGTTCTAGAACGAGCGAGTCTCGCCGATCTTCAGCACCCAGGTGTCTGCTTCGGGGAACCCGGCGGCCTTCGCGGCCGCGCGGAAGCGGCGCGGTGGCTCGTCGATCGGCTCGTCCGAGAGATCGAAGGTGCCGAAGTGGGTCGCCAGCACGCGGCGCGCGCGCATCGCGATCGCTGCCGCGACCGCCTCCTCGGGATTCATGTGCGCGAAAAACATCATCGCCTCGGGCTCGTAGGCACCGATCGGAACCACCGACAAGTCGAAGGGCCCGAGGTGCTGTCCGATCACGCCGAAGCCCTCGAAGAGCCCGGTGTCGCCCCCGAAGTAGAAGCGTTTCTCGGACGAAGTCACCGCCCAGGAAGACCACAGCGCCTCGCGCTGATCCGCAATGCCGCGCTGGCTCCAGTGCTGGGCAGGCAGGCAGTGCACGGTCACCTCGCCGAGCTCGCGCGTGTCACCCCAATCGAGTTCCTGGACGTTCGTGATCCCGGCGTCCTGCAGCAGCTCCGCGTTTCCGAGCGGCACGAAGAAGCGGGCTTCCGGGTGGTCCGCGGCGACGCGCCTGAGGCTCGAGAGATCCAGGTGGTCGTAGTGGTTGTGGGAGACGATCACGAAATCGATTGGAGGCAGATCCTCGATCGCGAGGCCCGGCTCGTCGTAGCGCAGCGGGCCGAAGCCGGCTGGACCGGCCGAGTCGGACCAGATCGGGTCCGTCAGGAACGTGGCGTGGCTCATCTGCACCAGTAGGGTCGCGTGTCCAACCCAGGTGACCCGCGCTTCGTTGCGCGTCGCGTTCTTCCGGATGCGCGCGATGTCGGGCGCCACGCGCTCCGGAATCCCCTGCGGCTCCCGGAACCTGGCCATGAAGCGCCGAAAGAAGAACGGCACGGTCACCGAGGGTCCCGCCCGAGGAAGTCCCGGCGTCCAGTTCTCGAACAAACCGTCTGCGTCGCGGGGCGCAGGACCGAGCGCGCGCAACGACGATTCGGAGGCGGCGCTCGCCAAGCCGACGATGAGAGTGAACCCGAGCAGGCACGCGGAGGCGGTGATAGACTGCAGCTTCCGACCTCCCCAAGCCGACCGCTCTTGAACAAACGAGGGCGAACCCATGAGACAGTACCTCGACCTTCTAGAGCGAGTGCTCGCGAACGGCACCCCCAAGAGCGACCGCACCGGAACCGGAACCACCAGCCTGTTCGGCGAGCAGATCCGGATCGACCTCCGGGATCACTTCCCGCTGCTCACGACCAAGCGAGTCCACTTCAAGTCGATCGTCCACGAGCTGCTGTGGTTCATCTCGGGTGACACGAACATCCGGTACCTGCAGGAGAACGGGGTCCGCATCTGGGACGAATGGGCGGACGAGAGCGGAGATCTGGGCCCGGTCTACGGAAGCCAGTGGCGTAGCTGGACCAGCCAGGGCCCCGGAGGGGAGAAAACAGACATCGACCAGCTGGCTGCGGTGATCGAGCAGATCCGCGCCAATCCAGACTCCCGCAGACTCCTCGTCACAGCCTGGAATCCGGCCGAAGTCCCGAAGATGGCGCTGCCGCCGTGCCACCTGCTGTTTCAGTTCTACGTCGCCGAGGGCAGCCTCTCGTGCGGCGTCTACCAGCGGAGCTGTGACCTCTTCCTGGGACTGCCCTTCAACATCGCCTCCTACGCGCTGCTGACCCGGATGGTCGCCCAGGTCACCGACCTGTCGGTCGGTGACCTCGTGATCTCCCTGGGGGACGCTCACATCTACTCGAACCACCTCGAGCAGGTGGAGCGGCAGCTCGCCCGCGAGCCCCGCGAGCTGCCGACGCTGCGCCTCGCCCCATCGGTGAAATCACTGTTCGAGTTCCGCGCAGAGCATGTCGCGCTCGAGAACTACGACCCCCACAAGGGCATCAAGGCCCCGATCGCGATCTAGTGCTCATCTCGATCGTCGCGGCCATGTCGGAGAACCGCGTCATCGGGCGCGGTGCAGAGATCCCCTGGCGGCTGCCGGACGAACAGCGCGCGGTTCGCCAGCTGACCATGGGCCACTGCCTGATCATGGGCCGCAAGACCTGGGAGGCCATCGGTCGCGCGCTTCCTGGACGCACGTCGATCGTGGTGAGCCGCAACCCCAACTTCGGGGTGGATCTCGAGAGCGTCTTCGTCGCGAACGATTTCGACGCGGCGATCGCGATCGCTCGGGAGCAAGGCGACGACGAGGCGTTCGTCTTCGGCGGCGAGGCGATCTACGGGCTTGCTCTCCCGAAGGCCGATCGCCTCTACCTCACCACGGTTCACGCAGAGGTCGAGGGGGACGCCTTGTTTCCCGCCTACGACGCGGCCGCGTGGAAGCTCGTCGAGGAGACGCGCCACGAAGCCGACGACCGCAACGAGTATGCGTACACGCTGGCGCGCTACGAGCGAAGCTGAGCTTCGGGCGCCCGCGGCAGATCGTTGCCGAGGCCGTGGCACTTCTCGAAGCCGACCGCTACCCCGCGAGGGCCAGTAGCCGCGGCAAGAATACGATCGCAGCCACCGTCGCTGCGGCGATGGCGGCGACCAGCACCGCGCCGGCGGCCGTGTCCTTGGCCTGTCCGATCTTCTCGTTTCGCTCGGGTACCGCTGCGTCCGCCAGCAACTCCAGAGCGGTATTACAGCCCTCGGCGACCCACACCAGGGCGATCACGATGACGATCGCGCACCACTCGAGGCCCGAGATCCGGAGCGCGAAGCCGAGCCCGATCGCGACCCCGGTCAGCGTCGCGTGGATCCACGCGTTGTGCTGCCCCGAGACGAGCACCCGCAAGCCATTTCCCGCGTGGCGGAAGCTGCGAATCCGATCCTTCGCACTGAACCCCATGCGCCAAGGTTACACTCCGGTCGCGACGAAGGGAGGCAAGGGTGGAGCGAGGCATGCAGCGAACGATCCGGATCGACCTCGCCGCGCAGCGTCTCGACCTGCGCGAGGGAGACACGGTTTTGCAGAGCTACCCCGTCTCCACCGCGAAGAACGGTGCCGGGGAGCAGCATGGCAGCGAGTGCACGCCACGGGGCGCGCACAGCATCAAGGAAAAGATCGGCGCCGGCGCCCCACCCGGCAGCGTCTTCGTCGGCCGTGAGCCGACGGGCGAGATCTGCACCCCCGATCTCTTCGAGGCGAGCCCGGAGCGCGACTGGATCCTCACGCGCGTCCTGACGCTCGGCGGCCTCGAGCCCGGCCGCAACCAGGGCGGTGACGTCGACAGCCGGACGCGCAACATCTACATCCACGGCTGCCCGGAGACCGTGGCGGTGGGAACTCCCGGCTCGCACGGCTGCGTCCGCATGCGAACCGACGACCTGCTCGACCTCTTCGACCGGGTCGAGGTAGGTACCCGGGTGGAGATCGACGAATAGCTCGGCGCTTCTCCGGGGCTACTCGAGAACGCTCGCCCGCAGCCGCTCGACTCCGTCGGAGCGCACGCCGGCGGACTCGAGAAATGCCTCCGCCGAGCCGTAGCCCTCCTTGAGTTTCGCGAGCAGGGAGACCATCGTCTCCGGCTCGGCGTGCAGCGTGTCGGGCGGGAGATGCTCGAACATGTCCTTGTAGCCGTCACTGGCGTTCAGGCGCTCGATGATCGCGTCGAGATTCTGTCTCGAGAGCGCGTAGTCGGCGACGATCAACTCCTCGGGAACACCGAGGACCGAGAGCAGGATCGCAGAGATGACCCCGGTCCGGTCCTTCCCCGCCGCGCAGTGATAGACCGCGCCACCCTTCGCGTCGGCGATCAACTCCACCACGCGGGCGATCGGCTCCTTGGCCATCTCGACGAGGCCGAAGTAGCGGTCCGCGAGGCTCATCTCTTCCATGCGCATCTGCAGATTCGGACTGAAGGTCGATGGGCGATCACCGTCGAAGAGCGGCACGTGGTGGAAGGCCATGGGCTCGTCCTCCAGGGGCCCGCGGCCGTCGAGGCTCAACTCGGCGGTAGAACGCAGGTCGATCAGGTCCGTGAGGGCCAGATCGTCACGCAGGCGCACGACATCGGGCGCTGTCAGCCGATGTAGCCCGTCGCTGCGGTAGATGCGGCGCCAAGCAAGCCGCCGTCCGTCCGCGGTGGGATACCCGCCCAGGTCCCGGAAGTTCAGGCAGCCCTCGAGATCGATCAAACGTTCCATGGCGCGTCGCATACTAGCTAGAATGGGGGACCTGGAGGGGTGAAATGCAGGAGTCGGACCGCGTAGGACCTACCGCCGGGACGTCCCATGCCGTGGTCCCCGTCCCGGGCTCAGCAGCGAGCGAAC
The DNA here is from genome assembly GCA_046583095.1 of Myxococcota bacterium. Classification (GTDB taxonomy): domain Bacteria; phylum Myxococcota_A; class UBA9160; order UBA9160; family UBA4427; genus JAJDAN01. Next base: position 12,828 of record JAYGDB010000033.1, on the reverse strand, counting down.
AGCCCAAGCGGTCGTTCTGGCAACGGATCAGCCTTCGCCGCGCGCAGCGCAGGCTCGCCGAATCGACCCTCGACGATCGCGTGCTCGCCCGCCTCGATGCCATCGCCCAAGGGCTGGCCGGCACGGACCAGAGGATCGAGCAACTCGATCAGCGTTTCACCGAAGTGTGGGAGGTCGAAGAACAGCTGTCGCGACTGATGGAACTGCGCGAGATGCTGGTGGACCTGCGGCAGCGACAAGCCCGCACCAATGCGCGTCTTCGTCGTCTCGACCGGCGCCTGCTGGTGATCACGATCTTCGCCGGGACGGCCGCGGCGGTCGGGCTCGCGGCGATCGTCCTCGCCGTGTTGTGAAATCCCGGAGGCCACCCGGCTTGTCTGCGCGAGCCTCGGGTGTGGCTGCTATTTGTTGGGCTGCTTCACGACCCGCAGGTAGGGCTTCTGCTCATCCCAGCCCTCCGGAAACTTCTCCTTCGCCTCCTCGTTCGACAGCGCGGGGACGATGATCACGTCGTCGCCGTCCTTCCAGTTCACTGGCGTCGCCACCTGGTGGTTGGCGGTGAGCTGGAGAGAGTCGATCACGCGCAGGATCTCGTCGAAGTTGCGGCCCGTGCTCGCCGGGTAGGTGATCGACAGCTTGATCTTCTTGTCGGGACCGATGATGAACACCGACCGCACCGTGAGGGTGTCGTTCGCGTTCGGATGGATCATGTCGTAGAGGTCGGCGACTTTGCGATCGGGGTCGCCGATCAACGGGAAGTTCAGCGCGACACCCTGGGTGTCCTCGATGTCCTGGGCCCAGCCCTTGTGGTCGTCGACGCCGTCCACGCTGAGACCGATCACCTTGACTCCGCGGGCCTCGAAATCAGCCTTCCGCTTGGAGACTTCGCCGAGTTCGGTCGTGCAGACCGGTGTGAAGTCCTTCGGATGCGAGAAGAGCACCGCCCAGCCGTCGCCGATCCAGTCGTGGAAGTGGACGGATCCTTCGGTGGTGTCGGCTTGGAAATCGGGGGCGGTATCGCCGAGCTGAAGTGCCATGCTTTCCTCCTGGTGAGCCCCGTCCGCGAAGTCCCTGATGGCCTCGCGTGGGGGGCGGACGAGTATAGCGCGCGCCCCCCACGGGGCGCATTCGCATCCGCGGGGGCCATCGTTGACAGTGCACCAGAGCATCTGTATCCCTATATCTGCATAAACGAATATACTGTTTCAGTCGGGCCCACTAGCGGCCGACACCCTTCGTGAGCACCTGCATCGGGGAATTGCCATGACCGCGAACGATCGACCCGCCTTCCGGGTTGCCGACCTGTCCCTCGCCGACTTCGGCCGAAAAGAGCTGCGACTCGCCGAGCAGGAGATGCCCGGTCTGATGACGCTGCGCGAACGCCACGCAGCCGCCCGGCCCCTTCGCGGCGCCAAGATCATGGGCAGCCTCCACATGACGATCCAGACGGGTGTCCTGATCGAGACACTCGTGCAGCTCGGCGCCGACGTGCGCTGGGTGTCCTGCAACATCTTCTCCACGCAGGATCACGCCGCCGCCGCGGTCGCCGTGGGTCCCGACGGCAGCCCCGAAGATCCTAACGGTATCCCGGTCTTCGCCTGGAAGGGCGAAACCCTCGAGGAGTACTGGTGGTGCACCCACGAAGCATTGATCTGGCCCGACGGCTCGGGCCCCGACCTGATCGTCGACGACGGCGGCGACGCGACGCTCCTGCTCCACAAGGGACGCGAGTTCGAGCAGGCCGGCAAGGTTCCCGAAGCCAGCGAGAACGACTCCGAAGAGTGGACCGTCGTGCTCGAGTTGCTCGCGCAAATCCAGGGCGAAGATCCGACGTGCTTCACGAGAGTCGCGGACGCAGTGCGGGGCGTCTCCGAGGAGACGACCACCGGCGTGCTCCGGCTCAACCAGCTCGCCGATCGCGGCGAGCTGCTGTTTCCGGCCATCAACGTCAACGACTCGGTGACGAAGAGCAAGTTCGACAACATCTACGGCTGCAGGCACTCGCTACCCGACGGAATCATGCGCGCCTCGGACGTCCTGATCGGCGGCAAGCTCGTCGTCATCTGTGGTTACGGAGATGTGGGCAAGGGCTGCGCCCAGGCGATGAAGGGGCAGGGCGCACGCATCGTCATCACCGAGATCGATCCGATCTGCGCCCTGCAAGCCGCGATGGAGGGCTACCGGGTTCGCACCCTCGAGGAGGTGATCGGCCAGGGCGATTTCTTCATCACGACAACGGGCAACTTCAACATCATCACGGCCGAGCAGATGGGGCAGATGAAGGACAAGGCGATCGTCGGCAACATCGGTCACTTCGACAACGAGCTCGACATGGCCGGGCTCGCCAAGCTGCCCGGCGTCGAGCGGATCAACATCAAGCCCCAGTACGACGAGTACCGCTTCCCCGACGGCCACAGCGTGATGGTGCTGGCCGAGGGACGCCTGCTGAACCTGGGCTGCGCGACGGGTCACCCGAGCTTCGTGATGTCGGCTTCGTTTACCAACCAGGTGCTGGCGCAGATCGAGCTGCACCAGAACGGCGATGGCTACGAGAAGAAGGTGTACGTGCTGCCCAAGAAGCTCGATGAGGAGGTGGCGCGCCTGCACCTCGATCACCTCGACGCCCATCTCACGACCCTGACGGACGAGCAAGCCGCCTACATCGGTGTCGACGTCGACGGCCCCTACAAGCCGGAGACCTATCGGTACTAGCTAACCGGTGTGTGTAAGGGCCCGGCCCGGCGGCGCTGAAGGAGCCAGCCGCTATCCTGCACCGGGCGCCCCGTCAGGACTCTTCATGCTCGACCTCAGCTGGCTGTTTCGCGCGCTTGCCGCCGCGACCGCGATCGGGATCCCCCTGTACGCGTGGCGCGTACGCGGCCGCTTCTACGCGATCTTCAGCGCCGTGTTGCTGACGATCAGCCTGCCGGGAGCGGTCCTCCTGCACGCGCGCCTCGCAACCTGGCTGGGGGAGCCCGGAGCGCTCTGGCTCAACCTGGCGTTCAGTGGCCTGATGGCAGCAACCGGCATCCAACTCGCGCAGCTCACGAGCGCGAGGCTGCGCGGCCCGCTCCACCGGATCTTCATCTCGATCCCCGGCCAGGCCTTTCTCGCGGCGGGCGCCGTCTCGGGTGCCTGGCTGCTGTTCCTGCTGCCGCTTCGCGGACTGCTCGGCGCGCTGGGCTGGGACGCCGCGCTCTCCAGCCTCTCGTGGCTCGACCTGGTTCCGCTCGGGGTCTGCGCTGCCTCGATCGGAACGTCGATGCGCCTGCGGCGCGAGACGGTGCGGGTCCGGCTCGGCCTGTCAGGCCCGAGTGAGATCCAGCGCGTACCCGTCGAGCGACATTACGGCCGCGATCCGCGGCCGCTCGAGGGAGCCAGCCTGCGGATCGTGCAGATCGCCGATCCGCACCTCGGCCCGTGGCAATCGGTCCGACAACTTCAACGCACGCTCGAATCGCTGCTCGCGAAACGACCCGATCTCGTCCTCCTCACCGGCGACTTTCTCACCATGGAGGGCCGCGGCACACCGGGCGCCCTCTCGAGAGCGCTCGAGCCGCTGGGAAACTACACGGGACCCCGCTACGCGATTTACGGAAACCACGATCACGAAGACCGGGACGAGGTGCGTCAGGCCCTCGCGACGAACGGGATCGATCTCCTGATCGATGAAGAGCGACTGATCGACACGCCGATCGGGCCGCTCCAGTTGATCGGTGCCGACTACCGGGGCCGCGACCGCGAGCCCCACATCCAGGAGTTGCTGGCACGCTTCCCGCGACGCGCCGACCGCATCCGCCTGTTGTTGCTCCACGATCCCCTGGCCTTCCAGCACGTGCCGGAAGGGGATGTCGACTTGACCCTGTCCGGCCATACCCACGGCGGGCAGGTGGGTCTCGTCAGCCTAGGCCTCGACTGGACGGTGCTCTCGCACAGTCGCTGGCCGGACCACGGGCTCTTCGCGAGAGGGGCAGGGCGACTCTACGTCCACCGCGGCACCGGCTTTTACGGCTTCCCGCTGCGGATCGGCGTCCCGGGAGAAGCGTCGGTCCTCGAGGTGGTGCCGCGCCCCGCCTGATCATTCGCGGAGCCGCAACGCGACCCCGTCCCACTCCAGCACACGGTCTTCCCGGCGAACGCGGTCCCACGAGAAGTCCGCCAGCAACTCCTCGGGACGCACGTCTCGAGGCGCGTCGAGCAGGCCGGCGGCGTGCGCGAGGACGCCGCACAGGGCCGGGCCCGGGTAGACCCCCCGTAGCTCGGGGGCCGAAACCGACCCGTGCAGCTTGGCCAGCTTGTCGCCGCGCGGCTCGAGCAGCAGCAGGTGGTGGTGGTACTCGGGCGCCTCGAAACCGAGAAGCCCCTGGAGGGCGATCTGTGTGGCGGTGGTGGTCTCGAGATCGCGGCCCCGCACGACCCGGGTCACCCCTTCCCTAGCGTCGTCGACGACGTTTGCGAGGTGGTAGGCGACGCCGCCGTCGCGGCGAAGGACGATCGGGTCGCCGAACTCCGCGTCGTCATCGATCCGGCAGCGCAGCGCATCGCCTGGGCCGGCGTCTTCGAGGGGACGCCCCCGACACGTGTTCGGATAGCGGGTGCCGCCATCGGCAGCGGGAAGCCCGACGGAAGCCACGTCACTTCGCGAGCAGCAGCAGGGATACACGAGTCCGTCGGCCTTCAGACGCTCGATCGCGTCGTCGTGATCGCTCGCGAGCTCGCTCTGCAGTCGCACGGCGTGCCAATCGAGGCCGATCCAGGCGAGGTCGTCCTTCATCGCCTGGGCGTACTCGGGGCGGCAGCGATGGGGATCGAGATCCTCGAGTCGCAGCACGATCCGCGCTCCCCGAGAGCGCGCGTCGAGCCAACACAGCAGCGCCGCCAGCAGCGTCCCCGGATGCGCGGGCCCCGTGGTCGACGGCGCATAACGTCCCACTTCCATTCTTCTTGGCCAACCCCGAATTGCAATGCTCGCCGAGATGCCGACCCGAGTCGACAACCGAGAGGGCGTGCCTAGCTGGATTCGTTCCGATCCCAGTCCGCCAGGTAGGCGACCCGGCCCCGTGCAAGCACGAGCTGCGGACGCTGGAGCGCTGCCAGATCCGTGGTGGGATCTCCATCGACCACCAGCAGATCCGCCGCCAGCCCCGGCTCGACCGCGCCGGTCTCGTTCGCGATGCCGAGGGCCATCGCCGCCTCCGAAGTCGCCGAGCGCAGGGCCTCGACGCACGACAAGCCCGCATAGCGCTGGAAGACCTGCAGGGCTTCCGGAAGTTGGTGGTGCTGCACGCCCGGAATTCCGGCATCCGTCGAGGCGACGAACTTCACACCGCCCTCACGCATCGCCTGCAAGCATGTCGTCATCCGCTTCCAGAACTTGGTGGGCTTGCCGTCCTTCTCCTGGCGACGCTTCCAGCCGGTATTGACGGTCGGCGAAACCCACACGGACTCGCGCACCATGCTCGGCACGAAGGCCGGATCGAAGTCCTCGCCGAAGCCGTCGTCCCCGGCGAACGAGCAGTGCTCGACGGTGCGGATCCCGGACGCGAATGCGTTCTGGATGCCGGCCGCTCCATGGCAGTGGGCCGCCACCGAGCGACCGTGCTCCGCCGCGTAGCCGACGATCTGCGCGAGCTCCTGCTCGTCGAACTGGGGCTTCTTGACGTCCGTCCCCTTGGTGAAGACGCCGCCCGTCGCCATCACCTTGATCCAATCCGCCCGGTGCGCGACCTGACGCTCGATCACGGCGCGCAGCTGGTCACGACCCCGCGCCTCACCACCCCAGAAGTGACAATGGCCCTTGGGGGAGGTGACCGGCTGTCCGACGCAGAGGAGTCGTGGGCCGGGAAGTTCCCCGGCAGCAATCCGGTCGCGGAGCGTGATCTCGAGCCACTCACCGGCGCCCAGGTCACGGGCGGTAGTGATGCCCGCCTGCACCATCGCCAGGGCCCGCTGCTGCATGCCCGCCCAGACCCGCTCGCGCGAGACTTCGAGCTGCTCGGTCGCGCTGAATATCGCCGGATCCAACGTGATGTGAACGTGGCAGTCGATCAATCCGGGCATCAGCGTGACCGGTTCTTCGTAGTGAAAAACCTCCACATCTGACTCGATTTGGCCCGCCTGGGCCTCCGGAACGATCGATTCGATGTGGCCGTCCTCGACCCGGATGACCGAGCGATCCCCGAACCTGGACTCGGACCGACCGTCCCAGATATGGACCCCGTGGATTGCGATTCTTCCCATGCCACTGCCTGTGATACTCCGCTCGTTGCGTTTCGGCGAGCACCGGTGCATTCTCCGGGACTACAGGTGGGTCTCGTCCGGGCGCGACCTCGTCAGCACCGTTTTGGGGGAAGTGTCTCGTGACCCGCGAACCCGATGTCGTCGGAGCTCAGAGACGATCTGGGCGGTCGGCGCACATCGCAGCAGAAAGGGGTCTCAGTCGCGATGTCCGACAACGAAGTGCTCGTGGTTGCCTCGAAGGTCAAGGCCTTCATCAAGGCGAATGGGGACATGAAGACCTCCTCGTCCGTGCTGGCGGTCCTCTCGGATTCGATCCGCAGGCTCTGCCAGCAGGCGATCGACAACGCCCGGAACGACGGTCGTAAGACAGTTCTCGACCGCGACTTCACGGGCTAAGACCACTCTCCATCCCGCTCACACGAGCGCCACCACGGGCAGTCGTGGGCGGGAGGCGGGGCGGGACGACGCCCACACGGGCGCCGCAACCGGGTTGCGGCGCCCGCGTGGCCCCGTGCCAGCTCTCGCGAGGACGTGATCCCAGACGGACGCCGAACGTCTCGCGGCTCCTCGCTTGTGCTCATGGCCCCTGCTCGGCTCTCCTCCGATGCCCGTTCTTGACGGGAAGCGCGGGTCAGTCCACCCGCGCAGATTCGCGATCATTCGTCAGGAAGGACACAATCCGGCGGATGTTTCGGCGACTGCTTCCCTGCCTGCTTCCGCTGGCTCTGGCCTGCGGGCCCGAGAGGCTGCCGGCGCCCCGCAACGTCGTGCTGGTGATGGTCGATACCCTGCGTGCCGACCACCTGGGCGCCTACGGGTACGAACGGAACACCAGCCCGATCCTCGACGCCCTGGCCGCTGACAGCGTTCTGTTCGAGAGCGCCCGAAGCCAGGCGCCGTGCACCTTTCCGTCCGTCAACTCGCTGCTCACCTCTCGTAACCCCATCCACTTCTGGGGCCAGCACCTCGGCGACCACGGCATCCCGGACAACATCATCAGCCTCCCCGAGATCCTGAGCGTGCGGGGCTTCTCGACAGGGGCCGTGTCCGAGAGTTCCGTGGTGCGGGTCACGCCGAGCAGCCACAACCAGACGGGCCGTTTCGGGCGGGGCTTCGATCACTTCGATGAGGGCTGTTTCAACCCGGACTTCGCCTACGACGCCGCCTGCGTGAACGAGCACGCAGTGCAGATGCTGGACCGACTCGAGCCGCCGTTCTTTCTCTATCTGCACTACATGCAGCCACACGAGATTTACTCGCCACCCGCCGCCCACGAGCGCCGATTTGCCGGGCCCTACCAAGGAACCAAACGCGTCGTCGAGCAAGGGAATCCGAAGTCCCTCTCCGCCCTGGTGCGCAGCGGCAACACGGAAGCGATCTCCGCCGCAGACCTGGCCTACCTCGTCGACCTCTACGACGACGAGATCGCGTATTTCGATCGGCGCTTCGGTGAGTTCCTCGACGAGCTGGCAGACAGGGGCCTGCGGGAGGACACCCTGATCGTCGTCACCTCCGATCACGGCGAGGACTTTCTCGATCACGGAGAGCTGCAGCACTGCCGATCCCTCTTCGACAGCCAGGTGAAGACCCCGCTCGTGATGGCGGTCCCCGGCGCGGAGCCGCGCCGGGTCCGCGCCGACGTCATGAACCTCGACCTAGCGCCCACGATCCTCGACCTGCTCGAGATCGACTTCGCGGATTTCGGCCTCGAGGGCCGGAGCCTGCGACGCTGGATGGAAGAGCCGGGCGTGCACCCCTCCGAGGGAGCCTTCAGCTCGTGGCGCGCGCAACGCAGCTACGTCCTGGCGGGCGAGAAGCTCATCATCGACTACAAGAAGAAAACAGCCGCTCTCTACGCCCTAGACCAGGATCCCGCCGAAACCCGAGACGTGAGCGGCGAGCGCCAGGAAACCACCGGCCGCATGACTGAATTCTTGCGCGAACGAACCCGGGTGATCGAGGACGGGCGGACCGATCGGGCGGAACTCCTCGACAACATCGAGGAGAACTTGCGCGCGCTCGGCTACCTGGAGTGAATGCGGGCGGCGACTCGCTCGCTCGATGTCTCTTCGTAGTTCCAGAGTACGGTTCGGGGTAGCTGGACGGTGTGATCTCAGTCTGCGGTGGAAAACCGTGGGCTGGATGCCGAATCTCCCACCACTCAAACCTGCGACTGGGAGCTCGCAGACGCCTAGCCTTCGGCTTTTCGACCCTAACAAGCAGCACATTCAGATTGTCTTCATACCGGGTTTCTTCAATCGTGCCGAGCGGGGTTCAGCCCGCCATCTCGCGCATCGCCCCGAGCGACTGCTCGACGAAACGCTCCGCAGCGTGTCCGGACGCGGTGCGAGCCGCGCGAGCACCCGACCCGCCGGCGCCGATCTGACCGGCTAGACTTCTCGGCCCGTAGACCAAAACCGCGTCTCATTTCTGAACTTGGAGCCAACCCCGATGACCGCACCCTGGATCACCTACCGACCCGAACTCAAGGTGCTCGATTGCACCGTTCGCGACGGCGGCCTGATCAACAACCACCTCTTCGGCGACAACCTCGTGAAGGCCGTCTACGACACCTGCGTCGAGTCCGGCATCGACTACATGGAGATCGGTTACAAGGCATCGAAGAAGCTCTTCGCCCCCAGCAAGCACGGGGACTGGAAATTCTGCGACGAGGACGACGTGCGTCGAATCATCGGCGAGAACGACACCGCGCTGAAGATCAGTGCAATGGCCGACGCCGAGAAGACCGACTACAAGGAGGACATCCTTCCCAAGAAGGACAGCGTCCTCGACGTCATCCGTGTCGCCACCTACGTCCACCAACTCCCCGTAGCCGTCGATATGATCAACGACGCCTACGACAAGGGCTACGAGGTGGCCTGCAACATCATGGCGATCTCGATCGTGCAGGACGCCGAGATCGACCAGGCCCTCGAGGTGCTGCGAGAGACGCCCGCCAGCACCATCGTCGTAGTCGATAGCTTCGGCTCCCTCTACAGCGAGCAGATCGCTCGACTCGTCGAGCGATACAAGAAGGCACTCGAGGGAACCGGCAAGGAAATCGGCATTCACGCCCACAACAACCAGCAACTCGCGTTCGCAAACACCATCGAGGCGATCGTTCATGGCGCGAACCGCGTCGACGCAACAGCGATGGGCATGGGCCGGGGCGCTGGGAACTGCCCGATGGAGCTGCTGATCGGCTTTCTGCGCAATCCCGCCTACCGGGTCCGCCCGATCTATCAGCTGCTGCAGAGCCACATGGTGGACCTGCGCGAGAAGCACGAGTGGGGCGCCCTGATCCCCTACAACATCACGGGTCAGCTCAACCAACATCCGCGCACGGCCATCGCCGCCCTCGACGCCGACGACAAGTACGACTACGTCGGCTTCTACGACAAGCTCGTAGCCGACCTCTGAGAGCGGCTGCCTCGAGCAGCCGGTTCTTGGCGAAGTTCTAGCTCACGGCGTTTCTCAGGGCAGCTTCGAGCGTCGGCTGGAGGAACGTGTAGCCGGCCTCCAGGGCTGCTGTCGGGACGACGTGTTGTCCCGGGGTCAGCGATGCGCCCATCTCGCCCAGCACGAGCTTCAGTGCCAGCTCGGGCACCGGCAGCAGGGCCGGCCGCCCCAGAACCCGGCCGAGCGTGCGGGCGAACTCGCCCATGCGTGACGCTTCGGGCGCGACCACGTTGAACGGTCCCGAGATCTCGCGCTCCAGCAGAAAGCGCAGCAAGCCGAGCGTGTCCGACTCTGCGACCCACGGAAACCAACGACGCCCCGGGCCGAGAGGGCCTCCGAGGCCGAGCCGGAAGATCGGGAGCATCTTCGACAACGCTCCGCCGCGAGCGCTCAAGACGATGCCGAAGCGCACTTTCACGACCCGCAGCCCGAGCGCCTCGGCGCGATCCGCCTCGGCCTCCCACTCGCGGCACAGTTGCGCGAGGAAGCCGGCGCCCGGCGGCGACGACTCGCTGAGTTCTTCCTCACCGCGCGAGCCGTAGTAGCCGCAAGCCGATGCACACACGAGGAGAGCAGGGCGCCTGCTTGCCGCCGCAAGCGCGCCGACAAGCACGCGGGTGCTGTCGATACGACTCCGAACCAGCGCGCGCTTTCGGGCGCTCGTCCAGCGTCCCTCGGCGATCGACTCGCCCGCGAGGTGGAAGACGGCGTCGGCCGCGCAAGCGGCGTCCGTCCAGCCGCCCGGCTCGCTCGCATCGCCCGTCACCCACTCCGGACCGCCCGTCCGCGCCTGGCGGGAGAGCGCTGTTACCTCGTGACCGTCGGCGAGCAGGGCGGCGCACAGATCGCCCCCGATCAGACCGCTCGCCCCAGTGACGAAGAGCCTCAATGAGGCTTCTCGTCGGGCAGTCGGACGGTGACCTCTTCGGGACGAGCCGCGGGATCGAAGGCGATCGCGAGCAGGTGCTCGGCGACGAAGCCCGGCGTATTGAAGGTGTCGTCGCGCTTCATCTCGAGGAAGCGTTCGAGCTCCGGGAAGACGTCGGGCGTGCACGCCCGGATCTGGACCTGCATGTCGGTATCGATCACGCCGGGCGCCACCGCGTAGGCTCGCAGGCCGTTCGCCTCTTCTTCGAGTTGTACGCACTCGGTCAGACGCTCCACGGCGGCCTTGCCCGCGCAGTAGGCCGTCCAGCCCGCATAGCCGTGCCACGCCGCGCCTGACGAGATATTGATCAGCACACCCTCCCCGCCGCGTCGGCGCAGGTGCTGCACGTACGCGCGCGTACACAAGAAGAGCCCCGTGAGGTTGATGTCGATGTGGTCGCGAAACTCGTCGAGGGTGAGATCACGCAGCGGCTTGATCGGCTCGAGCACGCCGGCGTTGTTGATCCAGAGGTCGATCTGGCCGAAGCGCTCCTCCACATGCAGGGCGAACTCGCCGACCGCCTTCTCGTCCCGTACATCGACGCACTCGGCCAGGACGTCGTCGCCCGGCGCCAGGACCGGATCTCTCCGCGAGCACAAGGCCAGCCGCATTCCGCGCGCCGCGAAGTGCTCGGCAAGAGCGGCCCCCAAGCCGCGACTCGCCCCCGTGATGACTGCCGTGCGGCCCTCGAGATCCTTCACGCACCGCTCCGTGCAGCCAGTGCGGACATGTCCGCGCCCGTCGGGTCCTGGAAGACCCGCAGGTCGAACTCGGACATGATCGCCAGGATGTGGTCGAAAAGATCCGCCTGCACCTCCTCGTATATCCCCCAATCCGTGTCGTTGCTGAAGCAGTAGATCTCGATGGGAAGGCCGTTGTTGGTCGGCTGCAGTTGTCGAACGAGTAGGGTCATGCCCTTGTGGATCTTCGGATGGGCGGTGAGGTAGGCATAGATGTAGGCACGCAGGGTTCCGACGTTCGTCAGCCGGCGGATATCCGCGTCGAAGTCCAAGTTGCGTCCCGACTCCGCATTGTAGGACTGGATCTCTTGCGTCTTGCCGGAGATGTAGTCCCGCAGGAGGGCCCACTTCCCGAAGCGCTCAGCCTCCTCGCCGGTCAGGAAGCGGACCGTCGTGACGTCGATGTAGATCGAACGCTTGATCCGCCGACCCCCGGACTGGGACATCCCGCGCCAGTTCTTGAAGGATTCGCTGATCAGAGCGTGGGTGGGAACCGTCGTGATCGTCTTGTCCCAGTTCTGGATCTTTACCGTGTGGAGGGCCACGTCGATGACGTCGCCATCGGCTCCGTACTTCGGCATCTCCACCCAGTCGCCGACGTGCACCATGTTGTTGTTCGTGATCTGGATGCTCGCGACCAGCGAGAGAATCGTGTCCTTGAAGATCAGCAGCAGGACCGCCGACATGGCGCCGATCCCGCTGACGAAGATCCAGGGCGACTTGTCGAGCAGCACCGAAATGATCGAGATTGCCGCCAGGATGTAGATGCCCATCTTGACGACCTGCAGGTAGCCCTTGATGGAACGCTGGCGATTCTCGGGGTCCTGCGAGTAGATCTCGTTGAGGGCCGTGAGGACCGCACCCGCCGACAGCGCCGCGACGGTCAACATCACCGCGACCGAGGCGCGCTGGATCATCTGGGCGAGGCCCGGCGACAGCTCCGGAATGAAAGTGATCCCGTAGAAGGCGACCACCGCCGGGGCGAAGTGGGCCAGTCGCAGGAAGACCTGGGAGCGCACGAGGGCATCGTCCCAGGTCGTCTTGCTACGCCCTACCAGGCGCCGGATCAGACCGACGATCCAGAAGCGGGTGACGAGGTAGGCGACGACCGCAAGCGCCAGCAGTACCGCAATCTCGCCAAACTCGGAGAGATTCTCAAGGAGGTCGGAGAAGAAGTCTGAGTCCATGGCGCGGGAGGATATCGAATCCTGCAGCGCCGAACGCTGTTAAGCTCGGAGCATGTCGGAGCGCGTCGAGCGGAGCCTGCCCCGGGTGGTGCCGATTGTGGGCGGCTTGCTCTTCTTCGCGCTGTGGCTCGCCTACCGCGAGTTCTGGCTCGACGATGCCTTCATCACTTTCCGCTACGCGAAGAACTGGGCAGACGGACTCGGCCTCGTCTTCAACCCCGGCGAGACCATCGAGGGGTACACCCCCTTCTCGTGGACCTTGGGGATCGCGGTC
>JAYGDB010000213.1:0-7113 GCA_046583095.1 Myxococcota bacterium | reverse complement strand
GGCTTCGAACCAGGCCTTGGGGTTCTCGAGTTGGGGCTGGTGGGCCGACTCGGGGACGATCACGAGCGTGGCGCCGGCGATCTTGTCCGCGAGCACCTGGGATGCAGGGAGCAGGGGCCCGTCGGCTTCGCCGACGATCACCGTCGTCGGGCAGTGGATTTCGGACAGTCGTTCGACAATCGGCTCCTGGTCGAACAACTCCTTTCCGAGCGTCACGAAGGCCTCGGGGTCCATCTGATCGAGCTTCGGGCGCACGCGCTCGAACGACGTGTCGAAGGCGTCCGCGGCTGCAACCGGGGGGGCACCCAAGCCGGCGCCGCCCTCCATCGCGCTGCGCATCATCTCCGCGACGGCCGCCATCCCGGACGAGCGCGCGAGCTCGCCGACGCCCTCCATCATCTGTCTCGCAGGCCCAGCAATCTCGGGTGCACTCGCGGCGGTGTCCATCAGGATCAGGGAGCTGACGCGTTCCGGGTGCGCCAGGACGTAGCGGAGCGCGACCATGCCACCCATCGAATGGCCCAGGAGGTCACACGGGTCGGCGTCACACGCGCGCAGCATGGCGGCGAGATCGGCGGACAGTTGATCGAGCGTGTAGCGGGCTGGATCGCCGGGGTTCGTCGATCCCCCGTGGCCGCGCTGGTCCATTGCGAGGGTGCGACCCAACTCGGCGAGGGGCGCCATGTGCTCGCGCCAATCATCGCGCGAGCCCGTGTAGCCGTGAACCAGCACGAAGGGGCGCGAGCCGCTCCCCGCCTCCTGGAACTCGATTTCGATGTCTCCGGGAATCTTGATGCGCTGGACCTGGCTCATGACGACGCGACCGTGCCGCCATCGCAGGTGATCGTGTCGCCCACCGTGAAAGCGCCCGCACGGGACGAGAGGAAGATGGCGACTCCGGCGATGTCTTCCATTGTTCCGACCCGACCGCGGGGGTTGCTGCGCCCGACCGCGTCCCAGTCTTGTCCCTCGACCTTGCCGCCGAATCCGACGCCCGCCGAGAGCATCCAGGTCGGGAACGGACCGGGTGCGATCGCGTTGACGAGGATGTTCTCCTTGACGAGGTGCGCGGCCATCACGCGGGTGAGATGGTGAACCGCGGCCTTCGACGGGCCGTAAGAGAAGTTGTCGAAGACGGGGGTCTTGATGCCGTCCACGGAGCCGACGTTGATGACTCGTGCGGGATCGCTGTGGGTCGCCGACTTCCGCAGCAGAGGCAATAGCTTCTGCGTGAGAAAGAAGGGCCCCTTGACGTTCGTGTCCATCACCTTGTCCCAGCCGGTCTCGGGGAAGTCGTCGAGGGGCGCGCCCCAGGTAGCTCCCGCGTTGTTCACGAGGATGTCGAGCCGGCTCTCACGCTCGGCGAGCGCGGACGCGAGTGCCTCGATGCTGCCGAGGTCGGAGACGTCGGCCGGGAGCGGTATGCAATCGCCGCCGGTGTTCTCCATCAGTCGCTTCGCTGTCGCCTCGCAGGCGTCGGCCTTGCGCGAGCTGATATAGACCTTTGCGCCGCTCGCCAGGAATCCCGAGGCGATCATTTCGCCGATGCCTCGCGAGCCGCCAGTTACGAGCGCGATCTTTCCCTCGACCGAAAACAGATCCTTCACGACTCAGTTTCCCTTCTGGTTGGAGGTCTTCCGACAGCGATCGTGTCTATTCTACGGGGATCGCTGAAGCTTCGCTGGCTCGCTCCGACGGTCGTTGGCCGCTAGCGTTTGGCAAATGAGAGGCCGGTTTCGAATGCTCGCGCTAGTGCTGCTGGGCATGCTGGGGTCTCCGGCGGCCCCGGCGGCTGCCGAGTCCGGCTACGTCGCGCCTCGTGGCCCTGCTGGCAAGCCCGATCTCAACGGAACCTGGCAGGCGATGAGCCGGGCGAACTACGACCTGGAACACCATCCCGCCAAAGCGGCTATGGCTTTTCGGGAGGGCCCGGTTGGGCCGGTGCCCGCCAAGGAGGTGGTGGCGTTCGGCGCCGTCGGTGCGGTCCCGGCCGGCCTCGGCGTCGTCGTGAGTGGGGAAATTCCCTACCGGCCGGAGGCACGGAAGAAGCAGTTGGAGAATCGAGAGAACTGGCTGAGCCGGGACCCCGAGATCAAGTGCTATCTGCCCGGCATCCCGCGAGCGACCTACATGCCGTACCCGTTCCAGATCCTCCACAACGAAGACGCTCTCTTCTTCTCCTACGAGTACGCGGGGGCGGTACGCGACATCCACCTGGAAGACCCGGGCCCTGCGCCCATCGACTCGTGGATGGGCCAGTCCGTGGGGACCTGGCAGGGTGACACCCTCGTGATCGAGACGACCGGTCAGAATGCCGAGACCTGGCTGGACCGCGCCGGGAACTTCCACAGTGAGGGGTTGCGGGTGGTCGAGCGCTTTACGCCGACCAGCTCGCACACGATGTCCTACCAGGCCACCCTCGAGGACGAGAAGATCTTCACACGTCCCTGGACGATCCAGTTGACGCTCTACCGGCTCGTCGGTAACGACGCGCATCTTCAGCAGTTCAAGTGCGTCGAGTTCGTGGAGGAACTCTTGTACGGACACCTGCGGAAGAACCCGCTGGACTGAATGGCGCCCGTCTCATGAAACCCTGCATGCTGGCGCTCCTGGTCGTAGTGACTGCCCTCGGCCTCGTAGCTGCAGTGGAGAGCCGTGCCGAGGCGTGGAAGTCGCCGCGCATGTCGTGGGGAGCACCGGATCTCCAGGGCACCTGGACCAACGCGACGGTCACCGGGCTCGAACGGGGTGACAACGTGAAGGGTCTCGTTCTGAAGAAGGGGCAAGCGAACCGGATCGAGAAGGGCACCGCGAAGGCCTATGCCTCCATCGACCAGCTTCCGGACGGCGAACTCGAGGCCGGCCAGGACGTAGGGGGCTACAACACGTTCTGGATGGACCCGGGTAGCCGGCTCGCCAGGGTTCGCGGCGAGATTCGTAGCTCGCTCATCATCGACCCCCGCGACGGCAAGATCCCCTACTCGTGGCGCGGAAGGGCCGAGCTCGCGAAGCGGTTTTGGGGGATGCGCAACGCGGACAACCCCGAGACGCGCCTGCTGGGCGAGCGGTGCATCGTCGGGTTCGGTTCGAGCGGCGGTCCACCCATGCTTCCGGTCCTCTACAACAACCACTATCAGATCGTGCAGTCGCCCGGCTTCGTGATGATCCTGGTCGAAATGAACCACGATGCGCGCATCATCCGGATCGGGGGGGAGCCCTTGCCCAGTGCGATCCGCCCCTGGCTCGGAGACTCGATCGGTCGCTGGGAAGGCGACACGCTCGTCGTCGAAACCAGCCAGTTCAACCCCGGGCAGAGCTTCCGGGGGTCGCTCCGGCACGCGCTCTACATGTCCCCGGATGCCAAGGTCGTCGAGCGTTTTACACGCGTCGCTTCGCGGGAGATCCTCTACGAGTTCTCGGTGGAAGATCCGACCGTGTTCAGCCAGGTCTGGCGCGGCGAGATCCCGATGCTCGCCGCGGAGGGGCGAGTCTACGAGTATGCCTGCCACGAGGGCAACTACTCGCTGACCGGGATCCTCGCAGGCGCCCGCGAAGAGGATTGAAGGAGGACGCCGTGCGATCGAGAAGCGCAGTGACTGGCCTGGCGGTCTTGCTGGCCCTGCTGTTCGCCTCTCGCGCGGAGCCCCACCACTCGTTTGCTGCCGAGTTCGACTCCAAGGCTCCGGTGTTGCTGACCGGCAGGGTCACGAAGGTGGAGTGGATCAACCCGCATGCGTGGATCCACCTGGACGTCGTGCAGGAAGACGGGACGGTCGTGGCCTGGATGGTCGAAGGCGGCACGCCCAACACCTTGCTCCGCGCCGGCATCAACAAGAACACGATCCCCATCGGGACCGAAATCGTGGTACGCGGTTACCAGAGCAAGGACAAGGCCTGCAAGCCCGCGTGCAAGGCCAACGGACGCGACGTGACCTTCGCGGACGGCCGCAAGCTCTTCATGGGCTCGTCCGGAACCGGGGCACCGCGGGACGGCGCGGACCCGCGTGAGCCGAACCGCTAGGAGAAGCCGATCCAGCGGCCGGCGACGGCCACCGTGAGCCATACGGCCAGCGAGCCGCTGCCGATCGCTCGCGCCTTCCAGCCCTCGATGTCAGACCGGGCACGCACGACCCGGTTGCGCACCGCAAAGGTGAAGAAGAGCGCCACGCACAGGGCGGCCATCTTCAGCCAGAAGGCGTCACTCCAGTAGCACTTGACGGCCTCAGACAGGAAGAGCGGGATGCCCGTCGCGAACATCAACGTGATGGCGCCCAGCAGGAAGGGGCGCGATTGCTCGAGCACGTAGGCGGTCGGCATCTCCCGCAGCCCGAAGCCCAACAGCCGCAGATCGACGACGAGGATCGCGCCCCCCAGCATTGCCAACCCGAGGAGGTGAGCGGACTCGACCACCGGAAACAGCCAGGTGGACTCGCGGATAACCGCGCCGACCGCGGTCTGTTCCAGCCAGTCGAAGATGCCGAAGAGGGTCATCTAGGGCCCCCCGACTACGCAGCCGGCCGCCCAGTTGACGAAGTCGGACTGGGCCTTGTCACAGTCGAACCAGTTGTAGGCAATCATGCGGCCCATCACGATGATGGTCGCCCAGGACAACAACGAGACGGCGCCCGTAATGCGCGCGCGGAAGGGCGGGCTCGGATCGTGGTCCCAAGCCAGAGTGTCGCGAGTCACGTGGCGGTGGAAGATCATCGTGTTGGCGCCGGCGATGACCAGCACGATCAGCTTGATGCGGAAGAAGATGCTCAGGTAGGTGCGAACCGGGATCGCGTAGAAGAGCAGGGCGCCCGTGGTGGCGACGAGGACGAATCCCCCGATCGTCCACGGCATCAGGCGTGCGGTGACCTCGGAGACCGGGACTTCGCGAAACACCCAGCCGAGCAGACGCAGATCCACGAAAGTCACACTGCCGACGAAGAGGAGCAGCGCCACCACGTGGGTCGTCTCGACCCACGGGTACACGTAGAGCGACTCGTGGAGCGCGATGCTCCACTCCGTGCGGGCCAGCCACTCGCAGAAGGGGAGGAGCGACATCTACCGGGCATCTCCGGGATCGCGATCGTTCGGAGGGGCAGCGGTCACTGGGAGCTTCGCGCTTGCTCGAGGGGCACCATGTACTGCTCGTGGCAGCCCCGGCACACCTGGTAGAGCTGCCCACCCGCGTCGAAGAGCGCGTCCGCGTCGTGGGCCTCGGCAGCCGCCATCGCGACCTCGGCGGCGGCCGTCAGTGCCTGGGCGTAGAGGATCCAGTCGGGCCCGCCCACGCGGCCGGGCATCATCAGCAGGTTGCCGGTCTCGGCGACGACGGTCGCGCTGTTCCGCACGTGCTCCCAGCCCTGGTCCGTCGTGGGTGCGAGGTCGGTTTCGCCCTCGGCCGTGATGATGAAGCCCGCGGAGTCCCAGATCACATCCGCGGCGGGATCTAGGATTTGCTCCATCGTCTGCTTCAAATTGGCAACGGCACGATAGGGCGGAGCGGGAGCGGGCTCCATGGCCGGCGCGGATCTCCCAGCGGAGTCGCATCCCGACAGCAGGACGAGCGCGAGGCCGACACTCAGGGTGCGGAGCATCGGGCGATCATACACTCGCTGCCGAAACCCTCGATCGCGCTCAGTTCAGAGAGAGCCGTGGCGTGCGCGGGCGGCCTTTGCCCGCGTAGCTCTCGCGGTAGGAGCCCGATTCGGTGCTTGCGCCGCCGATTCCGTTGTAGGTCTTGTAGCCGAGCAGGTCCTGCAGCTTCTGCGGGAACTCGCGCACCTCTTCGATCGGGACCGAGCGGAACCAGTTGGTGTAGGGGCGCACCCAACCCGCGTGGTACGACACCTGCAACCCGAGTCTCCAGTCATCGGACGGGTTGTCGGAGGCACCGTGAAACAGCGCATGGTCGAAGACGAGGACGCTTCCGGGCTTCATGTCGGGCTGGATGGCCTGGCTCATCCGCTCCGAGTCCTGGTTGAAGAGCAGGTCGAGGGGCTCGCGATGACTACCGCGAAGCAGGCGGGTGCCGCCGGTGCCTTCGTTGAACGGGGTGACCACCCACATGACCGTGCAGCCGATGGCCCGCTCGTGCGGTCGCGGCACCGGGACCAGGGCATCGTCGGGGTGCAGCGGCTGGATGTTGTTGCCATTCGGCTTGAGGTCGATCCCCGAAAACGTCGAGAGCAGGAAGTCCTTGCCGAGCACGCCCTCGACGACCTGCGTCACGGTGGGGTCGATCGGCACGTCCCAGAACATCGGGTCGATGCGCAGCAGGCCGCCAGTTCGGTAGAAGGAGCTGTCCTCCTCCGTTTCCCCGCGTTCGAGCGGACGCAAGGTGTCCCGCTCGATCTCGCGGATTCGCTTGAGCAAGGCCTCGGCTCGCTCGGGCGAGAAGACGTTTTCGAGGATCGTAAAACCGTCCTCGGCAACGGCTTCGAGGTGCGTCTGAAGAGCGTCTTCCTGCATGCCAGCCTCCAGGGAATGGCAACCCGTGCGCGGGCGCCTGAGCATAGGGTCCAACAGCAGAAAATGGAACTCGTTGGGACGCGTGGTCGGCGCACGGACCTAGCGGGGCCGCGTGTGCGAAAAATGGAGTTAGACTCTAGTATTGGAGTCGATGTCCAATATTGAGCCCCGGCCGGCCAGCCGCTACCAGCGTCGACGGATGGAGACGCGTGGGCGGATTCTCGCCGCCGCGGGCGAAGTCTTCGGGCAGCAGGGGGTCAAGGCGACGACGGTGCTCGACATCTGCGAGCAGGCCGACGTCGCGCAGCAGACCTTCTTCAATCACTTCCCCAGCAAGGCCGACCTGCTGCTCGAGATGGGCCGGATGGGAGGAGAGTTCCTGATCGCCTCCGTCGACTCGGCGCTCGCCAAGCAGGCGAGCACGAAGGCGCGTTTGGAGGAGATCTTCACGGGCCTGTTCGCGGCGTCGATCGAAGTCGGCCCCATGCATCACGAGTTCGTCACCGAGGTCTTTCATGGCGCCCGGAAGGCCGCCATCGGCGAAGCCGGCCCGCGACTACGCGACGCCTTCGTGCGGTTGGTGCGCGCCGGACAGGCCCAGGGCGACGTGACGCGTGGCCACAAGGCCGTCGAACTCACGCGAGTGATCGCCGG
>JAYGDB010000141.1:0-21472 GCA_046583095.1 Myxococcota bacterium | reverse complement strand
CGTGTGCTCTTCCGATCTGTCGGGCGTCATCGTTACGGCCTTGGAAGACCCGATCGACCCCTCGACCTCCTTCCCCAATGCAGACCCCGAGCACATCTGGGCCTTGGAGCTCGGCTCGAAGAACGAGTTCTGGGACAACCGGATCCGGGCCAACCTCACGGGGTTCTACTACTGGTACGAAAACCTGCAGGTCTCGCAGCTGGCAGAGGCCTCGGTCATCACACAAAACGCGACGGACGCGACGGTCTGGGGCTTCGAGGCGGAGCTCACTCTCAGGCCTCTGGTCGACTTCGTGCCCGAGCTCTTCGAGGGCCTGACGTTGATCGGCAACTTCGGGTATCTCAACGCCGAGTACGGCAGCTTCGAGAATTGCTACCTCGGGGAGGCGAGCAGGGGCATCGATTGCTCGGGCAACACGCTCACTCGTGCGCCGCCCTACACCGCCACGGTGATTGCCAACTGGCCCTTCGACTTCGGGCGCTGGGGCACCGTGACCCCCAACGTGCAGCTGTATGCCTCGGGGAAGATCTACTTCCGGCCCTCCAACTGCCCGAACTCTGAGTGCGGGGCCGCAATCGATGCCCAGTTCCCCCCCCCGGGTACGCGACAGCAGAACAAGGACTTTCAGAGCCCGTACGAGATATTGGATGCGCGCATCTCCTGGACGAGCGCGGATCGGCACGTCGAGGTCTCCGCGTTCGTCAACAACGTCGCCGACAAGGACATAATCCAGAGCCAGGTGGCGGGGAGCTTCCTGATCGGGGCGCCGATCCAGGTTCGCTTCGATCGCCCGAGAACCTGGGGAGTTCGTGTCGGGCTCGCGTGGTAGCCCGCTCGTAGAGGCCAGGTAGAAGCAACAAGGAGGAGAAGATCGATGCTCGTTCGAAAGCGCCTTGCCGCAGCCCTGGCAGCTCTCTCCCTCTTACTCGCACCCGCCGTCGCTCTCGCAGAAGCGGATGCAGCCGAGGCGGCCCCGGTGGCTGCCGTCGCATTCGATCTCCTGATCCTGCGACCTGCCGGGCTCGTCCGATTCGTTCTGGGCTCCGCGATCGCCTCTGTCGCCATCCCATTCGCTCTCGTCAGCGGACAGGTCGACGAGGTCGTCGATCAACTCATCGCGGAGCCGGGGGCGTACACTTTCCAACGCAAACTCGGCGACTTCTAGCGGGCTGACTCGGTTCCCTGCGAGCAAACCGTCCGGCGAACCCCATCCAACACCCGGCAGGTTTCTGAGCCGCGCTGTGGCTACGCTCTGGCTCGGGCCGCTGGCGGCCGAGTTGAGGAAGCTATGCAATTCAGCGGGAGCATCGCATGGGCCACTCTTCCGATTCGGTGAGGACGTAACCCGATGGTTGGCAGGATCCCGGTCAGGCGAGTCCGACTTGCAGCTGCTGCGACCGCGCTGCTGGCGGTCGCGGGTGCCGGATCCGCCGCAGATCCGCAGCTCGATCAGGCCGTGGGGCAGCGCATGGAGCAGAACCAGGCCCGCGTCGCCAGTCAGAAGAAGGTCGATGGGCTCAGCGACGAAACAGACAGGCTCGCAGTGGAATTCCGCAGCGCGCTTCACCAGATCGACTCGCTGCGGGTCTACAACGGCCAGATCTCGCGGCTGATCACGTCACAGCACGACGAGATGGTTTCACTCCGCGACCAGCTGGACAACGTGGCACTGGTCGGGCGGCAGGTGACCCCGCTGATGCTCGAGATGATCGATGCGCTCGCTGCGTTCGTTGCACTCGACGTGCCCTTTCTCCAGAGCGAGCGGAACGAGCGCGTCGAAGCGCTGCGCGACCTGATGACCCGAGCCGATGTCACGGACTCGGAGCGCTACCGGCGCATCATCCAGGCGTACCAGATCGAGAACGACTACGGGCGGACGATCGAGGCCTACAAGGGAGAAATCGACGACGCTGGAAGCTCGCGTACCGTCGATTTCCTTCGGATTGGCCGAGTCGCCCTTCTGTATCAGACGCTCGATGGCTCGGAGACGGGAAGCTGGGACGCGAAGCAGCGTGCCTGGACACCGGCTTCCGACTACAAGAGCGGCGTGCGGCAGGGCCTTCGGATTGCTCGCAAGCAGGCGGCGCCCGACCTGCTGAGGCTCCCGGTGCCGGCCGCGGAGGCGCTGCAATGATGCGTCTCTCTTCGATACCGGCTGCGTTGATCCTGTGCCTGCTCTGCGAACCGATCGCGCTGGCCCAGACGGCTGAGCCCGGGCCGGGTGCGCAGCAGGTGCCCGCGAAAGAAGGAGTGGAATCGCTCCGCGAATTGCTCGATCGTGTCCGCAGCGGCTGGCGTGCGGAGCGCAGGGAGGCCGAGAAACGCGAGGCGAAGTTCAGGAGGGGGCGCGACGATCAACGGCGCCTGCTGACAGAGACCCTGGCCACGCTTGCCGTCGAGGAGGCGAGGAGTGAGCGCCTCGAGAGCGACTTCGAATCGAACGAACTCGAGCTTGCGCAGCTGGAAGAGATGCTGCAAGAGCGTCTCGGCGTTCTGGGTGAGCTCTTCGGCGTAGTCCGCCAGGTTGCGGGGGACACGGGGAGCAACATCGAGGCATCACTCGTGAGCGCGCAGCTGCCGGGTCGCGTGCCCTTCCTGGAATCACTCGGGAAGAGCAAGCGGCTGCCGTCCATCGAGTCACTCGAGAAGCTCTGGTATACGCTGGCCGAGGAAATGACCGAACTCGGCAGGGTCGTGCGATTCTCGACGACCGTCGTGGCAGCCGACGGCACCGAGGCGCAGCAGGAGGTGATCCGGGTCGGCGCTTTCAATGCCATCAGTAACGGGGTGTACCTCGCCTGGCAACCCGAGACCGAGAAGCTCACCGAGCTGGGCCGCCAGCCTGCAGGGAGCTACCTCGCGAGCGTGGAGAGCTTCGAGGCAGAGACCAGCGGCATGCCCGGCTTTGCTCTCGACCCCTCTCGCGGCTCGATCCTCGCAATGCTCGTGCAGACGCCCAGCGTCACTGAGCGCATCGCGCAGGGCGGGATCGTAGGCTTCGTGATTCTCTGCCTCGGAGCACTGGGCGGAACGCTGGCGATCGTCCGGTGGGTGATCGTAGTCGGTGCTGCACGCAAGGTGGCGGCGCAGAAGGGCAATCCGCAGCCAGACTCGGACAATCCGCTGGGGCGCGTACTGGCCTCCTATGAAGAAAATCGTGACGTCGATGTCGAGACTCTCGAACTCAAGCTCGACGAGGCCATCTTGCGTGAGTCCTCGCAGCTCGAGAAATTTCTGTGGGCGCTCAAGGTTGTCGGAGTCGTGGCGCCGCTCCTCGGCCTGCTGGG
The DNA here is from genome assembly GCA_046583095.1 of Myxococcota bacterium. Taxonomy (GTDB): domain Bacteria; phylum Myxococcota_A; class UBA9160; order UBA9160; family UBA4427; genus JAJDAN01. The sequence continues at coordinate 18,185 of JAYGDB010000141.1, read as the reverse complement.
CACGGTTACGGGCATGATCCGAACCTTCCAGTTGATCACGCTCTTCGGTACCGGCGATCCGAAGATGATGGCGAGTGGAATCTCGGAGGCTCTCGTGACCACGATGCTGGGGCTGTGCGTCGCAATTCCGATGGTTCTCCTCCACGCGCTGGTAGCGAGTTCCAGCCGCAGCATCGTCGACGTCCTGAACGAGCAGGCGGCTGGGCTTGTCGCCCGCCGGGCCGAGCGCGATGCTGGCTCCTGAGCCGCTCGAAGCGGTTCGCGAGTTCGTCGAGCGGGGCGGCGGTGTTCTGCTCGTGATCGGTGCCGTGCTGCTGATGATGTGGACACTGATGCTGGAGCGCGCCTGGTACTTCCGCTACGTCCAGCCGGAACGGGCGAAGCAGGCCCTCGCAGAGTGGCGGGCACGGGACGATCGAACCTCGTGGTATGCCGAGCAGATCCGCAGGCTCCTGGTTGCGGAGGTACGGAGCGAGCTGACGAAGTCGATCTCCATCATCAAGACGCTCGTGAGCCTCTGCCCGTTGCTGGGGCTGCTGGGTACGGTCACCGGGATGATCGAGGTCTTCGACGTAATGGCCCTCTCAGGCAGCGGCAACTCGCGGGCGATGGCCGCGGGGGTCTCCAAGGCCACGATTCCGACGATGGCAGGAATGGTGGCCGCCCTCTCCGGGCTCATCCTCAGCGTGCAGCTCGAACGCTTTGCGGTGCGGGAGTCCGAGCGGGTCGCGGATCACCTCTCGCTCGAGCGCAGAGGGGAGGGCGAGAAGGAGACCGCCAACTGATGGCCCGCCGCTATGCCATCGCTTTCCTGGTCGCCTCCGGCGTCACCTTCGGGCTCTTCTACCTGATGCAGGCGTTGATCTCGATGGGAGTCGCCGAGGCCGAGCGGGTTTTCGCGGGCCATGTCATCGAGTTCGTTCGCCTCAAGCGCGACTCCCAGCTCGATCTCAAGAAGCGCCACCTGCCCGACAAGGCGCCGCCCGAGGAGGAGCCGCCGCCGCCGGAGTTGGATCTCTCACGCCCCGTGCGCCCCGACCTGGACCTCGACGCGATGTCGATCGCGTTGGCGCATCAGGTCGATCTCGGCGCGGGTCCGGACTTCGGCGACATGGGGAGTGACCAGGACATTGTCCCGATCGTGCGCGTCAACCCCCAGTATCCGATCCGTGCCGCAGATCGGGGCATCCAGGGCTGGGTCGAGGTCCAGTTCACGATCAGTGCGGCCGGGACCGTAAAAGATCCCGTGGTCGTCGATGCCAAGCCCGCCACCGTATTCAACCGCGCGGCGCTTCGCGCAATCCGGAAGTGGAAGTACAGCCCCAAGATCGAGGAAGGCGTGGCCGTGGATCGGCCGGACGTCAGGGTGAGGCTCCACTTCAACTTGGAGAACGGGCTGTGAGCCACCTGGCCTACAGAAGTCTCCCGAGCCTCCTCCTCCTGGTGTCGTGCCTGGTACTCACGCTGGGACTCAGCGGCGCGGCCGCAAACGCGGCGGGCAGGGACGAGAAGCCCCGAAGGCAGTACACGGTTGGCGCGTCGATGGCCAAGAAGCTGAATGCCGTCGTCGAGAGTCTGACCGCCGAGGACTACAACCAGGCGCGCGAGCTTCTCGAGCCGCTGTCACAGAGGACGAGAAACAACCCCTACGAGCGAGCGCTCGTCTACCAAATGCTCGGCTTCGTGGCGTCTTCGGGCGACCACTACGCCGAGGCCCTGGGCTATTTCGAGAAGAGCCTGCTGGAAAACGCGCTGCCAGAGGTCGCCCAGGAGGGTCTGCGCTTCAACGTCGCACAGCTGTACGTGGCGACGGGGCAGTACGCCAAGGCTCTCGTCGCTCTCCAGCGGTGGTTCGAAGACGTCGAAAAGCCGACCGGGGCCGCCTACTACCTGCTCGGAGTTTCTCACTACGAACTCGAGCAGATCGAAGAAGCCATCCCTGCGATCCGAAAGGCGATCACGCTGTCGCGTGAGCCGAAGGAGAGCTGGTACCAGCTGCTCGTTGGACTCTATTTCGAGACCAAGGCGTACGCGGATGCAGTCGACCCGCTCGAACGCCTGATCGAGCTGAACCCGAAGAAGTCGTACTGGACACAACTGTCTGCGCTCTATTCGAACGTGGGGAACGAGGTCCGGTCGGTGGCGATCTATCAGCTTGCCTACGAGGCGGGCTTGCTCGAGCTGGACCGCGAACTACGCCAGCTCGCGCAGCTCTATCTCTATCACGAGATGCCCTATCTGTCGGCGAAGCTCCTCGAGAAGGCAATCGAGGCAAAGCAGGTCGAGGGCGACGAGGATGCCTGGGAGCTGCTGGCGAATAGCTGGCTGCTCGCTCGTGAGAACGAATTCGCGCTGCCCGCGCTAGAGCAGGCGGCGAAGCTCTCCGAGGTCGGTGATACCTACGCGAGGATCGGCCAGGTTCATCTCCAGGACGAAAGCTGGTCCGACGCGAGTGCTGCGTTGTCGGAGGCTCTCGCCAAGGGGGGTCTTGAGGACAAGGCCAGCGTGAATCTGCTACTGGGAATTTCCCTGTACCACCAGCAGAAGCCCGCGGCGGCGCGCAAGCACTTCATGTCGGCCAAGGCGGGTGCAAAGGAAGAACAGACGACGCGGAAATCGGCTGTGCAGTGGCTGGCGGTGATGGACCGCGAGGCCGAGAGCTGAACCCCTCAGTCGCCTTCCGCAGGCGACACGATCTCCCACTGCGGCACCAGCAAGCGGTCGCCGCCGTCGCCCGGGTCGATCTCTTCGAAGACAGCGCGCACGCGTTGCCCGATCTCGAGCTGCGATGGGTCACGGTTCACGACATTGCCGATGGCGTTGCAGCCCGGCGCTCCGTCGAGCGAGACGATCACGATCGCGTAGGGGATACGGTCCTTCAGCACCGGGTGCACCGCATGGTGCACGACGGCCACGCTCTCGATTCGACCCTCGCCCGAGCACTCACGCCAGCCGAAGTCCCCGCCTTGGCAGCCGCCGCAGATTTCGTCGGGCGGGTGTTGCAGCGCGCCGCAGTCGCTGCACTCCTGGACCTGGATTACGCCCGACGTGAACCAGGGACGATTGAGATCGTCGATGGCGGGCAGCACCCAGTGTTCACCCAGATGACGTTCCATGTCCGTGCCTCCGGTTAGTTCGCGCCAAACAGGACGGCGCTGCCCGGAGCGTAGCCGGGACCCGCGACGACGAGCGAAAGCGCGACGTCCTTGACCTGGCAGGTCGAGTCGCCGCGCACCTGGCGGGCAGCTTCGGCCACCAACTCGAAGCCGTGTATGTAGGCCTCGCCGATGTTGCCGCCGCTCGTATTGAAGGGCAGCTTCGCGTCGGGTCCCTCGAGCGCGCCGTCGGCGACGAATGCCTCGACCTCGCCCGGCTCGCAGAAGCCCATTTCGCACAGCGTCATCATGACGGGACCAGTGAAATTTTCGTAGAACTGCACAACGTCCACGTCGGGCGGCCGCACGCCAGCCCGCTGCCAGATCGCTTCTCCGACATTGCCGTAGAACATCCCCGGGAACCAGCGTTCCTGAAAGGCCGAGAAGCCGTACTTTGGTCCCAGGCCCTGCGCGGTCGCCAGGATCGGGACCGGCTTCGGTCGTAAATCGCGCGCACGCTCGGGCGTAGTCACGACGATGGCCGTAGCGCCGTCGTTCTCGGGGCAGCAGTCGTAGAGGTGGAAGGGCTCCACGATCCAGCGAGACGCATGGTACTTCTCTCGCGTTAACGGATCGCCGTGGCGGATGGCGCGCGGGTTGAGCTGGGCGTTCGCATAGCACGCGAGCGAGATGCTGCAGAGGGCCTCCTGCGAGATCCCGTGATCGTGCATGAAGCGCTGCGTGTGGAGCGCGCACTCCTGCGCGGGCGATAGCAGCCCATACGGTGCCTTCCACGCCATGTCACCCGGCATCCGCGCCGCGCCGCCGCGCGACTGGCCGAAGCGACCGAACTGCCCTTGCGCGAGGGCGCGGAACGCGACGACGTGCTTCGCGTAGCCTCCACAGACGGCGGCGTCTGCCAGCTGCACCGCTGCCGCGGCGTTGTTGCCGCCGCCCGCCCAGGTCTGCGCCGCCCAGCGCAGCTCCTTCAAGCCGAGGGTTGCAGCCAGGCGCAGCGGGTCGTTGCGCTGATCCATGTAGGACACGATCCCGTCGATGTCGGCGAGCGCGAGGCCCGCGTCCTCGACGGCCCGCTGGATCGCGGTACAGGCCAACCGAAACTCGCTGTCGGGGGATCTCCCGCGAACGTAGAACTCGGACTCCCCAACGCCGATGACGGCGGCACCTCCTTGCATCGTACGCCTCCTCGTGCCGATTCCGAATCCGCGAGTCTACCACCCTCTGGACGCCGATTTTCCGGTACCGGATCTCGTGTTGGAGCAATTTCTGCGTGCCCGTTGCGCATGCGTTCGGGCGCGTCCTGGTGCGCACTGAGCCTGCACGGAGCGCGATCGGGAGATCGACTACCCGCGGGCGGCGCGGAAGCGACCCTTTCTTGCCGACGTCCGAGCTTCGGGGCCCGTCCGGAACCCTCGGGTTTCGCTTGAACTTCCGGGTGCGAGCGGGCGATAATTCGGGACTTGGGGGGGTGTGCTTTCAATCCTGCTGATTGGGCGACCTCCAAATGCTCCAGCTCTGGCAGACCCAGCTCAAGCCGACCCTCGCACTCGCCTCGCTGGCGTTCGTATGTCTGCTGCCCGCCTCGGTCGAGCCTCACGGCGGCTTCGACGAGAGAATCGGGGCAGCCGACCAGGCCATCGCGGCCAGTCCGAATGCGCTTCAGCCGCGACTCGTGCGGGCGGAGCTGCATCGGCGCCACGGCGACTTCGCGGCCGCACTGCGTGACCTCGACGACGCGAGCCGACTCGCGCCCGAGCGCCACAAGATCGACTACTTCCGTGGGCTCGTGTACCTGGATGCAGGTCTCTACCTCCAGGCGGAGGTTGCACTTCGACACTTTCTCGAGCAGCAGTCTGGGCCGCACCCCGCTGGACGCGAGGCCCACGCCCGCGCGCTGCTGAAGCTCGAGCGTCCGCTCGATGCGGCACGTGAGTACGACCTTGCGATCGAGCAGCAGCCTGTCCCGATCCCCGACTACTACCACGAACGAGCCCGAGCTTTCGCGGCCGCGGGGGACGCGTATCTCGAAGAGGCGATTCGCGGCATCGACGAAGGGATTGCGGCGATCGGCCCGGTCGTCACGCTCGAGCGCGTTGCAATCGACCTCGAGTTGCGCCGTGGCGCAACCGATGCGGCGCTCGCGCGCTTGGAGCGGATCTCGGAGCGCTCGCCCCGGCGTGAGGCGTGGCTCGCACAGCGCGGAGATATCCTCGCAGGAGTAGGACGGACACTGGAGGCAGAGCAGAGCTTCGCGCGCGCTCTCCTCGAGTTGGGGCAGCTCTCGGATCAGCGAAGGCGCACGCCGGCGATGTCGCGCCTCGAAGCGGAGATCCGAGAGAGCATGGCCGGGCTCGCTGAGTTGCAGCTCCGGAGCACACCTTGACTCGGGCGACGCCGATCCGCGAGCCCGCTCGGCGAGAAGTCGTGGCGCTGGCCATCGCGCTGCTGGCCTTGGTTGGCCCCCTTTCCAACTCGGCGCGCGCACAGGGCGTGATTCCGCTGGCGGTCGAAAACGCCGACATGGAAGACCTCGGTGATGTCTTCGACGACGGTTCGGGTTGGGAGACGGATCTGTTCTCGATCGTGGGCGCGGAGAACGGGATCGTACCGCGTGGCGGCTCGTCGATGGTCCGCTTCGACGCGACGATGGGCGCGGTCGCTGGAAGTGAAAACGCCGCGCTCGTAACGCAGGAAATTGATTTGAGCGCGCACGCCGCTTCCGTCGCGTCGGGTAGGTCCACGATCCGAGTGAGCAGCTTCTTCAACCGGGTCGCCGGAGGCGTCTCAACCGACACCCAGTTTTCGATCGTCCTGATTGCCCTCGATTCCGGTGGGGCAGGTGTGGCTGCGGCGTTCGCTCCGTTCTTTTCGGATGCGGATCCGGGCACCTGGGAGTCGCACGAAGCGACCCTGGTGTTGCCCTCGACGACCTCGAGCGTCCGCATCTTGATCGGCGGGGTCGAGGACGTGACGAACGACCTGGTTTCGCCCGAGTTCGACGGTCACTACGCGGACGATGTCGAGGTGAGGCTCGAGCCGTCCCTGCTGCTCGTACCACTCGGGGCGACCTGGCTATATCTCGACGATGGGAGCGACCAGGGAACCGCGTGGCGGGCAGCCGGTTTTGCCGATGGAAGCTGGAGCGCCGGCCCTGCACAGCTGGGCTATGGCGATGGGGGCGAGGCGACCGTGGTGAACGGTGGCCCGGCCGGCAATCGCCAGATTACGACCTACTTCCGAATCCACTTCGACGTCGCCGATCCGGGCAGCATCGGGAAACTCACGTTGGGGATCGTTCGCGACGATGGCGCGATCGTCTACCTGAACGGCACCGAGGTGTATCGGACCAACATGCCCGCCGGCAGCGTCGACTCCGATACACGGGCGTCGTCGGCGATAGGCGGCGCCGCCGAGTCGGCGTTGAATTCTACGCCGGTTGTCCAGTCCCTTCTTGTCAGCGGTGAGAACGTGCTCGCCGTGGAGATTCATCAGGTAGCCCCGACGAGCTCGGACATCAGCTTCGATCTCGAGCTCGTCACCGAAGCGCTGGCGGGGGTGCCCGGCCTGGTCCGTGGGCCGTATCTGCAACTTGGCACGCAGAGCAGCATGATCGTGCGCTGGCGCACCGACTCCTTTGCCGACACGAGACTCGCGTACGGCCTGGCTCCGGGAAGCTTGAGCACCACGATCAGCGACCCCACCCTGAAGATCGAACACGAGGTATCGATCAGCGGCCTTGCCGCGGATACGAAGTACTACTACGAGGTCGGGAACGCGGTTTCGACGCTGGCTGGTAACGACGCGGATCACTATTTCAACACGTCACCCGTCGCGGGAACTCAGCGAACGACGCGAATCTGGGTGATCGGTGATTCGGGCCAGTGTGCTCAGGACGCAGCCGGCTGCAACGACGCCACCGCGGTCATGAACCAGTACCTGAGTTGGGTGGCGAGCCACGGCGGAAACCTCGCCGAGCTGGTGCTGATCCTCGGTGACAACGCTTACAACAGCGGTACCGACACGCAGTACACGACCGGGCTTTTCGAGGTTTTCGGGGACATACTCCGCAATCACGTCCTGTGGCCGGTTCCGGGCAACCACGAGTTCGGCGCCTCGGACTCCCCCACCCAGACCGGGCCTTACTACGAGGCCTTCACATTACCGACGGCCGGCGAGGGGGGCGGGGTCGCGAGTGGCACCGAGGCCTACTACTCCTTTGACTTCGGGAACATCCACTTCGCGGCCCTCGACTCCCACGATACGTCGCGCACCGCCCCGTTGAATCCCGAGACCGACATCTGTCCCGGCGGTGGTGGCGGCGGCAGCATGTACAACTGGCTCTGCACCGATCTCGGTGCGACGAACCAGGACTGGCTCTTCACCTTCTGGCACCACCCGGCCTACACCAAGGGCTCCCACAACTCCGATACCGAGTCGCAGCTCGTGGAGATGCGCGAGCGCTTCAACCCCGTCATCGAGGCCTACGGTGCAGACATCAACCTGACTGGACACAGCCACTCCTACGAGCGCTCGGTCCTGATCGACGGGCACTACGGTGTCTCCAGCAGCTACAACCCGAGCACCCACGCGAAGGACGCCGGAGACGGCGACCCCAGTGGCGATGGCGCCTACGAGAAGCGGATCCTCGGCCCTGACCCTAACCAGGGCGCGGTCTACTCAGTGGTGGGCAGTTCTTCCAAGAACGCGGGTGGGCTGACTCAGCACCCGATCATGGCCTACTGGGAGAACATCGAGGGCTCGCTCGTGATCGATATCGACGGCCGGCAACTCGATGGCTACTTCATCGACCTACTCGGCAACCAGAACGACCACTTCCGGATTCTCAAGGGCTGCGGAACGGGTAGTGTCCCCGGTGACGATGACGATGGCGACGGGGCCTGCGACGATGCGGACAACTGCCTGGGCCTGGCCAATCCGGATCAGATCGATTCCGATCAGGATGGCTACGGGAACCTCTGCGACCCGGATCTGAACGAGGACGATGCGGTGGGCATTCCCGACTTCAACGACTTCCGGTTGGTCTTCGGGCTGTCGTGCTCCGATCCAGGCTACGATGCGGATGCGGATTTCAACAGCGACTGCGCGATCGGGGTCCCGGATTTCAACATCTACCGGAACTACTTCCTAGGTCCGCCCGGGCCCTCCGGGTATGCATGCGCCGGCACGATTCCGTGCCCCGATCCCAATCTCGGCGGATCCGTATCGACGGCCGGTGACGTCGCGGACTCCGGAAGCAGCGGCGATGGGAGCGATGGGACAGGCGGATCTGTCGGCGCCGACCCGCAAAGTCCCGACACGGACCTCGATGCGGCGGACGTTGTCGCCGCCACGGATGCCGCCAACGCGAACATCCAGAGTACGAACGCGGGTACCTGCGACACCCCGGCAGGCTGCGCCAACGCGTCGCTCCCGGAATCCGCTGCGCAGATACCGGCCTCCTCGGACGGCGGGCGGGTGCTGCTGGTGATCTTGCTGATGCTGCTGGCCGGCTTTGGGCTCGGCTATTCGAGGTGGCGCGAGCGCCGCGCTTGATACGGGCTCGGCTCCAACGGGTCTATCCGCGACCGTCCCCGATTTCGCCGTCCTGCATTCTGCGAATCATGCCGATGAGGTCCTTTAGCGGAGCTGAGAGTTCCTCGATCGAGGTCCCAGCGAGCATGAGCCGCTGGCATTCCGATGCGAGCTTCGTCACCTGAGGGAATCCATAGCCGCCGGCAGCGCCCTTCAGTTGGTGGACGCAGCGAAGGAGTCGCTCGGAATCCCCGCGTTCCCAGGCCTCTTCGATCAGGGCGATCGTCTCAGGAATGCGCGCGAGGTACTGCGTCAGCAGCGGCGCGAAGCGCGAGTTCCCCGCCATCGTGGAGACGACGCGGCGAGCTTCGCCCGTCGAGACATTCGCCTGACCGCGAGAATGGGTCAGGTGTCGCTCGAGCGTAGTGAGAAAGCGCTCGGGCTCGATCGGCTTGCTGAGGAAATCGTCACAACCTGCCTGCATACAATTTTCTTGATCGCGAGATGTGGCGAAGGCCGTGAGCGCAATGATGGGAGTTTCAAAGCCCAGGCGACGCATCTCACGGGTGGCCTCATACCCATCCATGACTGGCATCTGGAGATCCATCAGGATCAAGTCGTGAGGTTGATTGGAGTCTCGTGCGCGGCAAGCTTGCTCCACGCCCAGTTCGCCGTTGCTCGCGATCGAGACGGAGGCTCCAGCCTCCTCCAACAAGAAGGTGATGATCCTCTGGTTGTCCTCTCCATCCTCGACAACGAGAATTCGACTCCCGTCGATCACGACGCGTCGATAGGACTCGTCGACCTTCGGCTCGACGGCTGCGGGACTTCTAGCTGACTCGATAAAGGTCAGCTCCGAAGTCTTTCCCGCGTCGATGCTCAGCGTAAAGGTGCTTCCCTCGCCGAGCGTAGACGCGGCCGAAATCCCGCCTCCGAGGAGATCGGCCATCTGGGAGCAGATGGTGAGGCCCAGTCCCGTCCCGGTGGTTCGGTATTGCGGGCCCCGATAGACCTGCGAGAAGGCCGTGAAGATATCGGACAGGCAGTTCTCCGGAATTCCGATGCCGGTGTCGCGGACCGAGAGCTCGAGCGTGGTCCGTCCGGAATCGTCGTTGCGTAGCGCGCGAGCGCCGATCGTCACACTGCCGGCATCTGTAAACTTGATCGCATTGCTCGTGAGGTTGATGAGAATCTGCCGCACCCGCACGGCGTCGGTCTCGATCGTGTCCGGAAGTGGACCCTCGAAGTCTACATCCAGTCGAAGATTCTTCTCGACTGCGCGGGGGCCCATGAGAGAAGCGACACTCTCGATGGCGTCGCGGATCGAGTGGCGGTCCAGGCGGATTGCGAGCCGGCCGGCTTCGATTTGCGCCAGGTCGAGGATGTCATTGACCAGCGTAAGCACGTGGTCGGAATTGTGCCGAAGCTGTCGCGTCCAGGTCGTGTGGTCTGCGGGAGTTCCGGTGCCTCGGCTGAGTAGATCGGCGTAGCCGATGATGGCGGCGAGCGGTGTCCGAACTTCGTGGCTCATGTTCGCGAGAAATGCGCTCTTGGCTTCACTCGCTTCTTCGGCTTTCGCCTTCGCATTTTCGAGCTCGGACGCCTCTTGATCGAGCCGGATCGCCGTTCTCTCCAGTGACCGGTGAGTCGCGACATGGTCCGTGAGGATTCCCGCGATCGGGAGCAGGTAGCAGAACGCATTCAGCCCGTGCGCCACGTTGAAGGCCGAGTCGTGGAGCGCTGTCGATCCGAAAGCCATATAGAGTTGAGCCGAAATTGCGGGGAGGAGCGATAGCGCGAGGGTGTAGCCAACTGCACTGGGTCGGTGGCGTAGGAAAAGCGGGTAGAGGATCAGCCCGAGAACCAAGCTCGGAAATACCGGGAGCAGGTCGTAGGGGCGCCCGAAGAGGGCATCCGGGAAGAACATCTGGGGCGGCGACGCCGCGATCGAGAAATACGCGACGAGCGCAAACGAGACGAAGATCAACGCACAGCTGCTTGCCAGCAACCAGCGGTGCTCGGGCGCCCCTGCGGCTCGGCGACGGCTCATCACCAGGATCGTTACCGCGACGAGCAGGACGCCCGCATGAAATCCCCGGCTGACCGCCCACGTGAATGGGATCAGCTCAGGGTTGTAGGCCGTCGCCGTGAAGAACTGACTCGCCGAAAGTGCATCCATCGCTCCCGCGCTCGCGAGAGCGAGTCCGAGAATCGGAAGCGACGGCTCGCGAGTCAGGCGGTACTGAACCAGGGCCAGGGCAAGGAAGAAGATCGCCAAGGTCGCCGAGGCCCATTCGAGGAGCGTATGAGAATAGTTTCCGCCCAGGGCCGCTCGGGCTCGCTCGGCCAGCACAGCTGCCGACAATTGATCGAGCGTGCCCGGGGCCAAGGGGGCGGATCTCGTGGAGAGATCGACGCCGGCCAGCAGCATGAGTGCGGGCGCGGCGCAGACGATTCCGATCAACGAGACCCAGCGGGAGAGCCGGATGCTCCGGAGGTCTCCGTCGAGTAAAGACGGTGTGCTGAATTCTGCGGTCATCCCTCGCCCTCTGGCGAACGAGAGAGATGCCTCCGGCACTGGAATCTCCACTTCGCCAACACCAGAGATCGGCCACACGGGCCGCTCACCTGAGATCAGACTGCCTGCAGCAGCCAGCGTTGGGTTGCTTCAGTCGAAGACCTGAGCGCCCTCGTCCGGCTTTCTGCTTCCGAGCTCGAGCCGGTCTCCAGGCGGAACGCAGGGGCTTCACCCACCTCTCTGCGAGAGACTGGAAGCCCGCCCTCCTAGTCGCTGGTGGCTGCCGCATCATGCTCTGCCATCACGTACCCACTGCCGCGAAGCGTCTGGATCGACTGCGAACGAAGACCGGAAGCGACCTTCCGGCGCAGATTCCGAATGTGTACGGAGATCAGGTTCGAGGAGACATCTGCCGGATCGGACCACAACGTCCTGGCGATCCGCTCTGGCGACAGCACGCGGCCTTGATTCTGGATGAACAGGCGCAGGATCTCGGCTTCGGTCGGAGTGAGGCGCACACTGTGACCGTTGCGCTTGGCGGTGCGAGTTTCGAGACAGAGCGAGAGGTCGCCCGAGGTCAGCTTCCACTCTTCCGCCGCTGCACCACGTCTGCGGCACAGAGCACGACTTCTGGCCACCAATTCGGCGGTTGCGAACGGAGGCCCCAGGCAATCGTCTGCGCCCATATCAAGGGCCTCGACCCGGGTTTCCACAGCCGAATTCGGCAGAACAGCCAGGATCGGCAACTGGATGCCCAGACCTCGAAGCTCGTGAATGTCCTTCAGGTCTCCGCCGAGGATCAGGACCTCGTACGTCGTTTCATCATCCCCAAAGAACGCGTCGAACACGTTCTGGGTGACGACCGGCTCGATCTGGGCGCACCGTAGAGCGCGGCAGATGAGCTCTTCACCTTCGGGATCTATACCGGCCACGAGCGCGCGCCCCTTCTGTGGCGCGCCGAGATTGGGCGACATCCTCGTTGTGGCCAGTGCCGGTACATGTTCTGCTGATCTGTGAGTCTCGTCAGTCATCTCAGGTCTCCGCTCAGTCGGTTGGGCCTCGAAAGGCCCGACCCCCTTTTATTCTGTTTGCCGACATGCGGGTGCAAACGAAGTGCGCGTCGCATGCCGTTCGGTTTCTTGCACGGCCGATGCCTGCACGACTTGGATGAACAGCTCGGCTGATCGCCAGCTATTGCAGGGACCGGGCCAACTCCGAAGAGGGCGCTAGATGCCTCTAGACCGCGTTCGAGGATGAACGCGGGTTCATCGGGGCTCGGTGATGGTTCAAGTTGAACCAGAATGAACCGCAAATGAACCGCAAGTGAATCATCGCCGCGCGGGCGGATCCGCGCGGTCGGGGCGGAGTCCGAAGGAGCCTTGCGCGACTCACCGGGTCGGGAATTGGGCGTCCCGAGGCGCTCGGCAGATTCTCATCACGACACCCGCTAGCGGGAGCACTGGCGAAGCGGGCGCCTGGAATCAGAGGAGTCCGTACTTCTTCCGCTTTCGGTAGAGGGTCGTTCTACCGACCCCGAGCATGCGAGCGGCCTCGTCAACCCGGCCGTGGCTCTGCTGCAGCGCCTGCATCACGTGAGCGCGGTCCAACGCGTCCCGATCGAGCACGGGCGTCTCTGACATAGGCAAGCCCTGGGGGGCGGGGCCGCGCAGGTTCATCGCATCGAGATTGCCCGGCCCGCCGCTGTTCTGTTTCGGCGTGAGCATTCTCGGAGGAAGATGTTCGCGTCGAATCGTGCCCCCTGCCGACGCGACGAAAGCCCGATGGACGGCGTTTCGCAGCTCTCGAACGTTTCCGGGCCAGGGATGCTCGAGGATCAGTTGCAATGCGTCGGCGGAAAATCCGGGCTCTGTTTCGGTACCCAGCCCGCGAGCCATCTCGCGCTGGAAGATCGACACGAGCTCGGGGATGTCTTCACGCCTCTCCCGCAGCGGCGCGAGCTCGAGTTCGAATACCGCCAGCCGGTAGTAGAGATCCTCGCGAAATTCGCCCTCGGCCACCGCGGCCACCAGATCCCGGTGGGTAGCAGCCAGCAGTCGGAAGTCGGACTGGATCTCCTCAGCGCCGCCGACGCGGGTAAACGTGTGTTCCTGGAGAACCCGAAGCAGAGTCGCCTGCATCGAGGCACTGAGCTCTGCGACCTCGTCCAGGAAGAGGGTGCCGCCGTGCGCCCTCTCGATGCGACCGCGCCGAAGCCCCTGCGCTCCGGTAAAGGCCCCCTTTTCGTGGCCGAAAAACTCGTCTTCCTGAAGGGTCTCGGGGATCGCCGCGCAGTTCAGCGCGACGAATGGCTGCGCGGCTCGGTCACTGCTGTCGTGAATCGCCCGGGCCACCAGCTCCTTGCCGGTGCCGCTCTCTCCGTGCAGCAGGACGCTGACACTGCTGGCCGCGATCTGCTCGATCGAACGATGGAGTTCGATCATCACGGGCGAGCTCCCTGCCAGCCCCCGGGTTCCGGCGTCTTCGGCCGAGCGTTGCAGATCCACGACCGTTCGCTGAAGCCGATGTTGCTCGGTTGCGTTTCGGATCACCAAGGCCAGGCGTTCGGGCGAGACGGGCTTCGTCAGGTAGTCGAAGGCTCCCGAGTTCATGGCCTTCACGACGACGGGGACGTCCTCGGTGACGGTCAGCATGATGACCGGCAACTCGGGGCGGAACTTCCTGATGCGCTCGAGCACCTCCAGTCCCGACAGATCGGGCAGATCCATGTCGAGAATGACTGCGTCCGGAGATCCTCTCCGTACTGCATCCAGTCCCGTCGTGGCATCGGTGAAGTACTCTACGTCCCGGCTTTCGTTCGTGAGATGGAAGGAAACCCATTCGCACAGGCTCACGTCGTCATCGATCACGAACACCGAAGCAGCGTATTTCGTCGCATCGGTCATGACCTGCAGCCTCCATGCTCGGCTTTCCCCTAACACCATCGGCAGGCGCTCGGGGAACCTGTTGTGGGCCGGTCTCGGGACTGCCGGGGGGTTCCTGGACGCGTCGCGCAGAAACGGGGTCTCGCGTCCAGCCAGCGCGTTGTGCGGTGCGAGTCCGGCCGGGGTCGGTCGTTCTACCGAGCCGGCCTACAGCGATCGCCTGCCTCTGCGTAGATCCCGAAGGGAGCAGAAGGCAACGTCGCAGCGGATCGGCGCGGCCCGGGGGAGGGCGCGTGTGCGCCGGGGAAGGCAGCCCCACACGTGCTCCGCCAGCGCTCTGTGGTTATCGGGTCCGATGCCGCCGCAGGCCGATCAACATGCCGGCGCTTCCGAGTAGAGCCATCAGGATCAGCAGCGTGCCCCGAGACAGCGCCGGAAGCACCGGAGTCGGAGGCGGGGGCGGCGGCGAGGCGTCGACGGATCCCGTCTCGCCCGCGTAGTTGGTCGGGGTGTTGGCGCCGACTCCCGTCAGACGGTCCAGCGAATCCGTGCCGTTGGTGGGAGCCGAGGCAAAGTTCCAGCTATCGTAGACTCCGAAGTCGACCGTGTCTCCGGCTGGGCTGAAGAACGGAACGCTTCCAGACGGGATGATTGCGTCGGGCGTGGGTGCGCCGGCTAGATCGGCGAAACCCTGAGTCGCCAGCAGATAGAACTTGTTGGAGGTCGGCCCGGTGACGGCGCCCTGGCCGAACGCGAAGGTCTGGGTGTCGCTCGAGATCGAGCCGTTTCCGACGTTGACCTCACCGGCGCCACCTGCAGCCTCCCAGAGTTCGACGAACTGGATCGTGCCGTCGGCGTTGCTGAACACCTCGTTCACGTCCCAGGTGTGAATGCCCGCTAGCGCGGGCCCCGCTTGGCAGGTGGCCCAGACGCCGAGAGCGAAGACCAGCCTGCGAATCGATCCACGATGACTCATTGCACACTCCTCGATGCTCGGCCTGCCGGAGACGAGCCCACACAGTCTCGCGTAGGGCAGACTAACACGGGCGGGTCGGATCGATCTTCATCCTGGGGCGAGCGACCCTTCCCCTCGGGCAGTACGCTCTGTGCCGGTGTTCCGTTACGAAGGCCGTGTATCCCGATCTTGGTGCTGGGTGGCCGCCCTGGCCGGAGTGGTGGCCTGCGATGCGGCCGGGCAGGCCGAGCGAGTGGAGGTGGGCTCACACGCGGCAGCACTACGGGTCGTGTCGTTGTCAGCGGCTGCGAGCCGGTTCGTCGTGGCGCTCGGGGCGCAGGATCTGCTGGTCGCAATCGACGAGCCGTCGAGCCGCGTACCCGGTCTCGGACGGCTTCCGGTCGTGGACCGGGAGACTGCCCTGAGACTCTCCCCCGACATCGTCCTGGTTGCGAGCCTGCCAGCGGTCGACGATCCGAGCCTGGATGCGCTGCGAGCGGGTGGGGCGGAACTGATCGAGTTCGAACCGCATGACTTCGAGGATCTGTTTGCGCTCTGCCGCGATCTGGGAGGGCGACTCGTTGGAGAAGCGCGTGCGCGGAGCTTCGAGAGGGAGCTCTCGCGTCCTCTCGCGTTCGTCGGAGGTTCTTCGTTCGGGCAGTCACGCCCGCGCGTGGTTGCGGTCGTCGGCTTCGACCCGCTCGAGTTGGCGGGGGGCCACAGCTTCGAGACCGATCTGATCGAGATCGCCGGCGGCACCAGCGTGACGCACGGAGGCGATGAGTCGAGGCTCAGGATCCGGGAGGATTCGTGGCTAGCGCTGGTTCCCGATCTGATCCTCGTGGTCACGCCGCGGGAGCCGACGCTCGCGGAGCGAAGTGCTGCGTTGGAAGCGCTTCCGGCCGGCTACCCGGTCGACTTCTTCGTCTTCGAACCCGAACGCTTCTGGCTCCGCGACGCCGAGGAGACGGCGCAGCGACTCAGAGCGGTCCTGTTGCGCGCCTCGCGCTAGAGGCGCAGGTCTTCAGGGGGTCAGATCGTGGATGATCGGGTCTGGCAGGAAAGTGGGGGACGTTATGCTCGCCGGCAGGTTTGAAATGAGGAAGTTGATCTCCCGATAGTGTTCCAACGAGACGTTATTGAGGGAGTTCACGACCATGCCGTGTTGGTTGAGGTCCAGAAGCTGGGTGGCCAGATCCAGACTGGGCGCTCCGATCTCGCTCCCCGACCAAGGCGCCTGCTCCTGGCCGTCCAGGAGAACTCGCATGCTTGCCGTCACCTCCATCGTCATGCCGTTCGGTAGGGTCACCGCACCACCCCGGGCCTCGTCCAGGCTCTCGTCCGCCATCGGTGTCAAGCCCGCGAGGGGATCCTCGAGATCGAGTGGCGTTTCGGCCAGGGCCGGGAGCGAACAGAGCAGGACCGCCAACCCGCTCAGCAGAGCGAAGCCTCCGAAGCCATAGCTCGTCGTTTTTCGGGAGGTCTTCAATTTACGTTGAACTCCGACGGGAGCGGAAGCTCTTTCAACATGGGGACGAGGAGCTGGGCCATCTCGGCTTCGCCCAGGGGCGCCCAGCGACGGCTCTTCCATACGACCGCATCGTTGAAATTTCCCTTCGCGACGCGGACGCGCTCGCGCACCACGAAGAACACGCCGTTCCAGAGCTGCTCGACTTCTTCGATCGAGATGTTCCAGATGCCGCGGGCCGGGTCGCTCACCAGCAGTTCGCCGTTCGATTCTCCGATCACGACGACAAAGTGTGGAGTCTCCAGCTTGTCCAGGAGAATCAGGCCCGCCACGCCGATCTTGGCCATACGGCTGGCGGGGATCTTGAATCCATCCGCAGCCATTCCCTCGGTCTCGAGGTAATGCTTCATGTCCAGCATCGAAAACCCGTGTTCCCGGATCTTCTCCTTGTTGCCTTGATTCCACATCTTCTCGAAGACCTGGAGCTCGGTCGTCGGGCGCTCGTAATGAAAGGTGAGCAGCGTAGCGATTGCCGCGGATCCGCAGCTGAAGTCATAACCCTGGCGCACGGTCTCGACAAAGCGCAACTCGTGCATGCTGCGAACGCGCACCGAGAAGGGCCCCGTCGACGTGGGCATCCACATCGCTTCCGAGCAAGCCGGTCCGGCGGACAGGATCCCCACTGCGAGCAGGGTCGTCCCGAGGAGGCATGAGATCGCACGCGACATCATCATTCGCTGATCACCACGTTGATGACGGTGGAACTCTGGATCGAGACGTTGTTGCCGCTGTTCACCACGACCGAGCTGACGCCATCGATGTTGGAAAAAGCATTGGCGCCGATGCTGACGCCTCCGGTCGTCACCGTGCCGGTGATGCTGTTGCCATCCACGGTGGCGTTCATGTCCTGTAGGTTGAGCGCAGTTCCTTCACCGCCTCGAATCTCAGCAAGATCTTCTTCGCAGATTGCCGAAAGGCCAGCCAGCAGGTCGTCTCCGGGCTTCGCCTCGAGGATGGGCACTGAATCCACGCCCTCGGCGGCAGGGGTGTCCGCAATGGCAGAGCCGGGGAGCAGGCAGTAGAGCGCCACCAGAATCACGAGGAGTCGATTCTGCCCCTTACTGTTTCGGTGCTGGGTGGCTCGGTTCACCATCTTCTCTGGCCTGTGCTTCCTTCTTGTCTGCCGTCGTCGGGTACGCAGAGCAGGGCGGACGAGCCCAATTAAAGCTCGTTCGCCCTGCTCTTCGAGTAGGCTCGCACTTCTCTCTAAGCGCCCCCCCCGCCTCTTCAGAATCTCTGTCCCTCTAAAGGCCCCCGCCGCTTACGCTCGCGGTGACGTTCACGCCGACGTTCTGGCTCGCATTCATGCCGGACCCGATGGCGACGGCGCTGACACCTGACAGGCCATTGAAGTCACTGCCTCTATGAATACCCAGGGTCGAGCTCGCCCCGCCATTCTCTCCCGCGACTGCGACGGCATTGCCGCTGACGGCAGCCTCGAGCGCCGCATTGGCTACCAACGAGCCGTCGCCAGCACCGAGGATCTGGTCGTTGGAAATCCGATCGCCACCATTCGAGTTGTCGGAGTTCAGAACCTGGGCGCCTGAATCCGAGTTGGCGTTATCGATGCTGTACCACTCATCCTGAAACGAGGAGGTATTGTCCTGCGTTCCGGTGCCGGTGTTGGAGCTTCCGCCGGTATCGATGGACTGGG
>JAYGDB010000127.1:0-19678 GCA_046583095.1 Myxococcota bacterium | reverse complement strand
TCTCCCGACGCCGAAGGCATCATCGCATTTGCGCGCGAAAGGCTGAGCCACTTCAAGTGCCCGAAGTCGGTCGAGTTCATGGAGCTACCCAAGACCGCCACCGGGAAGATCCAGAAGTTCAAGCTGCGCGAGAAGGAGTGGAGCGGGAAGCAGCGCCGGATCTCCTGAACCGGGATCTACGAGTGCCAGCTGCGTCCGGCGGGCCCGCGCAGACCGTTCAGATCAGGCCCTTCGTTCGCGGATCTCCTGATAGAGGTCGTTCAGGTCCCGTGTCGCACGCCAGTCGCCGATCTCCACGCCGTCTCCTCCGTCGGAAGATCATAACCCTCAGAGAGAAGCCTCTGCTCAGCGATCCAAGAGCGCCTGGCGCGTTTCGAGCTGCACCTCCCGATCGATTCGGTAGTAGCGGAATACCCAGATCGCCCCGATCGTGATGAGTCCGGCCGACAGGTTGAGCAACCCGAGACTCTGGATTGCCCCGGCGCTCACCTCGCTCGGCTTCGACTCGAGCGGAAATGCAATCCAGTCGAGACCGACGCCGGCAATGAAGTGACCCAAGCCGGAGGCCATCTTGCCGCTGAACGACGTCGCGCTGAAGAAGATCCCCTGTTGGGCCTTGCCCGAGCGCAGGACGTGCTGCTCGGCCACGTCCGCCATCATCGACCCGGCCGACACGAAGCTCGTTGCGGCGATGATCGTATTCAAGAGCAGCAGTGTGAAGATCACCGGGAGAAGCCAGGCCGAACCGTTCTCCGGAAAGGCGCCTAGCAGCCGCAGCACGATCGCGGCGTTCCCGAGGAAGGCCGACGCGATGCAACCGAACATCAGAGTCGGCAGCTTGTCGAAGCGCTTGTGCAGGGGCCCGACCAACGCCGACCCGACCGCAAAGCCGATCAACGCCGGCAAGACCAGGAACTGCAGCTGCCCGGTACCGAACTCCCAGAAGAAGACGTTCACGTGGGTGCCGAGGGTGCCGAGGACCCCGAAGAAGATCCCAAAGAGCGTGAAGCCGATGAAGAGCGAGCGGAAGGAAATGTTGTCCCACGCGGACGCGAACTCTCCGACGATCCGCTGGAACGAGAAGCGCTCCGGGGACTCCGGAGCCTTCGGCATGTCCGGGATCCGGTCCCGGGTTCCATAGGCGGAGTACCAGATCGTCGCAATCATGATCAGAGCGGCGAATACGGAGTAGCGCGAATAGCCGTCGGGGTTGAGCATGCCATTCTCGAACTGCGCGGTCTCCGGGAAGAAGAGTCGGTAGGAGGCAATCGTCACGAGCCCACCGCCCACCACGGCGAGCATCGTCCGCCAGGCAACGATCGACGTGCGCTCCTGGTAGTCATCCGAGAGCTCCGCGCCCATCGCGAGGTGCGGCACGTGGTAGAGGGTCATCGCGCCGCGCACCGCGATGGCGAAGGCCGTCAGCCAGATGAAGAGACCCGTCTGACCATACGAGGCCGGCGGATTGAAGAGGATCACGTAACTGATGCCCAGCGGAACCGCGGCCGCATACATGAACGGATGCCGGCGGCCACGTGATCCCTTCCAGTTGTCCGACAGCGATCCCGCCACAGGATCGGTCACGGCGTCGAAGATCAGGGCAACCAGGATGGCGGTTCCGGCGAGACTGCCCGAGAGCCCGAGAACCTGGGTGAAGTAGAAGAACAGGAAGGTGCCGAATCCCTGGTTCTTCACCTGCTCGCCGATCTGGCCGAGCCCGTAGGCGAACTTCGTTCGCTTGGGCAGCGCGCTCACAGGCCCAACTCGGCCATCTCAACGGCTCGGCCCTCGTCGATGGAGCGGTGCGCGGCGACCCCCACCGCGACCGACAGCAAGCCGTCGTGCACCGTTACCTCGGGCGTTCCACCACTGCGGATCGCTTCGAGAAACAACAGGTGCTCGATGTAGCTGGCACCGTGGTGGAATCCCTCGTGGGCGATGCGGGCGTCGCGCACCGGGGTCACCTCCTCCCACTTCCGGTACTCCCGAGCGCCCCGGAACATCTGCCCGCTGGGCAACACGACGTCGAGCTTTCCGGCCGTCCCCGTCGCCATGATCTCCTGCTCGTTGCGGCTCGACTCGGCGAACATGCAGAGATCGAGACACGCGCGGCTCGCGTCCGCGTACTCGACGATCACGTACGCGTTGTCGAGGATGTCCGGAACCTCTCCAGCGTAGCGCTCCTCGAGATGGTTCACGTCCTGGGCTCCGGATGCGAGTACACGCGAAGGCTTCGATGGCATGACCAGGTTCATCAGGTCGAAGAAGTGGCAGCACTTCTCCACCAGCGTGCCGCCGGTATTGCGCGTGAAGCGGTTCCAGTTTCCGACCTTCGGCAGGAAGGGGTGCCGGTGCTCGCGGATGAACAGCGTCTTGATCTCGCCGACACACGACAACTCGGCCAGGAAGTGGGCGATCTGGGGCATGTAGCGGTACTCGAGACCGACCTGTACGACGCCCGGGTGCTTGTCGGCTCCGGCAGTGACCCGACGGCAGTCCTCCAGCGTGGTGCACATCGGCTTCTCGAGCAGTACGTGCTTGTCGGTGTCGAAGATCGCGTCCATCACTTCAGCGTGGGTATGGTTCGGCGAGGCCACGACGACCGCGTCGATGGGCGCCCTCTCGAGCATCTCGCGGTAGTCCGCGTAGACGGCGAGTTCGACGCCCGCGTCTCCGCACGCCATCCGCGCCCAGCGCAGCGACTCGGCCTGCGGGTCGGCCACCGCGGTGACGACCGCGTCGTCGAGGGCCGCGATGTTGCGGATGTGCTCGCAGCCCATCATGCCGGTGCCGATGATTCCGTAGCGGATCACGTGTGTGCCCCCAGGCTGCCGACCCTCTCTCGGAGCTGGGCGAGCACGGGTCCCGGCGCGTCCTGCTCGTCCTCGAAAACCGCAATCTCCAGGAAGGCCCGGAGCTGCGCGGGAGAATAGTGCCTTGCCACCGCGTCGATATCCTCGAGCATCGCGGGAATCAGCTTAGGCCCGGCGACGAAGTACGGATCGATCAGCTTGAGCTGACCGGACGCGTCCTGCATCAGGTTGCCGGGTCGAAGATCGAGACCGCCGAACCAACCCAGCGTGCGCTCACCCTCTGCCAGCGTCGCGTGGAGCAAGCCGAAGAGCTGCTGCAGTCGCGGGTCGGCTCGTCGCTCGGCCTCCCACGCCTCGATCTCGCGCGGCTCCACCTCGCGCTCGAGGTGCTTCGTCGCCCCCAGCAAGCAGCACAGGTGCGAGGCCGGCGCCTCGGCGGCCGGCTGCAACCGTTCCATCACGACGACCTGGCCCGCGGGCGCCAGATCGCGGTGCCAGTCGATACGCTGGAAGTGCGCGACGCCGGGGTTCGCGAGGCAGGTTCGGACGTGCAACGCGTAGGCGGGATCGAAGGCGACGACTCGCGCCACCTGCTGGCCGTCGGGCGAAGCGTAGACCTGCGACCAGTCTCCGCGCGCGAGCCACTTCCAGCCGTCCGTTTCGAGCCGCGCGCGCACGCGGCGATGATCGTCTTCGGGGGAGAGGCCCGGGAGCATGGGCTCCAATGCTAGAAGAGCTCGGGCTGCTCGTCTCCGTCGCTCTGGCTGCTCTTCTTCGCGGGGGCCTTCTTCTTCGGAGTCCTCTTCTTCTTCGCGGCCGGCTTGAAACTCACCCGGGCGACGGGCTTCGGCGCCAGCCGGGCACCCCGGGCGGTGGGCGAGGTTGGCTCGAGCTGCGAGAGGTCGTATTCCGAGCCCTTCACGCGCTGTCGCTTCTGTGCGACGTAGGTGAGCTTCGCGGAGCCGGACTCGCCCTCCTGCAGCAGCAGATCCACCCGGCCCTTCTCGTCCTTGACGAGCCGGTACTCCTTGTTGCGGATGAACTTCTGGATCCGGAAGCGCTTGCCGAAGCACATCCGCTTGGCGTCGCGGTAGACCAGCGTGAACTCGGCGCCCGCGTCGGGATCGAAGGGGTGGCAGTAGAGGAGCTTCGCGCCGAAGAACACCTTGTCGACGGGCGGCAGGATCCGGTAGCTGCCGTCGGCAGCGATGGCGAGAACGAGGTCGTACTCGGAGACGCTCATCCGGAAGAGATCGCCCTTCACCGCCGATCCGAAGAAGCCGGTGTCAGAGTCGTAACTGAGCTTGACGTTCTGCCGCGCCACGGCCTTCTTGTCGACGGTCTCGATCTCGGTGATCGCGGTGCGCCGCGGAAATTCGTCACCATAACGCTCGAGAAGCGACTCCACGTAGTGGATCGATGTGCGCTTCATATTGGCGAGCTTCTCGTCCACGGCCCCGATCTTCGAGATGATCTCGTCGACCTCCTCGCGGTTGCGCTCGATGTCGTAGGCCGAGATGCGGCGGATGCGAATCTCGAGCAGGCGCTTCACGTCGTCGTCGACCATCGGGCGGATGAAGTGCTCCTCGAACTTCTTCATCCCGGCGACGACCACCTTGTGAACCTTTTCAGCGGTCTCGGCCTTCTCTAGCTTCTTGTAGACGCCCTTGTCGATGAAGATCTGCTCGAGGGTGAGCCAGTGCTGACGGTCGAGAAAGCGCTCGCGCTCCCACTCGAGTTCGGCCTGCAGCTGCTCGACGAGTTGCCCGGTGAGTTCGCGCAGCATTTCGCTGACCGTCATCGAAACGGGCTTGCGGTCGCGAATGACGGTGATGTTCGAAGACACCGTGACGCTGCAGTCCGTATACGCGTACAGCTGGGGAATCACCTCCACGGGCCGCACGCCACGCGAGAGGGTCAACTCGATCTCCGCGCGGTCCGTCGTGAAGTCATCGATCGACGCGAGCTTCACCCGGTCCTTCTGGACCGCGGCCTCGATGGACGCGATCAGGCTCTCGGTGGTGGTGCCGTGGGGGATCTCGGTGATCTTGACGCGCTTTGGATCGATGGTCTCGATCTTCGCCCGCACCTCGACCTTGCCCCGGCCGTCGTCGTAGGCCGAGACGTCCACCTGGCCGCCCAGCGCGAAGTCCGGGAAGAGTTCGATCTTTTTCTTCTTGAGGATCGCGACCTGGGCTTCCCACAGTTCCTTCAGATTGTGGGGCAGGATCTTCGTCGCCATTCCGACGGCAATCCCCTCGGTCCCGAGCATCAGTGCGACGGGCAGCTTCGCCGGCAGACACACCGGCTCGAGGGTACGGCCGTCGTAGCTCGGGACCATCTCGGTCAGGCTCTCATTGAAGAGGGTTTCGAGCGCCAGCGGCGACAACCGGCATTCGATATAGCGAGCGGCGGCTGCGGGGTGGCCCGTCAGCAGATTTCCGAAGTTGCCCTGGGTCTCCATGAAGAAGCCCTTGTTGGCGAGCACCACCAACGCATCGGAGATCGACGCATCGCCGTGGGGATGCAGCTTCATGCTCTCGCCGATGACGTTCGCGAGCTTGTGGAAGCGGCCGTCGTTCATCTGGAAGAGCGTATGCAGGATGCGCCGCTGAACGGGCTTGAGGCCATCGCGCAGCTCGGGGATTGCGCGATTCAGGACGAAATAGCTCGCGTACTCGACGAAGTGCTCGCGCATCATCGTCTCGAGCCGCGCCATCAGATGACGTCCGTCACGAGATTCTCGATGATGAACTCGCGCCGCTCGGGCGTGTTCTTGCCCATGATGAAGTCGAGCACCTTCCCGACCTCGCCGAGGTTCTGGATGGCGACGGGCCGCAGGCGCATGTCTTCACCGATGAATTGCCCGAACTCCTGGGGACTGATCTCTCCGAGGCCCTTGAAGCGGGTGATCTCAGAGCCCCGGATCTTCTCCATGGCCGCATCCCGCTCGGCCTCGCTGTAGCAGTACCGCGTCTCCTTCTTGTTGCGAACCCGGAAGAGCGGCGTCTCGAGAATGTAGAGATGGCCCTTGACGACGAGTTCCTCGAAATAGCGCAGGAAGTAGGTGAGGAGCAGGTTGCGGATGTGCATGCCGTCGACGTCGGCATCGGTTGCAAGCACGACCCGGTTGTAACGAAGCGCCTCGATGCCGTCCTCGATCCCGAGAGCGCGCATGACGTTGTAGAGCTCTTCGTTCTTGTAGATGGCGTCGCGCTTGAGCCCGTGGCAGTTGAGTGGCTTGCCCTTGAGGGAGAAGATCGCCTGGGTCTGGACGTCCCGGCAGGGGACCATCACCCCAGCCGCCGAGTCGCCCTCCGCCAGGAAGATCGTCGACTCGTCCCGGCGATCGCCGCGTGCGTCGTCGAAGTGCACCTTGCAATCGGTGAGTTTCGGAATCCGGATCGCGACCTTCTTGGCGCGCTCCCGGGCCTCCTTCTTGATCGACGCCAACTCCTTCCGGATGCGCTCGTTCGTCGTCACCTTCTCGAGCAGCGCCGTTGCATCTTCCGGGTTCTTGTGAAGCCAGCGCATCACGGCCTGTCGCACCTCGGGGACGATCCAGGGACGCACCTCGGCGGAGCCGAGCTTGTTCTTCGTCTGGCTCTCGAAGATGGGGTCCTGCAGCTTGATCGCGATGGCACCGACGATCCCGTCTCGGATGTCCTCACCCGCGTAATTCTTCTTCGCGAATTCGTTGATGCCCTTGAGGATGCCCTCGCGGAAGGCCGACTGGTGCGTACCGCCATCGTTCGTGTATTGACCGTTGACGAATGCAAAGTAGCTCTCGCCATAGTTGTTCGTGTGGGTGAAGGCGAACTCCAGGCGGTCGCTGTTGCAGTGGATCGCCTCGTAGAGGGGGGTGTCCTCGCCTATTTCGTGATCCAGCAGATCGGCCAGGCCACGGCTGCTCTGGAACTTCTTGCCGTTGTAGACGAGTGCGACGCCCCGGTTCAGGAAGGCGTAGTAGCGGAGCCGGTGCTCGATGAACTCCTCGTTCCACTCGTAGGACCCGAAGATCTCGGGATCCGGCGTGAAGCGGACCCAGGTGCCGTCGGGGGCGTCGGCCTGCTTGCCCTTCTTGTCGGATTGCAACTTTCCCCGCTCGAAGGACACGCGCCGGAGCTTTCCGTCCCGCCAACTCACCGCCTCGAATTGCGCGGCCAGGGCATTCACGGCCTTCGTGCCGATGCCGTTCAGGCCGACGGAGAACTGGAAGACGTCGTCGTTGTACTTGCCACCCGTGTTGATCTGGCTGACGCAGTCGACGAGCTTGCCTAGCGGAATGCCGCGGCCGTAGTCGCGCACCGAGACGGACTCGCCCTCGCGATCGATCTCGATGCGCTTTCCAGCGCCCATGATGAACTCGTCGATCGAGTTGTCGATCACCTCCTTGAGCATCACGTAGATGCCGTCGAGCGGGTGGCTGCCGTTCCCGCGACGGCCGATGTACATGCCGGTGCGGAGCCGGATGTGCTCGAGGGCGTCGAGGGTCTGAATCGCCTTTTCGTCGTAGGCGACCTTCTTCCCGTCCTTCCGGCTCGTCTCTCCGCTCGCCATCCGGCCTCCTCAGGCGACCCGACGCCGACGGGTCTCGCGGCGCATCTCGGCTCGGGTCATGAGTCGCGACTGCCCGCCGAGCGCCGTGCAATTCGCCGCCGCCGCGCTAGCTGCGACGCGCAGCGCCAGAAGCTCATCGAGGCCGTGATAGAGCCCCGCCGCGAAGGCGCCGTGGAAGACATCCCCGGCGCCGGTCGTGTCACGCACCTTCACGCGCGGAGCGGGGATCCGGCGCGGCCGCCCGTCCAGCAGAGCCAGCGCGCCGCGGCGGCCCTCGGTCACGACCGGCCGCCCCCCGTACTCGTCACGGAGCGCAAAGAGGGTCTCTCGAGCGGCTCCCTTCCCCCAGCTACGGCCGAACTCGACGGGCACGATCGGATAATCGACATACGGCAGCAGGGCGTGATAGGCGGGACGCGAATCCGCGAAGTCGCCGATCACCACCGCCCCCACTCGGCGAGCCTGCCGCACGGCACGCAGGGCCTGGGCGGGATAGTGACCGTCCACGAGCAGCAGGCTGTGCTTCCGGATCGAGGAAAGATCGAAGCGGGGCGCACGCCGCTCGATCGCCCGCCGGTCCGGGACCAGGAAGCGACGCTCACCGCTCTTCGCACTCACCAGCACGACCGCGACAGAGGTCGGACACGCCGCACGTCGAAGCAGGCCGCGCGTGGAGACTCCGACCCCACGCAGCTCCCGAGCCAAGAAGCGTCCCTCGGCATCGTCTCCCACTACCGACACGATCTGACTCGGACAACCGAGCGCTGCCGCCTGCGCGAGCGCGGTCGCCACCATGCCACCCGCCGAAACGGCCCGCTCGTGATACCGGGCCCGCTGGGCCCCGGGCTCCGCGTCCTCCACCACGAGCAGGTGATCGACGACGGCGAGCCCCACGCCCACCACCGCCACGAAACGCCTTCTCTGACTCGAATCGGCCTGCACGCCGCTCACCCCAGGTCGGGGTAAATACCCTAACCAGCAGAACTTTCCAGTCCCGGATGGTTTGCGGTTGCAATCGCGCCTGATATTCCGCATCAAACTCGGTCAGTGCGGGGTAACCGGGAGTCGCTCGGACGCGTCGCGACCCGGAACTCCCGCAACGAGAGAGACTTCCTGCAGCGTCCAAAAGGAAACGAACCCCATGAACGCAAAGAGAGCTGTGCTCGCGGCTGCGGCCGCGGCACTATTCACCGCGGGCGTCAGCGCGACGCCCGACACCGCGAGCGCAGGCCACCACGAGAAGGGCGAGACAGTTCACTGCAAGGGCGTCAACGCCTGCAAGGGCCAGACAGACTGCTCGAACCCCGGCCACGGTTGCTCGGGCCAGAACGAGTGCAAGGGCAAGGGCTGGAAGAAGATGAGCGCCGAGGAGTGCGAGAAGGCCACGGCCGAGATGGGCTCCTAGGAGTTCGCTCGAACAGGCGCGGCCGCTTCCCAGCGCCCGCGCCTGTTGCGCCCCCCCTTGCAGCCCCCCCCTTCGAAACGACCCGACGAGGCGCCCTTCCTCGGCGTCGGTGTCGGCCTCCGACCCGTCCACTACGCCGAGATCTTCGAGCGCGTGCGCGAGGGCACACTCGGCGTCGATTGGTTCGAGATCCTCAGCGAGAACTTCATGGTGCCGGGGGGCAAGCCGCTCCGGATGCTCGAAGCCGTGTGCTCCGAGCGGCCGGTGGTGATGCACGGCGTCTCCCTCAACATCGGCTCTGTCGATTCGCTCGACGCGAAGTACCTGGACGAACTCGCAGGACTCGCGGAGCGCACCCAGCCACAGTGGATCTCCGACCACCTGTGCTGGACGGGCGTCTCCCGCCACCCGCTCCACGATCTGATCCCGCTGCCCTACACCGAGGAAGCGATTCGCCACGTCGCGTCCCGGGTACGCGCCGTGCAGGACCGGCTCGCACGACGCATCGCCCTCGAGAACGTCTCCTCGTACATGAGCTTCGCCACGGACGCGATGAGCGAGTGGGCGTTCCTGGTGCACGTCGCGGAAGAAGCCGACTGCGGGATCCTGCTCGATGTCAACAACGTCTTCGTCAGCGCCCACAACCACGGTTTCGATGCCACCGAGTACATCGACGCGATCCCGCCCGAGAGGGTCTTCCACATCCACCTCGCCGGACACAGCGAGTCTCCACCGCTCTTGATCGACACCCACGACCATCCCGTGCGCGATGAGGTGTGGGACCTCTACGAGTACACGCTGCGGCGCTTGGGTCCCGTCTCGACCTCGATCGAGTGGGACGATCAGATTCCTCCGTTCTCGCGCCTGCTCGAAGAGGTGGACCGGGCGCGAAAGACCCTGGAGAAGCTGTGAGCCTCGCAGAGATCCAGCAGCGCTTGTGGCGACTCATCGCATGGCCCGAGGGCGTCCGCGCGGCGCTCCAGCAGGAGCCGCCCCAAGCCCCACCCCTCGAGACGCTGATCAAGAGCGACGAGCGGCTCGCGGCCGAAGACCGACTCGACGTATACGCCAACGCGTACTTCTACCGGATCCACGACGTTCTCGCGCAGGACTTCCCCACCCTCGCGGGTGCGGTCGGCGAGACAGACTTCCACGATCTGGTGACCTCCTACCTCGCGGTGCATCCCTCGGAGAGCCCGTCCCTGCGCTGGATCGGCGAGCGCCTCCCGGGCTTCCTGGCGGGGCACGACGCGACCGCGAGCCTTCGCAGCGCGTGTCCGTTCGCCGCAGATCTCGCCGCCTACGAATGGGCGACGGAGGCCGTCTTCGATGCGACCGACAGCCAGGCCGCTCGACGGGAAGACCTCGCGGCCGTAGCTGCCGAAGACTGGGATGCGCTGCCGATCCGGCTGCGCCCGTCGGTCCGGCTGCTCCAGCTCGACTGGCCCGTACAGCGGCTTCGAACGGCCCAACGCGAAGAGCAGGCTCTACCGGACATCGATTTAGAGCCCACGGCCCTCTGCCTGTGGCGCCACGACGAGCGAGTCGTCCATCGGGAGCTCGACGGGCTCGAGGGCCATGCGTTGCGTCTGGCGGAGCTCGGGGCCGACTTCGGCTCCCTGTGCGTCGCGGCGGCGGAGGACGCCGGCGAAGACGAGGCCCCCTCTCTCGCCGCCGCCTGGCTGGCCCGCTGGGTCGACGACGGGCTGATCCGCGCGCTGTCCGCCGTCGCCTGATAACGTCGCACTGGATGTCTGCACTCGAGTACGTGAGCGATCAAAACCGCGACGTGCCGCCGGCACGACCGGGCGAGTTCGCGCCCACCTCGATCGGGCCGTTGCCCGTCTGGCCGCCGGTGGTCCTCGCCCCGATGGCTGGCATCACGAACTATCCCTTCCGGGCGCTGTGCCGGCAGTTCGGGGCCGGCCTCTTCGTCAGCGAGATGATCACCGCGCGGGCGCTGGTCGAGCGGAACACGAAGACCCTGAAGCTCTCCGGCTTCAACCCCGAGGAGGAGCCGCGGAGCCTTCAGCTCTACGGCACGGATCCCCACTACGTCGGCCAGGCGGTCTCGTGGCTGGTGGGCGAGAACCGGGTCGATCACATAGACATGAACTTCGGCTGCCCGGTCCGCAAGGTCACCCGGAGGGGCGGCGGCGCAGCGATCCCGGCTCGACCTCGGTTGCTGGCGCGGATCGTACGCGCCGCGGTGGAGCACGCCGGCGACGTGCCCGTCACCATCAAGTTCCGCCTGGGTATCGACGACGATGTCTCGACCTTCCTCGACGCCGGCCACGTGGGCGAAGAGGAAGGCTGCGTGGCCGTGGCGCTTCACGCACGCTCGGCCGCACAGCTCTACGACGGCGAGGCGGACTGGAACGCGATCGGCGAGCTCAAACAGGCAGTCAAGACGATCCCGGTCTACGGAAACGGAGACATCTGGGAAGCGGGGGACGCGCTGCGCATGATGCGGCAGACGGGCTGCGACGGCGTCGTCGTCGGTCGCGGATGCCTGGGGCGGCCGTGGCTCTTCCGCGACCTGGTGGACGTCTTCGAAGGCCGCACGCCCGGACCGCCGCCGCACTTCGGCGAGATTGCCCGGATCATGATGAAACACGCGAGCCTGCTCGCCGACTGGTTCGGTGAGCAGACCGGCCTCCGCTCGTTCCGCAAGCAGGCCACCTGGTACACGAAGGGATTCCCGGGAAGCCCGAAGCTCCGCAGCCGGCTGATCCAGGTGAACACGCTCGACGACTTGGAAGCAGCACTCGCGACCGCCGACCCGAACATGCCCTTCCCTCCCGAAGCCATGCGCATGAAGCGAGGCAAGCGGGCCGGCCGACAGAAGGTCACCCTTCCCGAGGGCTACCTCGACGATCGGCTCAGCGATCGCCCGCCGGGCCCCGGAGCGGAAGTCGCCGTCTCGGGCGGCTGACTAGAGCACCCAGGCCAGGATCAGCGGTAGCGTCAACAGCGAGATCAGGGTCGAGAGCAGCACGAGGCTCGCGACCTCGCTCGGAGATCTCTCGTACTTCTCGGCCAGCAGGTAGTTCAACACCGCCACGGGCATCGAACAGTCGAGGATCAGAACGCCGCGCGCGGCGCCCGTCAAGCCGAACAGTTCGGCGAGTGTCCAGCCCACCGCCAGGCCGCCGCCCAGACGCAGCAGCGACAGCGCCACCGAGCGCGGCAGCTTCGCAATCTCGAGCCCCACCAGGCTCACACCCAGCGAGAACTGCATCAGCGGAATCGTCAGCCCGCCCAGCATCTCGGTGGTGCGCAGGAGCCAGCCGGGCACCGGCGCCTCGAACGCCACGATGACCGCCGCAAGCACCACGCTCCAGGTGAGCGGAGTCCGCAGCAGTTCACCCGCCGAGATGTGCCCGCTCCAGATCCAGACCCCGGCGCTGTACTGCCCGAAGGCCGCCACCGCGAAGAAGCAGATCCCCAGGGCCAGCCCTTCGGGACCGAACGCGAACAGGCAGACCGGGAGCCCCATGTTGCCGGCGTTCGGGAAGACGAGGGGCGCGAGGAAGGTGGGGATCGACAGACCCGACAGCTTCAGTACGGCGGCGCCGAGCACCCCAAAGGTCGCGAGGGCCGCGACGGCCGCGAGCGCCATCTCTGCCATGGCAGCCGGAGCGACCTGCATGCCCACCAGGCTCGAGAAGACGAGGCAGGGGGCGCCGACGGTCATCACCAGCTCGGTGATCAGCTCGCGGTCCCAGTGACGTCCGCTTCGCCCCCACGCGAATCCGAGCCCGATGGCGATGTAGATCGGCGCCACGATCCCCACCAGCTCGGTGAACACGACGTCTCCTCTAGACCCGAGACCGGGTCGGTCGCGAGCTTAGCGCGCGAGTTAGACTCGCTTCGAGCCAAACAAGGGCAGGCCGAAGCACGCGAATGGCTGAACGACGCTGGGTACCGACGTTCTCGTCGAGACGATCCGCCGTGCTCGGACGGGCCGGAATGGTCGCATCGAGTCAACCGCTCGCGACGGCCGCCGGCCTCCGCATCCTGCGCGAGGGAGGCAACGCAGCCGATGCCGCCATCGCCACCGCCGCCGCACTCAACGTGACGGAACCCGGCAGCACGGGCATCGGCGGCGACTGCTTCGGCCTCTTCTTCGACGCGACCACCCGTCACGTCACGGCCCTGAACGGATCCGGCCGCGCCCCGGCGCGTCTCGACCTCGTGAGACTGCGGGAGGTGGGCTACGGCGACCGGCTTCCTCCCTTCGACGCGCATACGGTGACGGTTCCGGGTGCGTGCGCGGGTTGGTCGGACATGCTCGAACGACACGGGCGGCTGTCTCTCTCGGACGTGCTCACCCCGGCGATCGAACTCGCCGAAGACGGCTACCCGGTCGCACCCATGACGGCCGGACTCTGGCGCAGCGCGGTTGAGCGCCAACTCTCACGCTGTCCGGGCGGCGCCGAGTTGCTGCTCGACGGGCGTGCCCCGAACGCCGGCGAGATCTTCCGAAACCCGACCCTGGGCAGAACCTTCCGCAGAGTCGCGGAGGGTGGCACCGAAGCGTTCTACCGGGGAGAGATCGCCGCAGCGATCGCGGCCGTCGTACAGGAGCATGGCGGCGTCATCGAAGAGAGCGACCTCGCCGAGCACCGATCGACCTGGGTCGACCCCATCTCGACCGAGTACCGCGGGCACCGCATCTGGGAGTGCCCGCCCAATGGGCAGGGGCTGGCCGCGCTACTCGCACTGAACCTCGTCCGGGGCTTCGACCTCGGCGCCCAGGATCCGCTGGGCGCCGATCGCTTTCATCTCCTGATCGAGGCCATGCGCCTCGCCTTCGCCGATGCGCGCGAGTTCATCGCGGATCCGGAGGCATCCAAGATCCCGGTCGACGAACTCCTCTCCGACGCCTATGCGGACGTCCGCCGCAAGCAGATCGACCTCGGCCGGGCGAACCTCGATGCCCGTCGTGGCACACCGTTCGCCAGCTCGGACACGGTGCAGTTCGCGTGCGTCGACGGAGACGGGAACGCGTGCTCGTTCATCAACAGCAACTACATGGGCTTCGGAACCGGTCTCGTGCCCGAAGGTTGGGGCTTCAGCCTGCAGAACCGCGGGCACAACTTCAGCCTCGATCCCGAGCACCCGAACGTCGTGGCTCCCCGCAAGCGGCCCTATCACACGATCATCCCGGGCCTGATCACTCGGGAGGACGGCACTCTCTACGGCCCGTTCGGCGTGATGGGCGGCTACACCCAACCCCAGGGACACCTGCAGGTCGTGGTGGCCATGCTCGACGACGGTCTCGATCCACAGGGCGCACTCGACCGTCCGCGCTTCAACATCAGCGACGGGACGGCCGGCGGCACGGTGGGCATCGAGGACGCGGTTGCGGTGGAGACCGTTGCCGAGCTCCAACGTCGAGGCCACTCACTGCAGGTCGCAGGCGGCTGGGAGCGGATCTCGTTCGGCCGCGGGCAGATCATTCGTCGCGACCCGGACGGCGTGTTGTGGGGCGGTAGCGATCCCCGCGCCGACGGCTGCGCGATGAGCCTGCCCTAGCCAGCGAAACGCAGCCGTAGACCGCGCGGAGCTACGACTCCGAGCCCGACTCCAGCTCCGCGATTCGGCCGGCGATCTCGCGGCTCAGGTCTTCGAGGACCTTGCTGTGAGCCCCCACGAGATCGTCGACGCTCCTCGAAGCGACCGGGGCAGACAGGTTCGAGAGCCCGACCGCGAGCACCCCGCCTCGATTCACGTCCACGACGACCCAGCGCACCCGCATCGCGACGACGTCGCCCAGGCGTCCATCGAAGCGCTCGAGGTCGAACCGCACCCGGTACTTCAACGGAAACGGACCGGCGAGCGGATAGACGACCACGCGCTGACTTCCGAGCAGCAGGGCGAGGTTCTCTCCGATCACGCGGAGGCACTCGGACTCGAGACTTCCCGCCCAGCGGTGGAGCTCTGCGTACTCGACCCGCGACTCGCCTCTGCGGGTGACGATCTGCGGGGTCTGCAGGTAGCGCGGCATGTGCAGAGGCCCCACGGAGAGGGCGAGATCGCCGGCACCGGCCGCCTCCATTTCGATCGGCTGCAGCGCGTAGAAGCGCGGAGTCGGACTCACACCGAGACAGCCCGACACCGCCGAAGCGGCCAGCACACACAACAACAGCGCGCGTCTCATCGCTTGCCCCGAATCAGGGCTTCGGGGTGCTGCTCCAGGTAGTCGGCGAGCACCCGCACCGAGCGCGCCGCATCGCCGACGTCCTCCAGCGCCTTCCTCAGCTCGATCGGAAGCGGTGCGTCCGCGCCGATCATGTTCTCGAGCGATGCGACGGTGGTGTCGAGGCGCTGGAGCGTCCGGGCCAGCGACGGCATGACGTCCTTGTTGAATCCGCTGGCCAGGGTCTTGATCTCGCGCAGCATGTCCCGCAGTTCTTCCAGGGAGCGCTGCAGATCGACGCCGATCTGCTCGAGGGGCATGCGCTCAACCTTCGCCAGCACACCCGAGAGGCTGGCGGTGATCTCGTTGAGAGGCGCTGGCATCGTCGGCAGCTCGGGATAGCGTCCACCGAGGAGAATGCGGTCGGGGACAACGTCGGGATGCACGTCGAACTCGACCTGGAGCCCTCCTGTCAGGAGGTTCACGCTCCCGAGCCGGGCGCGCAGCCCATTGGCGACCAGCCGCTCG
Organism: Myxococcota bacterium; assembly: GCA_046583095.1. Lineage (GTDB taxonomy): Bacteria > Myxococcota_A > UBA9160 > UBA9160 > UBA4427 > JAJDAN01. The sequence continues at coordinate 4,227 of JAYGDB010000127.1, read as the reverse complement.
ATGCGCCCGTGGGCGTCGATGTCTTCGAAATCCGAGATTTCGATCCGCTGTGGCTCGATCTCGATCACGACCGGCACGCGGATCTGGTAGTTGCTCGCGTCGAGTTCGAGCTTCACATCCACCACCCGGCCGATGCGGATCCCGCGGAACACTACCGGCGACCCGGGGACGAGCCCCTGCACCGAGTGGGGGAAGTGAAGCAGGTAGCGAGTCCGAATCGTATAGGCGGGCTGCTCGGCTTCGCGCCGGTTCCCGAAGAGGACGAACTCCGCGTGCTCCTCGACATCGACTCCCGGGTCCGTCGGATCCACCGCATCGAACTCGATACCCCCAATCAGCATCGAGACCACGGAGGCCGACTGCACGCGAACGCCCTCGGAGTCGATCGTGATGTCGATGCCACTGGCGTTCCAGAAGCGAGTGTTCGACATGACTCGGGCGTCGTAGGGATCTCGGATGAACACCTGGGTGGTGATGAACTGCCCGCTCGGGTCCATTTCGAAGGCAGCCACCTCACCCACCTGCAGCTGGCGGTAATAGATCGGGGTGCCGACGTCGATGGATCCCAGCTCCGTCGAGCGAAGGCTGAAGACGCGTCCCGCCTCGGAGGTCGTGACGACCGGAGGCGTCTCGAGCCCCACGAAGTGGTCCTGGGGCTCCCCCTCCCGAACCGGGTCGATCGCGACGTAGGCGCCCGAGACCAATGTCGAGAGCCCCGTGATGCGGCCGGCGGTTATCAGTGGACGCACCACCCAGAAGCGCGTGTTCTGGGTGAGGTAGTTCTCGGCACCCGGCACCAACTCCGCCGAGACGATCACGTGGGAGAGATCGTCGGCCAGGGTGATCTCCTTGACCCGGCCGACCTGCAGGTCCTTGTAGGCGACTTTCGTCGTGCCGGCCTCGAGCCCTTCTGCGGATTCGAACTCGATCGTCACCAAAGGCCCCTGCTCGGAGATCGCGCGGAATGCGATCCAGCCGGCGATCACGATGGCGACGAGCGGAATCACCCAGATCAGCGAGATCCCTCTCCCTTCGCGAAGGACCGCCTGCGGAACAACCCGACCCGCTTCGTTCGCGTTGCTGTCTTCAGCCATTTCCTTCTTCCATCCGATCCCAGATCAACCGGGGGTCGAAGCTCTGCGCAGCGAAGATCGTGAGCACGACCACGGCCCCGAAAAAGACCACGCCTACCTCGGCATCGACGCTCGCGAGCTGATCGAGGCGAACCAGTGCGACCAGGATCGAGACGACGTAGATATCAACCATCGACCAGCGTCCGATCGCCTCCGCGATGCGGTACAGGCGCGTCCGATCCACGGCGCGCCAACGGGACCCGGACTGTACCGAGTAGAGGAGATAGCTCAGAACCACGAGTTTGAGCAGCGGCACCACGACACTGGCGACGAAGACGACCAGCGCCAGCGGCCACTCGTCCTCGAGCAGGAAGAGGATGCCGCTCATGATCGTATCCGGCTGCGTGAAGCCCAGAGACTCCGTGGTCATGATGGGCAGAACGTTGGCTGGGATGTAGAGGACAGCAGCAGCCAAGAGGAAGGCCCAGCAGCGCCGAACGCTGTCGACCTTCCGACTGTGGAGACTGGCCCGGCAGCGGGGACAGGTCGCGCCGCCGGCGGAATCCGACGACAGCTGCACCAGCAGCCCGCAAGCGTGGCAGCCCGCCATCCCCTGGGAGCGGGCGGTCCGGGCGGCGCTCACGAGGAAGCCACCGGAACGCGGTGCCATACCGCGCGCTCGTCGAGGGCAACCGTGATCCATGCGAGCACGACAATCAGCACCGCGAGGGACCAGATCGCGAGCCCCGGGACGATCTCGGCCATGTCCCCCAGCTTCACGAGCGCGACGAGGATCCCGATCAAGAAGACCTCCAGCATGCTCCAGGGCCGGAGGCGCGCGAGCAGCCGCAGGGCGAGATGGACGTTCCAGGGCGTCCGATCGAAGCGAAGCGGCACCAACACGTAGGCGAGCAGCGCCAGCTGCACGCCCGGAGCGAGCACGGCCGTCAGGAAGACGAGCCCCGAGATCGAGAACATGTTCTCACCCCAGAGCTCCTGGATTCCGCTCACGAGGGTCGTCTCGGTGATCCGTCCCTGCATCTCGAACGACAGGAAGGGGAAGGAGTTCGCGACCACGTAGAGGACGATCCCGGCAATCGTAAGTGCCAGGCTGCGCTCGATGCTGTTCCTCTTGGCGTGGAAGAGGAGCGCACCGCAGCGGCTACAGCGCCCGGACGTCCCCTGGGCGTGAACGCCAATCCGGTGGACGAGATCGCAGTCGTCACAGGCAACGAGCTCTTGCGACACCGGGGAAGCTTGACGGAATTCCCGGCGTCCGCCAGTCAGGCGCTCAAGAAGCGCAGCCGGTCGTCCCGGGTCTCCCGCGCCTGATCGTGGAGTGAGATCTGGCCGCGCGCACGACTCAAGTTGTGCTCGGCGGCGGATCCGAAGCGGTCGGGATTCCACCCGAAATAGCTCTCGTCGAGGACGTCGGTCGCGAAACGCGCAGCCAGCTCGATGCTGAGCCGCTCGATTCCGTGGGCCAGGCTCACGATCTCCGCCGCGCCCAGATCGAGTACGACCGCCTCCCGCCAGGCGGCCGCGGACGCCTCGAAGACGGCGACATCGAGCTCGGCCTCTGGCTCGTGCTCCTGGCGTCGGTTGCACCAGGACCGCCAGGCGTCACCGAGCTCCACCCACAGAGGCGCGCGGGACAGGGTGTCGAGATCGATCAGGCAGCGGGCCTCTCCGGCGTCGTCGAGGAGGAGATTGTTGAACTTCAGATCCAGGTGAACGACCCGATCCGGGACGCCGTCCAGTGGAACCCAGCCGGCCCTCACCTCGTGGAGGCGCTTCGCCAAGGCCACCACCTCGCGGTGCATCCGGTGGTCGCGATGCGTCTCGATCGCCAGGTCCAGATCCTCGAAGTGACGAGCGGTATCGTGGAACACGAAGCCCAGCGGCGCGAAGTCGTGGTCGAGTCCGTCGAGGGCAGTGTGGAAGCGAGCGACCAGGCGCCCCGCCGAGGCCGCGTGCGCCGGCGAAGGGCAGGCGTTGAAAGCTCGACCCTGGACCTCGGTCATCAGGCGGAAGCGGCCGCGCGCCTCGCCCAGATCGACGAACAGTGAGCCGTCTCGCGTCCGGCACAGACGGGGCGTCTCGACGCCCCGCTCCGCCAGCCGAAAAGTCACCGCCTCGATGTTCTCGTGCACGCCCAGGGAGAAGATCGGATTCAGCCGTTGCAACACGTAGCCCCGCTCGCGGTCCTCGACGCGCCAGGTCTCGTGGATGAGTCCAGTCGGGATGCGGCTCGCCCGGGGGGCCTCCAGCACCGGATAACATGCCAAGGCGGCCTGGATGGCGTTGTCCGCTTCCTCCCTCATGCCGAGAGGGTTTGGAATCGGGGGGCCGGACGCAAGGCTGGCGGGTCGAAGCGGTCTCCCCCACCCTCGCCGGATGCCGACTGCTGCCCCCCAGCGCGGCCAGGTGCATGCGCTCACGATCGACCGGTTCGGGCGCGACCCGGCGATCGACGAACATCTCGATCCGGGCCAGGCCGGAGAACGGGTCACCCTCGTCCACTTCAGGCCCCGCAGATGAAGGCCCTCGGCAACGTCCGGATCTGCGATTTCACCGGTCAGCTCGCCGGCGCCGGGGCCACGCGCTTTCTGGCGGCCTTCGGCGCGCAGGTGATCCGCATCGAGGACCCGGTGAACGAGGGACGCTGGGACATCCTGCGGAACATCGGTCCCTTCATCGACAAGCGCCGCGGGAGCGATCTCTCGGGCTCGTTCAACAACCACAACGTCGAGAAGCTCGGCGTCACGCTGAATCTCCGCACCGACAAGGGCAAGCAGATCCTGGCCGAGATCGTGAAGCGCTCGGACGTCGTCAGCGAGAACTTTGCCTTCGGCGTGATGGATCGCCTGGGGTTTGGCTACGAGCAACTCAAGGAGTTGAAGCCGGACATCATCTACGTCTCGAACTGCGGCTTCGGCCACAAGAGCCCGTACCGAGCATTCAAGACCTGGGGACCCAGTGTGCAGGCCGTCGCGGGGCTCACCTTCAACTCGGGGCTTCCGGGCCTGCCCTCGGCAGGCTGGGGCTACTCCTATATGGACCACACCGCCGCCTACTACCAGGCGATGGCGGTCATGCTGGCTCTCTATCACCGCGCCCGCACGGGCGAGGGCCAATGGGTCGACCTCTCCTC
>JAYGDB010000109.1:0-2257 GCA_046583095.1 Myxococcota bacterium | reverse complement strand
TCGTCCTATCCTCTCACCGCGCCGTTCTCCGGTGAATCGCGTTTCGCGGACCTCGTTGCGAACCCGTGTACGCAGAGTCCGATTGTCGATACCAGCGCCGCTACACCGAAAAGCCTCTCAGGGCTTTGTGACAGTTCACGCGGCTACGCTCAGAACCGTTTCGATTCGTGCGGCTACCCGCTACGGGGGAGAAGCGCTCGCAGAAAAAGGAAAAGGCTTTCCGTCAGAAGCCAAGCCGCATTCGCGCAACTTGGTGAAAACATTGAAATTTCAGCAGTCTGTCCCACGGCACGGTGCTTGCGTACAACTAACACCGCCTATGCGCTGCCTCCTCACGCTCGCAAGTGCCGCATGCTGGCTCGTCCCCGCCCTCGCCCTGGCGGCCGAGACGACCGTCTCGGTCTTCACCTACAACGCCGAGGTTTTCAACTCCGCGTCGGACACCTCGAACGTGATCCAGCAGGTAGACGCTGACATCGTGGGACTCCAGGAACGCTCCGTCTTCTTCTTCGGAGGCTTCGAGGCATCCGACGCGGCGGCCCTCGGCTATCACTACCACGAGTTCGCGGGCACCGCGGCCAATCTCAACTCGCTCGACACCGCCGTGCTGAGCCGCTTCCCCATCGTCGAGACCTACGCCGACGGCGTGAAGATCGAGCTCGCCCCGGGTAGCTTCGCCTACGTCTTCGACGTGCATCTGGAGCCCTTCCCCTACCAGCCCTACGACATCAGCGACGGCCTGATCAACACGGAGGCCGAGGCCATCGCCGACGCGACCGCCACGCGCGGAGCGGGAATGGCGAGCGTGCTGTCCCAGATGAGCGCCCCGCTGTCGAGCGGCGACCCCGTCTTCCTGGTGGGCGACTTCAACGAGCCGTCGCATCTCGACTGGACCCAGGCCGCGGCGAACGCGGGCCTGAACCTGGGCTTTGGCGCCGTCGACTGGCCGACGTCGGGAGACGCCGAGTCGGCCGGCCTGCTCGACGCCTTCCGGGTGGTGCGACCCGACGAGGTCGGCGACCCCGGCGAGACCTGGACGCCCGAGCCTGGCGTAAACGAAGTGCACGATCGCATCGACATGATCTACTTCGCGGGCAACGACGTCGCGGTCACGGATGCGCAGATCGTCGGCGAGAGCGCCGTCAACGCCGATCTGGTGGTGAGCCCCTGGGTCTCCGATCACCGCGGCGTGCTCGCGGACTTCCTGATCAGCGACGCTCCCCCCGCCTGCCCCGGCGGTGACGGCGACGGGGACGAAGTCTGTGACGATGTGGATAACTGCCCCACCGATTCGAACCCAGACCAACTGGACCAGGACTCAGATGGGATTGGGGATGTGTGCGATGCCTGCATTTTCGATGCAAGCAACGACTCCGATGGCGACGGTTCCTGCGATTCCGTTGACCTCTGCACTGGAGACGACACCAGCGGTGACACGGATGCCGACGGGCTGTGCAATGACACGGATACGGACGACGACAACGACGGCATCGCCGACGGCTCGGACCTCGATGCTCTGGATCCCGCTGTCTGCGCCGATGCCGATGCGGACAGCTGTGACGACTGCGCGATCGGCGTCGACGGCTTCGGGGCACTGCCCGACAACACTCCCGCCAACGACGGGACCGACACCGACAGCGATCTGCTGTGCAACGCTGGCGATCCCGACGATGACGGAGACAGCCTGAGCGATCTGGTCGAGACGAATACCGGCATCTTCGTCAGCGCCCTGGACACGGGAACCGACCCGCTGGACCCGGACACGGACGGAGATGGTTTTAGTGATGGCGAGGAGGTGGGTGCAGGATCGGATCCCAACGACCCGGCTTCTGCACCCGGTGGAAGCATCGCGGTTCCAGCCCTGACGCCTTCTGGAACCTTTCTGCTGATCTCGTCGATCCTACTCACGAGCGCGATCCTCAGGCGGCGGCGCGTCTAGGCGCTGCCCCTCGCCCAGTCCCCTCAGCTCCGCGTGAGAGGCTCGGACGCGGGGCTACGAACGCGCCCTCGTGCACGAAGAACGGGGTTGCGCCACGCCCCCGAAGACCTGCGCCGACTTTGCTATTGCCTGAGCCTGCGTCGGGCGGAGAGTGGAGGTTCCCCATGAAGGTCCAGCTGGTCTTGCTGTTCACGTGTGCCTCGGTAGTTGTCGCTTGCGCTTCAGGCACAGGCGGCCCCGAGCCCCCGGCCGCGGACGTGGTGGTGCGTGGAGGCTGGCTCTTCGATGGGGTCTCTGATGCGCGTAGGCGCAACGCAG